>CAYFWV010000050.1:0-20542 GCA_964346975.1 uncultured Candidatus Bathyarchaeia archaeon
GTCAGTTTCCACCCTGTATTCTTTCGAGTTTGATTCCGCAGAGCAGGGTTTCAACTTGAACAAATGCTCCGCTGGGGTTGCTGAAAACTGGTAATATCACTACGTCGCTTCTTCCATCAAATGTGGCTTTCACAGAAATTGAAGTCACTGTGTTGGTGAAGTTGTACATGTGATGTTGAGATACAACCTCTGTGCACGTGGCCTTGACTCTGAACCTGCCTTGGGCTGCGAACTCCGTCGATTGATTCAGGCTGATGACATAAATCCTCAGCGTATTCACTGGCTTCCCGTTCTCGAAGCCGGTTTCACTTATGGTAGCTAGGGGGCGATACGTGAGGATTACTTCAGGTGTCATTTCCCCGGATGACAAGTACAGTTGTGACATTGTGAATTCGGTTTGGTTGATTATTGCTCTTCTGTCCCCCGTCAAGTACAAAGTCGAAATCGCTGTCTCGGTGGCAGGCAGTTGATAGACTGCTCTTCCTATGTTGTCATTGAAAACCGTATCTTGGAATTGTCCGTCAGTGATCTTTATCAGGAGGTTCTTGTCAGTAGGATAGGTTAGGAAGAGGCCTCCTGCATCCTCAAAGAGGCAGACGATTGAAGTGTCGGGAGACCACGTGGCTGCTTCTATGGAGCTTTCGAGAGCTATCATGATCTGTTTTGCAGCAGCTACGTTCAGAATTCTTCCGCGCGCTTGGATCTCGACCACCGAAACATAGAACGTTGCTGAGACAATGATTGTGAGGGAAACAAACAGCATCAGAAAAGAAACAGGCAGAGCGGTTCCTCTCTTCGAGCGTAAGAACTGCACTCTTCCTATTCTATGGCGATTCACCTGTTTCCCTCACTGCTTATCTATGAACGAAGCTTCACCGAAAGCTTCTAGGAGAAACAATAATACCATTTGTGTGTAGAACAATACTACATATCCGAACTGAGCATCTGAATTTGGAAAACTCGTGTACTCTGAGGAAAAAAGGGATAAAAGAAAAAAGGTGGAGATGGGCGTCTAACCGGTTGCTTGGACGTTGCTTTCTTTGTAGTATTGGGCGTTGGCTGTGAAGATTGTCACGCCGACGGTGACTCCGATGTCATTGACTGACACGTGGTCAGGGTTGAGAATGTAGACAATCATGCTCTGGCCTGACTGCAAGATTAGGTCTGAATCCGCACCTTGAGTTAATGTGTAGATTGTGGATCCGACTTTCACTGAGCCTCCGTCTGTCAGGTTTGCATATTGAGCCCAAGGTAGATCGTTATTGATAGTGTCCGTGGTCTTTGAAAAGAAGACATCAATCCATGGACATTCTTGTCCTCGCACGGCGATTTTGTCCAGGACTAGATCGCGCCCACCGGTGTTGATTATGAGGAACGCTGTTTCTGCGAAGGTTGAACCGTTGTGCCATGTGTGGAGTTTGTACACTTGGATACTCTCTTCTTGCACTCTCGTTGTCGTCACGTTGATTGCATAGAAGGTTACAACAGTTGCTAGGAGTACTGAGACTACGAGGATGATCAGCGTTGTCACTACGGTGCTGAGCCCCATCTTATTCTTCAGAAGACTTTTCATTTTTATTTCTCCGTTGAGGCAAGTGTGCTATCTTAAGCGATAAGATACTTTGTGTGTAGAACAGTGCTACACATCGGAAAGCAGATGGTGTTTGGTGGATGTCCGCTTGATCTCCTTCTGCACCCTGTGCGACTCAGGGTCCTCCAGCTTTCTAGGGAAGGTGACTATGCCGAGGCGCCGACATTGCATTCCTTGTAGTATTGAGCATTGGCGGTGAAAACTGTGAAACCTACAGTAGTGCCAATATCATTGACTGAAATGCTGTCTGGATCAGTGATGTAGACTATCATACTTAACCCGGATTTCAGGATCAAGTCGTCAGAAGCTCTAGCAAGATTGTAGGTAACTAATCCGACAGTAGCCGTTTTTCCCAAGAGTGTTCCATCGCTGTTTGGATCGATGTAGCTCAGATCAGGAGTGAATGCATCAGTGGTCTTATTGTAATATATTGTGGCCCATTGACACTCCTGCCCTCGAACTGAGATTCTGTCCAAAACAACATCACGTCCTCCAGTGTTGACTATGAGAAACGTGGCTTCAGCGAAGCTGGTGCCATTGTGCCAGATGTGTTGTTTGGAGATCTGTAGGCTTTCTTCTTGCACTCTGGTTGTTGTTACATTGATGGCATAGAAAGTAACGACTGTGGCGAGCAGCACTGAGACCACCAAAATAATCAAAGTAGTGACGACGGTGCTAAGACCTTTCTTTCCCTTCAAGATCGGCTTCATTCAACCATCTCGGGTGTTGATTAGTAGCAAATATCTCATTGCCAAGAAAATTCGTTTGTGTGTAAGGAAAAAAGACGCAACTTCGTAGTAAAAATTCCTGGTTATTCTCAGTGATATGACTAGTTAATGTGGTTTTCTAAGATGAAGGAATAGCCCTTAACGGCTTCTCAACTGTCCAAAGTTCCGAGAACAACTTCCCCAGAGCGTTTATGAAAGCCTCATAATTCGTCCATAAGGCTGCGATTTTCACTCGCTTTTCACTCATGTTCTCAGAGTTCTTTCTGATGGTAAGAAGCAGCTGCTCCCCATCCGCTAATATGAAGGAAGGAACGTCCCTGACATCAGAAAGCGCATACCTCACCGTGGCTAGGTTGATTTTGTCAATAAAGAACCGGCTCTTGAGGGAATCATTCGTCAATAGCTTCACTGTGAAATTCTTTCTTGATGAGTTCTCAAGTCTGTCGATCAAGCCTGAATGATACAATCTGGCCAGATCTTCTTCAGGAGCAAAGACTCTGATTTCATCATGAGCGGTCTGAAGAATCTCGTTGGCCTTCAAATCAATCTGCTCAGCGCCCTCTAGTATCTGGAAGACTTCCTTTCTCCTGAGACTCACCTCAGGCTGAGGTAGAGACAGCCAGATGTTCACCAGATCTTTCTTCTTCTTTTCCAAGCGCTGAATCCTAAGTTTCTTTGCTCCGATCAGAGCATCTATTGCTCTTTCAAAGGGCGTGGCAATAAACTTCAAAGGTTTCTCGAAAACGGACGAGACCAACCCTATCTTCTCTAGGTCACGCAAGATTCGATAGGTTTCCGTCCTGTGAAGGCTCAGCGCTTCTGATATCTCACTTGCTTTTCTCTCCCTCGACCGTGCAAGATACACGTAGACTCTGATTTCGTTCTTCGAAAGACCAAGATTCTGAAACATCTTCTCAATCAGCTCTATGGATCTCAGAGGTCCCTTGTCTCTTCTCACAAACTTCCAAGCCCCAGTGCCCTCATCATAGAGCTTAGCAACTCTCTCATGATCTTGGACGATTACTTCCACGCAAATCAACCCAAATGATTCAGGTCTGCATCTGAATCTCAGTGAATCGGACTTTGAGTTCAGGTAATATTTCTTACTTCTGAATTCAGAATCTGAACTAGAAATCACCAGGAGTACTCAGCTCTTCAGACATATTCTGGAAAGGGGAATATGAGTGGATGCAAAATAAACCGTATATTAAGACTGGAGATATACTTCTCGTAGCGAGACACCGCTAGCACTCCATAGAAGTGAGAACATTGAACTATTTTGGGGACGAAATAGAAGAGATTCGTGGCAAGAAGTGGAACTGGAGCACCTTTCGATCCACAGAAGGATATCCTGTTTCTGATAATCTCTTGGATTGGGTAATTGGACAGGAACGAGCTCTAAATGAATGCTACTTGTGTCTGGAGGAATGGGTTCACAAACTGAAGTATCTGGAAGAGGAAGAATGGTATGACGCATGGAAAGATCCTGACAAAGAAAAACCAAACGCCACAAAGACCGCTCCTCCAGGACCATATCTTCTTCTACTCGGAGATCCAGGAACAGGCAAGTCTCTTATCGGCAGGGCATTGGCGTCCCATTTGACCGATCTCTACAAGCGACACAAAATACATCTCCAAGATGTTGTTTGCTGGCAGAACAATCTGATCCCAAGCGAACCCAAAATCTCCTCTCACTCTGCAGGTGATGGAAAAAGGATAATCTTCAAGGAGAAACTGAAAGAAACCAAGAAGCTCTTCCTTCAGAAGGCAGGGATAAAAGCTCTTACCTACATGATGATTGTTGTTGCCTGTATCTTCATGTTTGCAGGATTCTACTACCTATGGCAGCAGAAAGTCCAGTGGGACACGAATGCTCCCTTAGCTTTTGGCCCAGTCCAAGAAGCCTATGGAGGCGACTTTGCCAAGTATATCCTCGACTCCTTCATTCAAATAGGTACAACCACATTTCTGCCAGCGGGAATGATGCTCATGTTCCTCATACTCGTGGTCGTGCTCGGGCGCTTCGGAGTAATGGGTGGCGCCAAGGGAGTTGGCGGAGCCAAAGCTACGAATGTACCGAAGCTCATAGTAGATAACAGTAAAAGGGTCGCTCCTTTTATAGATGCCACGGGACACGGCTCGGCGCAGTTGTTTGGAAGTATCGCTTGGGATCCACTTCAGACTGGTGGTCTTGGCACACCTGAACATCAAAGAGTATCGGCAGGTGATACCCATCGTGCACACCTCGGCATTCTATACATTGACGAGATCAAGAACCTCAAACCAACAGAAGCAGTTACCCTGTTGACGGTGCTGGAAGATGGACAATTGCCGATAACTCTGAGAAGCCGCTGGGATGAGGGAAACACTGCGGCCATGGCAGTCTCCACGGAGCCTGTACCTTGCATGTGTTTCCTCGTAGGAGCTGGAAACTTCGACAGCATCGGACAGATGCATCCAGCCTTGATGGATCGAATCTACGGATACGGCAAAGTCGTTAGAATGAACAATGACATGGAAAGCAATCTTGAAAACCGTCGGAAATACGTTCAGTTCATAGCTCAAGAAGCCCATCGTTTTCATTTACCACCCTTTAGCCGAGAAGCATGTATGGAGATCACAGATGAAGGGCGAAGACGAAGCAACAAGAGAGATGGACTTACGACACGATTTCGACCTATGATATCCATAGTGAAAACAGCTGCAACACTCGCTACGAAGGAGAATTGCAGTGTAGTTGAGCGGAAACATGTGAAAGAAGCGATAGAAAACCATTGTAAAACCATTCAGAAGCAGATTCTTGAGCAACAGATCAGTGAGAGAGGAAAGCTGCTTGATATACGGCCAGAAGGAGCGAAACTTGGCCAAATCTATGGACTCGCAGTTGTTTCCGACCCGTACAGTGGAGAAATGACGGGCAACGTGCTAACAGTCAAGGGCTTCCTTGAGAAACGTGACAATGGAAAGAACAGGTATCACCAAAAGGGCTTCTACACTGTGACGGGAGTGGCAAAAGGTGGAAAGGAAAAATTCATTGCAGATAGTGTCGCAAAAGTCAGAAGCGTCATTCTGCAGAGGTACGGGGCAGATATCGCCCAGGATTACTTCACTCACCTGGACTTCGCACAAGCATACGGAGTCGATGGACCGAGTGCCGGAGTTACAATGACGATATTGCTTTGCTCCTTAATCGAAGGAAAACCAATCATGCAAGACGTAGCGGTTACAGGCGAGATTAATGTTGGCGTAGATGGAGAAATCCCTGTCACTGCGGTTGGTGGTCTGCATGAAAAAATCAAGGCTGCCGAGGCATGGGGATTCAGAAAAGTCGTGATTCCTGCAACGAACTACAAACACTCAATTGAGCCGAGTGACTACAACATTGAAGTGGTGGCTGGCGAAACCTTGGAAGACTATCTTAGAGAGTGCGGTGTAAGTCGCCGAAGAGGATTCAGGAATATCAAGAGAATTGACCTTGCCAAGTGATCAAAGCGAGCTCATGTAGGAAACCAGCTGACTTTATCAACGCGCAGCCCCGCTTTTCAGCGATCCGGCGAAACGCGCTGTGAGCGTGCGGTCTAGGCTCATTGTCGTTCATGGTGTGTAGGCTATGTCACATACAAATTCTATTATCTCAGGGAAACAAGGTAGAAAGTGTTTCCTGAGGGTTGGTGTATTATCGCATGAGTCAGAACTCGCAAGATGAGTCTCGGCAAGCTAGTGAGCATTTCTCTCATCGGCAACCCAGCAGACCTGGCAGGACCGAGGTAGATGCCTACGCGAGTGGACTCCAGAGTTCGGTGATTGAAGAAGGGAGCGAAATCCGAGAGAGTGACTACGGAATGGAGAATAGAGTTCATGAGTTCTTCAGAGAACTCAGCGAAGAGACTCGTCAGCTCGGCGAATCCTTGACAGAAGAGAAAGAGCTGATCGATGACCTTTGCGATCTGCTGGCTCAGATTCTAAGATCCGTAAGAGTAACCTTGGAGATTCCGCCAAGACGAATGATGAATCTGCAAGACGGAGGACACGTTAGGTTGAACTTGGATGGAGAAGTGGTTGTCGTCCAAGGTGATGGAGTAACATCAAAACTCCTTAAGCTGTATCCTGGAGACACAATACTGGAGGTTTTCTGGGCAGTCTTTCCAGAGGTTGGTCACGCAATCAAAGCCTATCGAACCAAAGTGATTGAACGAGTTGGGCTCATGGGAAAAATCAAGAACGAACTGGCAAATCTCCAGAACGCTCTGCACTTAGTCAGAAAGGAAGACGACGGAAAAGAGCAGGATCAAGGCGATTCCAGCTCTCCGTTGATGGGCGAACCCTGAGGACACTTCATCCAAAAACATGAACGTGAGGAAATTGGGAACAGTCACGACAGAAATACGTAGTTTCTATTCAATTAAAGAGATAATGGACTATCTGCAAGAAGAACTTGACGACTACCGATCAGTCGCCGATGAATATAGCCAATGGTTAGGCTCTCTTCTCCGAGATTCCGACGCACTGAAGGAGTATGGGCCAAAGCTCAAAGATCTCAATCAACTGCAAAAACGAAAACCCCAGGGGAAGAGAAAGGAAACCAAACAGGCGAAATCCAGAAAGTCACCGAACTGGATTAGATTCAAGGACATCGAGCTGAGTGCCTCTGAGGCGGGTCAGGCTGAGATATTGTTTCAGGCAATCGAAGAAATCGCTGGAAAAACAGATCGAATTGAGAGAGTGCAGAAATCTATCGAAGAACTGGAGAAGTCTGGGTTCGGCAAGGACATAATTTATGTCACATACATTTGCGATGGAATACCTAAGAGGATATTTCTACGTCACAAGAAGGACGGGGAGTTCGCTGAGAAATTTCAGTTCATTGCTGACTTTTCTGTTGTGAAAGGCGTTTGAGTAGATCATCTGGCTAAGGCCTGTTGAAATAGCTAGTTTCTCTGAATAGCGTCGTTGAACCCCTGCGCAACGAGGCCCCGAAAAGAGTGTGCGTATCATTGAGTTACACACAAAGGAAAAACAGTGAAATCCAGAGGTAATGGTCATCATCCTATAAGGAGAAAAGCTTGCTCACGAAAATGGGGAATCGAAAATCTGCCCTTCAACGAATCTCCTAGGCGTTGCTGTCAGAGTCGAGATTAATGGTTTGTCAGGAGTAAAGCTGACAGAAGTGCAGAGTGGAAGGCAGGTTAACTTTGATGTGAAAGCGCGGATGGAGGAGAGAGAACGCAGAAGTGGGTTGGTGGTTGTAGGGTTCGCTCTGTATGTGGGAACAAAACCTTCTATCGTGAAGTTCGAGGTTAAAGGCGAAGCTACGCTGGAAGGAAAGGATGACAGTGTCAAGAAGATGTTAGAACCTGATCCTGAAACACAGATTCCGTTGCTTTTTCAGAGCGTGTATCAGCACACTTTTATGTCTATGTATCTGCTGGCAACGTTGATAGACTGTCCGTATCCACCACCGAATCTTCTGCGTTCCCCTCAACTGGAGAGCCCAATTCTACAAATGGATACTGATACCGATGGTTCCGAGACGGACTTCGTTAAGAACAGTGAGCAAACAGTGAATCCGGACAGCACGATCACAAGCACGGCCTCTCCCACAGCTGCTGTTCAAGGAGAGCCAATCACTACATCTGAGCAAGCAGCAAACGCTGGTCCTCAAACGGAGCAGTAAACCCTCGCAGAGACTTTCCTTTGCCATCACTTTTCGAGTGCAGCCGCTGAGGCTTGCATATAGAGCCGTGCGAATTTCTTCAGGAGATCTCGCTGATTGTAGACAGCACAGTGTGTCTTGAAAGATTCTCTCATCTTTTCGCTCTGCAGTCCTACTCCAATCACTATGATATCTTTTTTTCGAAGCAAAGCAATGGTGTCTGCCAGGGCTTTCTCAATGTTTGTGTAGCCATATGGACATCCATCTGACAAGACAACAAGGAAGCGTTGTTCATCGAATCTCTGTGCCAATATCTTTCCTGCAGCTCTCATAGCGTCAGGCATGTAGGTCAGCCCACTGAACTTGAGCCCTCCTATTCTCGCCCTCACTTTTCTGGAGTAGGCTTCCGACGAATCTTTCAAGACTTGAAGGTTGTCACTAAAAGCCAGAAAGGCCCACGATCCGGGATCCACTAGCAATTCTTTTGTGGCTTCAGCAACACAGATTGCCAGCGCTCTGCTCTTTGCCTCCTGTATTCTCATGCTTGCGCTGGCATCGAAAAGGATGGTCCATGCAAAGCTTGAGCTCAAGTATTCGTTCTGCATGAAGACGTCTGTTCGTGGGCTGTTGCTGGAAAGTTTCTGAATTACTTCAGTCAGATCCAACTGCCCCATTTCTTTCCTTGGGTCTTCATCCAAGGCATCCTTTGCAATGCGAAGACTGTCTAGGAGTCGTCTGCTTCCTCCTTTGAGAAGAGTTCTCGTCTTCAAGTATTTGGCATAGTTTTCTTCTGGAAAGCCTACTGATCTTAATCTAGTGCCCTCAATGTACTTCTCAAGTCTTGTCAGGATTTTTTGCTCTCTCTGCTTTTGATGCTGGTACGAGTTGAAAATCTGCATGATCTCGAGGTTGGTCTCTTTTCTCCATAATGATTCAATTGATCCGTGAGATGGCATGTGTCCTCCTAGAACTTCGAAGGATCTTGTGAAAGGCGTCTCAAAGTCAACATCTGACTCCAGCGAGCCGGTGAATTCTGAGAAGATTGAGCAAGGACCGATTTGCTCAGTGTGGCGAAGGGAAGGAGCTTCCAAGACAGGTCCGTGTGACTCAAGGGTTTGAATCATTGTGACCAATGTTTTTGTTCGAAGCTCATCGAATCCGTCGCGCTTGTCTGTCAATGATGTCCTTATTCTCTGCTCTAGCTGTCTCAGTCTTTGAGTCAAATGGTTGACGACTGCCTCCTCGTCTGTGGGAAGTGTGCCTTTGACGAGATCGAGGTTCTGCTTCGTCAGCACAGCTGTCATTATGCGCGTTGCTGGGTTGAAGATTCTCTCAGCAGGCTTCATCTCTACGTAGGCAAGTGCATTTGCAAAAGCCAAATCTGGAAGCTTGTCAGGGCATGAGGTGGAAACGAAAGCCTTGACCCAAGCGTCGTTAACCAAAGACTCAGAGAATGTCTCAACAAGCCCTCGCTCTGGTGTTGCAACCATCTTTTGATCTTCATCTATTGGCATTAGTGTGTGGGCGGTGAGGTGGGTGACAGCAGCCCTGAAAAGCCTTCCGACTTTCTCTTCCCCCGAGTCCGATGGGAATTCAAATCCTAGGAAGGAGATCGTTTCTTCCTCACATGTGCTGGTCGATGGAATCGGGAGCGTAATTGTGAAGCCTCTTTTATTTCGACTGAGAGTTGGATACTTCAGGGTGGGATCTATCAGAATCGCAGTGTTTAAGGTGTCCGTTTGAAGGGAGTTGGACCATGCGTAGTCGAGAAATCCCATGAGAGTTCACGGTTTCTTGTCTGACCGAAAATCATCTAGATTCGGGAAATACAGACTGGACTGCTCTTCTCACATCCTGCTGCACTTCAGAGTTGTCGCTGGTTAATGCTACTATCGTTTCTTCAGCGGCTACATTCGGAGTATTTCCATCATAAATCAGGATCGCCCAATTAATCAAATCCCCTAGGGATGGACCATATGGGAGATCTCCTGCTTTATACTGTCTTCTCAACTCAGCACCCACCTGAACGATTTTGTAGGCTGTCTCCTCATCAACTGAGGCTCGCTTCTGAAGCATACCAACCTCTAGTGGTGAAATTTTGTCTCCAACACTCGTATAGTCGAAATTTATCCACACAGCCATTCGTCTCCTCATAGCTGCGTTCAAAGGTTTCGTTCCAGAGAATTCTGCAGAGTACGGGTTCATACTTACGATCATGTATCCATACTTGTGTCGCTTCACTACTTCGTTGTCTTTCTCATTCAGTACTAGATGGCCTCGCGTGTCCAGGACTGGGTTGAGTCGTGTCGCAACGTCCTGTTTCATCATGTTGGCTTCATCAAGATACATTATCCCTCCTCCTCTAAGCCATCTTGTCACCATGCCATCTATCCAGTTTTCTTTTCCTAGACCTATGAAGCGGCCGATCAGATCGTATGACGAAGTCTGGAGACCACAATTCACTTCCCATACTGGCAAACCAGTGAGTTCTGCCACAAGGTAGACGATGTGCGTTTTCCCGGTTCCGGAGGGTCCTATCAGTGAACATTGCTTGAAGTAGTATAGAGCTCGGACTATACGCTCGACGTAGCATTGTCCACTATCAATGTATTCTGGTGTGTTTTTCGGGATCATCGCCGCAAGATGCCCGAAGCTGTAGTTGGGGTGAAGATCGTATTTCTGAATGTCATACTTGTGGTAGAGAGGAGATTGAGACATTGGTCGTTTCTTGTTCAAGGACACCGTTATCTTGTAGTTGTCTCGGCGTAAGGATGCGATCTTGCTAATCCTACTCGATTCATCGACTTGTCTTACGCCTTGGTGTCCGTAGCTCAAAAGGATGTCGCCTTTGCAATATATGAGGTGAAAAAGATATAAATATTGCGTATCACGACTTGCGATACGTTATTCTTATCTAAACACTTCTACTTGTGCGTGAAAGGATGCAACATACAAGGTCTTTTAGCAGTCAGCATTTGAGAGACTAGACAAGGGTATCCTAGAATGAGCCAAGAAGCTACATCATCTCGGTTCGAAGTGACTGGTTCGCTGGGACAAGAAAAGCAGAAGAAGCCAGGCGAATCTGTAGAAGAGCTCTTGGCCTCTCTCAGATCTGTTCAAGATGACATTGGTCAGATATGTGAAATCACCTCCGAAGAGACAGCTCTCGTCACCGCCTTCTTCGAATCATTATCCAAATTCATGGAGCCACTTGCATCTACAATGCCAGTTTCAACAAAGGCACTAGGAGCAGAAGGCAGAAGTGCTGCTCAAGCCACCATGGACTCCACTGGACATCTCATGATCCGCTACGAAAATGGAAGGATGGAACTCAAGAATCTCAGAGAAGAGACGAATCGCGATCTAATGATCAGTGTGGCGAAGGATGTGCTCCCCCAGTTCAAGCAACTGACCACCTTGTACAGGCAGAAGATCGAGTTCAGAGTGAGATTCCTCCACTCAGTCACAAAAGAACTGCAGAGAATATCAAATGCTCTTTCAAAAGCTCGCAGCTCATAGATCTCCGATGCAGTGCTGAAATGGCGTCATCACCTTCCACAAATCAGGAGCAGCGAAGCAGATCGCGTCCGGTTCCAGCAGAAAGCAAGTCTCCAGCCATCTATCGTGGCTGAGAATCTAATCTTCCCGGTGCGAGTTTCCGTTCTCGTTCTGCTTTGTTGTCTTCTTGGCTCCACAACATCTGCAGACGAGGTATCCTTGTTTCATCTTGTCCTCCACAAAATCTCTACACTCTTCTTTGGTGAGGAACAAGGGTGAACCACACTTCTCACAAAGAGATTCCTTCAACTCAGCCACAATTAGTGAAGTCTCGACGATGCCTCATTAACTTTGCGCGTGTTGCCCTGATCTACGAAAAATAGCATAGAACTGTATCCGTGCCTTAGGAGTGTGGGCTATCAAATCCTGGTCTTCGCGGCCAAGCGTGCAAAGGCAAAAGTAAAATCTACAGATTGCTGTGAAGTAGGTCGGTGTGAAACGTTATGAGAAAGGGCGAAGTCAAGACAGAAGAAGATGTGAAACGCTTTCTAAGCAGAAAGACAGAATTCGAAAGAAACGTCTTGGTCATGACGTTCAGGATTCCCCGAGGGAAGATCAGTACCTACAAGAGGATAGCCGAGAAGATCGGCAAACCCCGAGCCTATCGAGCTGTCGCCAACGCACTACACAAAAACCCACTCCATCCCATTGTCCCCTGTCATCGCGTCGTACGATCTGACGGAGGGTTCGGCGGAGAGAAGAGAGATGCAGCAGCTAGAAGGAATCTGGTAGAAGAGGAAGGCATACCAGTCAAGAATGGCAGGGCCCAAATCAGTGGCCAAATACTCTTCTGAGACGCATGAACTGTCTTCAAAGAAACGTGGAATCCGCCTCGGTGGAGAATCTTTGAAGAGGGCGCTCTAGTGGCTTGGAGGATCATCTGCGAGTTCAAGCCAGTCTTCGATCACTCTTGTAGCTCCTCTATCAATGTACTGCTGCTGAGAATATCTTGTTGGGCGTAGAAGGCCTATCCGGTCAGGAACATTGGATTCTTTATATATTGAGAAGTAGCCAGGGTAATCATCAATGACTCTGGCGACTCTTCCTCCTTCAAGGATGGAGTCGAAGAGTCTTGATCGAGCGTCGATCAGGGTTGGCCCGCTCGGGTTCAAGCCTCGTGCTCGCGCGAAGTCCTTGACATCTGACATCACAACTCTTGTGTTGTTGGTTGGAAACCCGTACTGTTCGAGTTCATTCAAGGTCAGTTCTCGCATGTTTTCAGTCCGTCCAGTGAGGTAAAACAGCTTACACGTTTCACTCCATCCAAGGAGAACGTCAGCTGCATGGGGAATAGGTTCATTCAGCTCAAGCAACTCAATTCCTGTCTTGTCTAGGCACAACACAAGGTCCCAGAAACGCTTCTGATGCTTGCTAACAGATGTCTTCTGTTCTTCTGATGCATATTTTGCGAAGATTTGCTCAAGGCCAAGGGTTGTTACATCCTCTGGAGGAATCTCACGGCCTAAGACCTCGCGCCAAACACCACACATCCTTCGCTCAGAGCATATTATTGTATCATCAATGTCAATTACAACTCGCATCATCACGTATCCCTGGCTTATTTTACTGGTTCATTTCAATTAAGGGCTTCTGCGAGGCGGGAGGAAATCCTGTTTCAGATGAAAACATTCGTTTCACTACAGCTTCTTTGATTCGTCTCCTGCCAAATTCCGGTTCAGACTCTTCAATAACCTTTATTATGAGTTCCTCCTAGGCTTTCAATGGTTGTGTCATGGGCTCTTTGTGGATTGTCAGAGATTATGAAAAGTGCTCTGGATGTCGGCGTTGTGAGCTGGCATGCAGCATTCATCATGAGGGTTGGATGTGGCCCGAGGCGTCAAGAATCCGGGTGTTCATGCCCTTCCCGGGGCTCGAGGTTCCTCATCTCTGTGTGCAGTGTGATGACTATCCATGTGTAGAGAGTTGTCCTGTTGATGCGCTTTCTGTGGATGATAGAACTACATCTGTTCTGGTTGACCGCGAGAAATGTACTGGGTGCGGTATCTGTGTCAAGACGTGCCCTGGAACTGTTCCATTTCTTCATCCCCAGGATGGTAAAGCGACCATCTGCGATCTCTGTGGAGGAAAACCTGAATGTGTGAAGGTGTGTCGTGAAGCAGGGTACAATGCTTTGAGACTTGTGAAAGAAGGGATGAGCAAGAACAGAAAACTCTTCTCCATGAATCCTGTTGAAGTGGCAAGACGGTTGGCAATCAAGTTGTTCGGAGAGAAAGGGGAGAAGGTGATACTCTAGTGCCAAGAGGGTATGCGGGGAAATACCTGGATGTTGACTTGGGAAAGGAGAAGCTCACGGATCTCACAATTCAAGACTCGATTCTTGAACAGTATTTCGGCGGCAGAGGACTCGCTGCTAAGATCCTCTGGGATCGTCTTGGTGGGAAATGGAAGAGAGTTGACCCTCTAGGATCCGAGAACATCTTTCTGGCGTTGACTGGGCCTATGACGGGGATTTATCCTGGAGGGCGAGTGTGTTGTTCAGGGAAGTCACCGCTCAGCAACGGCGTTATTGGATCAACAACCAGCACAGAGTTCGCCCATGAGCTCAAGACGGCGGGCTATGATGGCGTCATAGTCACCGGCAGAGCTGACCATCCCGTGTACATCATGATTACTGAAGAGAGTGGCGAGCTTAGGGACGCCGGTCATCTTTGGGGCAAGATGGGAGAGGAATCTCTCAAGGTACTGAACAAGGAAGTCACGGGTGAACTCACACGGCGCAACCCGTCTGTTGGACTGTGGAAAGAGCCGGGGATCCTGTACATAGGCCCAGCAGGCGAGAAGATGGTGAGAAATGCCGCGGTCATGACGAAGCTCGCCCATGCTGCTGGTTACGGAGGCTATGGAGCAGTCATGGGTTCGAAGAACTTGAAAGCAATCGTTGCCAAAGGTCGGAATCATCTACCTGAGGTGTATGACCCGGAAAGTGTCAAGTTGCTATGGAGGAAAGCGCATCAACATCTCATCAAGCAAGATAGTTTTCGACGGCATGGCACTGGATTTGGTGGTTGGTATTTTGGAGCGACTATGAGCTCCGAACCCGTAAGGAACTGGCAAGCTGAGTGGCATGATGAGAGAAGCTTCGGCGGTCCCATGTTCGAAACCCAGTTCTGGGTGAAGAAGTACTGGGCTGACTTCAATTGTACGACGAGCTGCATGAAGGTGAGTTGCATCAAGAGCGGACGGTGGAAGGGTGACATTACGGATAACCCGGACTATGAGCTTCAAGCTTACTGCGGCGCCAACCTTGGAGTCTTCGATCCAGCAGACAACATTCATTTGAGTGCTCTCATGGACAACCTGGGACACTCTGGGATCGGGGGAGCCAACACGCTGGGATTTGCCGCAGAGCTGTATCAACGGGGAATCCTGACCGAGGAAGATCTGGGATTCAAGCTGGAGTGGGGTGACGCTGAAGCGTTTGACAAGCTAGCCCGGCTGATTGCGGATCGGCATGGGATAGGTGATATATTGGCTGAAGGCACCTATAGGGCCGCGAAGAAGATCAGCGAGTTGAAGGGTGTCGACTGTCTTCCATACGTGGTCCATGTGAAGGGCATTGAGATTGGAGCCCATGGTACTCGGAGTGATGATGACTTCATCGCACAGGACATCAGCTATGCTGTGAATGTTCAAGGTGGAGATCACACCAACGCTGCCTCGGATGGGTATCAAGAGTTGTCAGGATCAGTCTTCTCTGATTCCGCGGTCTTCTGCACGTTTTGTCGAGCCCCTCAATCCCTCATCTTCGACTATGCAAATGCCGTCACCGGATTCCCGATAACTATTGAGAGGTGGCGTCGAGTCCACGGTCCTAGAATAGTCACGTTGCAGCGAGCGCTCCTCCTTCTTGGTGGACCAGATATCGCATGGCAGCCTTTGAAGGACGATGATAATCCTCCACGATTCTATGAACCGCTCCCCACAGGACCATTCAAAGGCAAAACTACTGATCATAAACTGGTGAAACGCAAGAGGCTTGCGTACTTTGATACCCTTGGCTGGGATGAGAAAGGAGTCCCCACATCAGAGACTCTTGAGCGGTTGAATCTGGGCTCACTTGAATCAAGCATGAAGAAGCTCCGTGACTGACAAACTAACCTTTATCTCCACCCTTGTCTGAACTACTGCTACAATGAGGATCAAAGTCCGCATCTTCGGAGACGTCGGCAGGGTCGTAGGGAGCAAACACATCGTAGAGCTGGAAGACAAAGCTGCCACCATTCTGACGCTGATCAAGATTATCCAGAAGAAAGCTGGCCAGACCAAGAGAGGTTATCTAGGTGAGTTCCAAGTCGGTGGAGTGGACCTGGCGATCATAGTCAATGGGAAAAACATCGCGCTCGGTGATGGTTTGGATACAGTGCTCAAGGATGAAGATGATGTTGTGATCACGCCGTATGTCAGCGGCGGATAAACCTTCCAGCGCTCTAATCGTCCACTATCATCTTTCCGCATTTTTCACAGAAGTAGGCGTCATTCTTGTTCTCTGCACCGCAGAATCGGCAATATCTCTTGCCAGCGAATGGAGCAGCAGCAGGTTTACCTGTCGCCATCTTCGTGGCGTTGTATGTTGCCAGGATTCCCAGTACTCCGCTTACTAGGCCTATGAAAATGAGAAAGGCACTCAGTAGTTGCACGTCGGCGTACACAGTAGGATCAACGCTTGGAATTCTGCTCAGCAACGTTCGCGAGAAGAAGAGGAGTGAGACTCCTGCTCCGACACCAGAGCCGCAAAGGAGAGCCAGAAACCATCCGGCATAGGCTGCCTGTCGAATGTTACCCCAAAACCAACTTCTAGAACTTGACATCAGCTGACCTCGATTCTCTAGTTTCGCCTACTTGTACTTGAAATTTACTATCAGTAGGGAACAGTTTGGAGTGTAGCACCAGTCTGTCAGCTATCACTGCTGGAATTTGGTGAGGTTTGGGTTCCTCATGTCGTGGAGAACCACGAGGGGGATCACTAGAAATGTGCGCGTTGATTCTCCTGTTGGGTTGGCAAGAATGTCATCTGCTCCTGAGCAGGGGGCGGAGATTCTCGCGATCTCAGTTTCTCTTCTAGCTCCTGTTTCTTGACTCGCAGCTCCTTGATTACTTCAGTCTTTACCCTGACGGCATCTCGCAGCTCTTGGACCACAAGTTTCGCTTCAATAATCCGTATTTGCTCAGTGATTCGGATGCGATCTGCCTCGAGGGATCGTAGTTGATCTTTAAGCTCGTACGTTATCCTCTGTTGTTCTTCAAGTTCTTTACTCATCGCAGTTCCCACAGGGATTTGTCAAGGGTGAGTAGAAGTAGGTTATGAAGCAGAAATCAACATTGCTGGGATGCGCGCAACTTTGGTGTTGATAGTTGTGCCTCCTCTGAAATAACGGAAGCCACATCGAGTTAATCAAAGAGGTGCAGCGACAGTGAGTGCGCGGAATGCGTTGCAGAACCGATCCAGGAGTGGGGCGCCCTGTTCTAGTGCACGCACATAACTGCTCATCTACTGGATTCAAACTGCATTGCTACCTCATGTCTCATGGAAGAGTCATGGATAGCACGGACTAGAATGAAAGTGGGCTCTTGCTTTTCGCAAGAGATTGTGGTTGCTCACTGTTTCTTAATGAGTGCGCTCAGTAGCTCCCTGAATCTCTTGCGCTTCTCGTGGTCTCTGTTGAATTCTTCTTCAGACATTGTGAGAGTCTTGGCAAAACTGAGGGCGGTCTTCTTCGTTAGCAGGTCCAAGTCATTCATTTCATAGATTGCTTGTTCAAGTTTGTCTGCATCTTCACAGCATTCCTCAAGGTTGCTTTGGGAATCAACCAGCTGGGATATCTTGTCTTCATCATATTCAAGCTTGAACCCGATTGTCTTCAAAGCTTTTAGGGCCGTTATTGTTTGGTCTTTGGTGAGCTGTTTGCTGCGCAGGCTTTGGGCGGTTGTTTTTCCATGGCTGAACGAGAACATCTCTGCAGAGGCTCTATAGTAGCTTTCAATGAGATGACCGCACCGTTCTTCGCGGGCTACTTCAACAAATCCTCCCTTCTGAAGTTTCTTGATGTGGTGGTACACGGTCTGAGGAGTGAGTTTCAGTTCAATTGCGATTTTGCCTGCCGTCATCTCTTTGGCTCGGAGTAAATGCACGATTCTTCTCCTAGTTTCGTCGGCTAGCAGTTGAAATGTTGATGGATCCTTGATGGTCTTTATGGCTTTCATGTTGTTTTGCCTAATAATATAAAGCTTAAATAAGTATAAAAAACTTTGGTTTATTGATACCTAACTAACCATATTAAAACAGAAACTTTATAAGATAGTTGGATATTACTATGTAAATGCTGGTGTTAATAGTAAAAGAGATGCCAGAAAATGAAATGGGGAAAAAACTCACAAGTCAAGAAAGGATATTGCTGCCCTGAGAGCGAAGCAAAGGCTGCACGGTTCTCAAGGGCGCTGAGGATGGATGAAGATACCTCAGTGACCAGTACCTCTCAAGTCTCTCTTCCTTCACTCAGCGGTGCTGATCGGAAGGCTGCTGAGGCTTTCAAGCTACAAGTTGAACGAAGGCGGTCGATAGCGATCGCGAACGCACGTCGCGTCACACACCTCTAACTGTGCTCAAGTGCGCAACACATACTCCTCCTTTTTATGATCGGCGGAAGTCTTTCCGCAACTTTCCCTCCTTTTTTTTGTGTGATACATCAGCAGCTTCTGATGAACTGAACTCAACGAGATTCTGTCCCTTCTGTCAATTAAGATGCTGGAAGTGCGATGTTTTATATAATAGATTGAAAGAAAGAGGCGTTTGGTTGAGCTGAATGGCATCTGAGGATTCTACTATCTTGAAATGGATTAATGTCGTGGCTTTTATGTTGACTGTTCTAGTCAACGGCTTGGCAGGTAGCACCACGCTTCTTGGGGGCAAGTTGACAGCTGAGATTTCTGATGCGAATCCAACTCTCATCACTCCTGCAGGCTATGTTTTTTCGATTTGGGGAATCATCTACGTCCTGTTGGGAGTGTTTACAGTCTTCCAGGCGTTACCTAGTCAGAAGGGAAGGGCCTACCAGAAGCACATTGGGTGGTTCTTCGTGTTGAGCAGTCTGTTGAACATTGGGTAGCTTTTCCTTTGGCAGTTTGGATATCTCACTTTATCTATTGTCCTAATGTTCATGATTCTCTCTACATTGGTCGCAATCTACCTGCGACTCAATGTTGGCAAGTCCACAGTTTCACTGCGTGAACGCCTGGCTGTCCACTTGCCGTTTCAAGTGTATTTGGGTTGGATTACTATCGCCTCCATTGCCAATGTCAGTGTTGCACTGGTGTCAGTAGGTTGGGATGGTCTTGGAATCAGCCAGGAGATGTGGGCAAGTCTGATTGTTGTCGTCGCTTTACTGATCGCTCTACTTGTCGTAGCCACAAGAACTGACGTAGCCTATGGGCTTGTAGTTATCTGGGCATTTGTCGGCATTGCCATGGAGCAAACGGAAAATCAGACGATCGTCATGCTAACTGAACTGAGTGCGATCATAGTGGCACTTGTCATCGCCGCCTCACTGCTCCTCACAAGACTCAGACACAAATGAACACGCATAGGCAGCCAATTCGCCCCATCCATACATTGGTGATCTGTGGTTTACACCAGGTGACTCACCTAGTGATTGTCCGAATGCGATCTTTCGTGGAGGGAAGAGAGGCTTTGAGCGCACGGTATTGTACTAATCTGTCGCAGAATCATTTCATGTCAACGTCTAAATATCTCCATGTACTAATGTGTCGAGGACTTCGTTGAAGCGAACAGAGCTCGCAAGCTTGCTGCTGCAAATTTCAAGGCTTTGAGTACTCCAAAGATCTTCCCCATCGTTGACTCTGCTGCACTAGATCTAGAGCAGCTACTTTCAACGGACACTTGGAAATACTGCTTAGCACAGTCTGCAAGGGTTAGCTATGAACTCGAAGATTGAGCGAATTCGCACTTGGGATGAGTTTAAGAGTCTGCTCCTGACGCTGCAACCAGATGAAGTATTCTTTGCACAGGGACTTGCCCCTCTGGCAACCCCTCCTGTGGAGCTAAGACTCACGTTCACTGCGGAAACTGTGCAGTTCATCTTTGTGGACACGGCAAAAGATGGTATCCTCAGGCGCACCAAACTCGCGGTGTCAATGGATGAGCATGGGAACTCCAAGCTAGACGAGGACGCTGTTGCTCAGTTCATCCGCTCGGAAGTGGGAAGAGAGAATCTTCGGATTAGATCGTTCGAGCTGATGGGCGGCTATTAATCCAGCAAGAAGATTCGAAACCTGATTGCGAGCGCGCAACCGTTGAATCGAAGAAAGCTATTTTTGTGGATCTAGGTATTTGGTAGTGAGTCGCATGAATTGGTATACTGTGCCCTTACTGGGTGTATCCTTGCTGCTGATTGCGTTGCTCAGTGATAGAGTGATTAGGTATGTCGTAGTATTGTCTCGAATTCTCGGCTTATCCGAGATGGCCGCGGGCTTCATTCTGCTATCCGTGACGACATCGTTGCCGGAGCTTTCTGTTTCAACCATTGCTGCCGTTATGGGAGAAGGAGGATTGTCGGTAGGCAACGTCCTCGGATCGAATGTGGCCAACCTCACGATTATCGTTGGACTGGCGATTCTTCTGAGCAAGACAGCGATTCGAGTCAAGGCTGAATCTAGCAAAGAACTCGTCCAGTTCCTTTTCATCTCATCCATCATCCCTCTGTTCATTGTTCAAAGAGGCAGCCTGGGCCCTGTGCTAGGCATCGTTCTGTTGATACTGTTCGTTTATTTTGGTGTCACCGTATCCCGCCGGCCTGAGACGAGCCGTCAGAATCACACGTTTGAGAGACAAGCGTCAGGCAGGATTTGGCTTAAGTTTGCAGTTTCGGTCGCACTCATAATCCTGTTTTCCAAGTTCATAATCGACAGTTCCGTAGACATTGCTGAGTTCATCGGTTTGCCAACTTCGATCATCGGAGCAACGATTGTTGGTCTTGG
>CAYFWV010000051.1:0-18847 GCA_964346975.1 uncultured Candidatus Bathyarchaeia archaeon
CGATTAGGGATCACAGGAGGTATCTTGAGACCAGTGAAGGCGTTCAAAGGTTGAAAGCACTTGCGGAACGTGAGGTTATAGAAGCGATAAAACAGAAGATGACTCAACATGTAATAGAACATCTCAGGAAGAGTGGCACATTGAACGTGTTGGTCTCGAGAATACTCGCAAAGGAAGTAGATCCTCTCAGTGCAGCTGAATCCGTTGTGCGAGAACAAGAGTTGGGCTCTAGGAGTGGTTTTGATGGTGACAGCTGACTCGACGAGCAACCAGCAGCCACATTTGAGTAAAGGCCTAGTTCAGGTTTACACTGGCCGAGGAAAAGGGAAGACTTCAGCTGCTTTCGGGCTAGCTCTCAGAGCCATCGGCAGAGGATTGAGAGTGTTCATCATACAATTCATCAAAGGTGGCTTTGACTACGGAGAGTTGTATTCAACGAAGGATCTCAAGAATCTGGAACTGAAGGCATTTGGCAGAGGCAAGTTCATAACGGAGAACCCGCCAGAAGAGAGTGACATTGATTCTGCAACAAGAGCTCTCAAGTTTGCCCAGAAGATCATCAATAGCCACAAGTACGATGTTGTGATATTGGATGAAATCAACGTCGCTCTTAGCCTGGGACTAATACAGGCTGCCGATGTTGTCAATCTGATCAAAGGCAAGCCAGGAAACATCGAACTTGTCTTGACTGGACGAAATGCTCCTAGCGAAATCATCCACGCAGCTGATCTTGTCACAGAGATGAAGGAGATTAAGCACCCCTTCAAAAAAGGAGTACCCCCCAGAAAGGGTATAGAGTACTAGCAGCCTCACTTCTTTTCCTTTTCTCGAAGCATCTTTTTCAGGCGCTCTTCCATTTCCAACTCGAAAGCATGCTCTTTCGGAGCTAAAGGTAGCTGTTTCAAGTATTCTGCCAAACTCGTTGGTTGCGGCGGCATAATCGCTCCATGCACTTTGTCTTCTTGAGATTGTAGAAAGCTTGCGATTGCATTCAGGATTTGACTTCGCAATGCTTCCCCTGTCAACTTCCGTCTCCCCACTCCTTTCATCGCGCTAGCCAGGTTTTCATGATCCCAGACCTCCCTGAACCACCTTTCAAAGTCTCCCCTACCCAGATGAAAGTCCAAGGATCTAGCGTCAACGACTTGCACCTGCTCTAGGAACTCTTCCAGCGAAGATGCACTCTCTCCGATGTAATTGCCGACTGAAGTGAAGAAGTAGAAAGCCTTCTCCCTTGAAACCTTCTTCAAAACTGAATCCTCACCCACACTCACCTAGTGAGCAGTGTCCTATTATGTATTCCTATGATTGATCACGCTTAGTTTCTCATGGAAGATATCTCACTAGCAGAGATTCCAAGGTCACTCGAAGCCTATCTGAGAAAGTGGAGCTCCCAGCTTGTCGACTACAATTTCCCGATAGAAGGTGAGGGCTTCTCTGTCGCTTCTTGTTCCCTCAACAATCATTACGCCGCTGGTGAGCAAACTTGCACGGATTCCGCTTGATGAAAAGACGGTACCCAGCTCGGATGCAAGCTCAACACAAATAGACTCATTCTTCAAGATTTGTCTCAGCTTCTCCAAGTCAAGATCCAAAGCCTGTTCAGGACTCACGACAAAGGCCCTTCGATTGTCTCTCCCACACAATTCCTCTACGAGCAGATGCTGAAGAGGAGCAATGGTAGTCGTCGGTTTTGGTCCACAAACGGGGCAGTTCTCCAGAGCTGCAACCTGAATCTCTTCAAAACGAACAGAACTGACATCACAGTATAGAAGCCTATTGGCAAGCCTGGGTTCGCCACCAGTCAGAAGCTTGATGGCTTCAGCAACCTCTAGGCTGGCTATAACACCCAAGATTGCTGGATGAACACCAACTGTGCCACAACTTGGAAGAACTCGGTCATCAAGGTTTCCATAGAAACATTCCAAACAAGCAGTTTTGTGAGGAATTATCGTCGAAACATTGCCAAAAGTCGACACTGCTGCTCCAAAAACATATGGAATTCCTTGCTTTACACACGCTCTGTTCACAGCATATCTTGTGCGCATATTGTCCAGTCCATCAACGACTAGGTCTATTCCACTCACCATGACCTCTGCACTAGATTGATTCAGAGAGATTGGAAGAGGTTCTAGCTCTACATAGGGATTCACCTTTCGTAGCCGATCTACAGCGGCTTCAACTTTCGGGAATCCTACGACGTCGAAACTGTAAAGATGCTGTCTTTGCAAGTTGGATTCTTCGACGAAGTCTCGATCAACCAGTTTCAGATGGCCGATACCCATAGCGGTCAGTTGGATAGCAACGGTCGAGCCAAGGCCACCTAAACCAGCGATGCAAACATTTGCTTTCTTCAGTCTCTGTTGCCCTTGGTACCCGATTTCGTCGAGCAGTATCTGCCTTGAGTAGAATCGTAGCTCATCCTTTGTCAGTTTCATCAGTTGCTCATCACAGACCCTGGAGGCGATTCTCTGTCGTTGACTCATCGGCATCAACATTCAGCACTTTCTCGGGGAGCATCTATTCCGCCTCTGACGAACAGATGCTTGCGTTGTTCTAGAAAATGCCTCAAGGTTTCTTAAATCTTAGCCTGGAGAAAGCCTTGCTGGACTGATCTCCAGCATCTTGAAAGTCGGAGCTAGAACTGCCGAACGTGTGCTAGAAGCTGCTGCACGTTTCTTGGTTTCACCGAGGGTGTGAGATGTAGATATGCGCCAGATGAGTTGGAGTAGGGGGGGCCTTTCCTCGAAAACACTGTGAGAATCTTCCCATTGTGGTTCGTTTTAAACCCCTCATTTGATGGTTCGTGTCCACGAATCATGAATCGAACATCAACCATTTGGAGCAGCCGTTCAGTGACATCTGCTCCAAAAACCTTTCCTGCTCCTCTGGGAGAAGAATGAACCCCGGCGATTCCTTCGCCCGGATCGCTCCACAGCATTTCTTCAAGATGTCTCTCCCTTGGATGTTTCAGATGGGCATACTTGAGATCATCAATCGTGCGAGCCTGACTTGGGATGCCACCATGAATCAAAACGTAAACATCGTTCATGATCACTATGTTGTACAATTCAGGGAAGAGGTCCCGAAGTCGAGAGTAGATATTGACTGCTTCACCCCCAAACTTGTCCCGAAGGCTCTGCGGCAGATCATGAGGATGAGCCAACAGATCATCAGGGCCCTCATGGTTTCCCCTCATCAACAGCACGTTTCGCGGAAAGAGCTTCTTCAATTTCATGAGGATATAATACACTTCTGGTGAATGAGACCCACGATCCCCATAATCTCCAAGTAGGATCATCATCATCTTCTGAATTTTCATGATTCTTTCGACAAATCGCGAGGCTTGAAGAATGTGTAGAAGGCTTTCCACGTCACCATGCAGATCACTGATGATCACTGTCTCTCCAATTGAATCGATCTTCACCAGCTTTCCGTCAATCGTCATGTTTTCCGTGTCTTGGCTTTCCGTTCTCTGAAGATCGATTGATTCCTCAATTAGACTCAGGTACTCTGACCCTTTCACTTCGAACGCTTCACGACCTAGTTCTTCGAGGCGAATCAATTCATCGACGGTTCCTATCCGCTGGAGAAGAGTATGATGTGCTGCGGGATTTATGCACTGTGGACAAGGCACCCTTTTTCGGGTAGCTACTCTTAAATAGCTAGAAGGTGTTCGATAGCGCGTTGAATATGTGAGAAAGGATGAAGAAGGATGGATTCTAGGAAAATCGCCGTTGTGGTCATGTTCTCTGCCCTCACGGTTGCTTTGAATCTGTCATCAGCAAAGATACCAGCACCATATGCACCTTATCTGTGGTATCAGATCTGGGAAATACCTATAGTCGCTGCTTTCATCCTATTTGGACTGTATGTAGGAGGAGCCATATCACTGGTGAATACTACAGTTCTGCTGGGTCTATCTCCTGGGGCTCTTCCAACAGGACCACTCTATAATCTGGCAGCAATTCTCAGCATGATGCTAGGGATCTATCTAGCGAAGAGGTTATTGGGAAGACATATCCAGAAGAGATCAGAAATTGCAGTACCGGCTAGCCTAACAGCTGTTGGAGTTCTTGTCAGAGTAGCATTCATGACTATTGTGAACTGGGCTTTCCTACCTTTTCCCCCTCCCATTGGGTTCAATCAGCCTGTCGAAATTGTCGCAGCCTCTCTTCCTGTCATCGGATTCTTCAACGCGACTCTCGCCTTGTACACAATTCCGGTTGGGTATGCCCTTGCCAAAGCCGTGAGTTCAAGCATAATTGCTGTGCAACCCACATCCGTGGAGAAAGCACCTCAGAGTCGCTAGACCGTGCAAAAACAGTAGTATGCGGAGACTAGTGACTTACGTTTGCGTCTAGAATGGATTCTATCTTGTTGAGGATATCGATTGATCTTCTGTGAATGAGATCAAATACATCCTGAATCTCTCTATCTTTAGGATGTCTCTTGTGCGCTCCCCAAATGCAGAACCCCAAGCCTTCCAGTACATCTCCAACCACAATCCCAAGCAGAAAGTCTCTCTTTGATTCCACTAGATCGAGAAACGTCTTGTCCATTAGTTTGAAGTATCTCTTCTCAAGCGTCTGCTTGAGAAGCTTATCGAGACCAATCTCCAAGGTCTCTTTGAGTCTCTTCTCCATGAAATCATCGCACTAGTCAAACTTCTCTCGCACTATCATCTTCCGGAATCTCTTGAGATTCTTGTAATCTGATCTCAGGCGTTTGAGTTCCTTGGTTTCCATCTGGAGTTTGGCAACTTTGAGTCGAATTTCTTCAAGTTTCCCCATAGCAGTTCAGAGTTGCGGTATGTTTCTGCCTTAAAATCCATTATGAAATCAAAATAATGATTCAAAATCACTAACTGGCTGGCTCCTCACTCACAACTCTGATAGCTTCAGAGATTTGGACAGGATTTCAGGGTTGGTTTCGCCTACTTGAAACGTGCTCCCTGTTGTGAGGTTATTTAGGATGAACTTGGCTGGTGCGAAGAGGTTTGGGTCGACTTTGTAGAAGTCGTGATTCGCCTCTTTGAAGATTTCTCTGAAGGGTTTACCATATTGCTTGGAGGCTGAAGACGGAGCTTGTTTGATGAGGGCTCTCAGTTTGTCATCATCGTCATGCTCCAGGGCGTAGTATGCCACGCCGCCATAGAGTATTACATCGTTTGTCATTCCCATAGCAGTTGTGAATTTCGGGTGCACTGGAGCGATCGGTGCTTGTCCACACGCATAGTGAACCGTGAGAGGGTCGATTCCTATTTTGGAGAGTTTGTGCAGTCCTGTTTCAACGATTCTTCCTGAAACTTGCGTCGAGCCTGCGATGCTCGTTGTTGGCACTAGGATGATGTAGAGTCGGTCGATTGAAACTTTGCACTCACTCGAGAAATTCTCTATTATTTCAGGCGGAGGTACTTTTGCGGTTTCTAACACTAGTATGGCGTTTGCTGCTCTATCCTGATAGTTGATTGCGTCATAGATTTCGTGAGGTTTTAGAGCCAATGCGCGTGCAGGCCCCGATCCTATAGCAAAGAAGTCTCCTCTCTTGATTTGCCAACCTGCAAACTGAGATCCCAGCGTCGCAATGGCCGGATGGTCAGTGTGCACAAATATCGATAGGAGGTCATGAGAGCTGTAGGACTTCTGAAAGATCTGGGCGCTACCGAGTCCGCCCATGCAGATTTCAGTCACCATTCTTCCCGCGGCTAACCCACCTCTTGCGGTTATTCCAACGTCGATCAGTGTCGCTCCTGATGTGTCGATTTCTACTGAAACCGAGTACTTGTCGGCGCCCTCACATAGCTCCTTGATCAATGAATAGGCATTCTCATTCACGCTCAGCATGGGTCTTCACCTTTTCAGGATTATGCTCCCGGGATTTATAGAAGTATCGAGTTCGCTCGTCTGCATGGGTCACAGCAGTTTTTCATACTTCTCATGGTGTATGTTCTTGCTCTTTGAAACGTAGAGTTTGCCTGTGCCTCCTTCTGCTTGATCACCGACAAACAGATAGAAGGGCTCATTTACTGTGTCTCCATCTATCTTGACTTTGCTCCTGATGCTGTCAATTGAGAATGTGGGTAAGATTGTGTTCACGCTTCCACATATGATGATTTTTCCGTTGATCATGTAGGCTCCAGCTCGCTCTCCTGCGCTGCCTCGGACAAGGATGATTCCACCCTTCTGATGGATGCCAACGAACTGCCTGACATTGCCATCTACTTTGATCAGGCCCTTTCTCATGTAGGCGCCGACTTCGATCCCGGCGTTTCCATGGATGTGGATTGTTCCACCCTTGATCCCTGTGGTGCTTCCCCAGTATGGGGCTCCAACATAGTCACCAGCATCTCTCTTCACCTCGATTGTGCCTCCTTTCATTGTAGATCCAAGCCATGATCCAGCACTGCCTTCCAGTCTGATCTGGCCTCCTTGCATCTCTTCACCTATGTGCATTCCAGCACTTCCTTGAATGTTGATAGATCCGCCAGTCATCTTTGCTCCAATTCTTTGAACCTTGGAAAGGTCTCCATAGAGATTTATTGTCACCTCGTCGGTGGTTTTCATGGATGACCCTTCAATTGTGAAAGCATCCTTCAGTCGGCGTCTGTGACTTCCTTCCCAGATTTCCAGTGTGCCGATCTCTCTCAGACTCTTGTCAGCAAATGCGTCTGGGGTTATGCAGCTTGCGTCGAGTGGAACTCTCACATCTTCTGTGAGTCGCAGTGTCAGAGTCATTCTTCTCCCTCCGAGCTATCGGAGCATAGCTGAAGAACATTGGATTCGGTATTAGCTTTCATCTCAAAACTCACGTCCTGGAGTTTTCAATGGTTAGATTTTCGCTTTGGTTTCGAGTGGTTCTTGGTGTGCACTGAAGCTGTGTGGCACAATGTAGTTCTCATATTTGACAGTATAGTATTCTTCAAAGACTTTTCGCAGTTCTGGTTCGATCTCCAGTAGGCTTGGTGACGCTTGAACGTTAACCCAATAGGTCTTTCCAGGAATCGATCTCACGACTTCACCATCTTTGACTACGATGTTGCCATTCTTGATGGTGTAGGCTGCTTTCTCGAAGGCTCGTCTGATGACTTCAGGTTTCGCCAAGTCGGTGCTTTCAGGTTTCAGATTGTATATCGCTACATCTGCGTCTGCTCCAATTCCAAGATGCCCTTTGTCTTTCAGTCCCAAGATTTTCGCTTGACCAGCTCTCGTGATTATTGCTATCTCATGCAGGCTGTACTCTCTGTTTAATGCTGGGAGAACTGCTTTGCGCCTCGCTTTCTTGCTGATTCTTGCCATTGTATTTTCTCTGGCTTCTCGACTCATAAGCCAGGCTATGATCTTTGGATATGCAGTGAATGGGCCTGCGTTGGGGTGATCTGTTGTCAGCAGTACTTTCCAAGGGTCTGTTATTTGGAGAGCAAGCTCAAGTCCGATTGTCCATTGCACTGCGTTTACGTAGTTTTTCCGTTTGTATTGAAATGGCACTATTCCTGAGCTGGTTTCTGTCTCAACGTCATTGTTCACCCATTTGTTGCCGCTCAGTTGATAGAGAATGAATTGGAATGGGCCGTCTGCGGTCATCGTGGTCGTATGTGTGAAGATGATTTGGCCCATATCCAATGTGACGTGGCTGTGAGAGTTGACATACTTGGAGATCTCTTCGGAGGCTGACTTGAAGGTTCGCCAGTCGTCTCCTGCAAAGGCGCTGAATTGGCAGTGTGTTAGATGCATGATTGGGTTGCGGTCGGTGGCCAAGTCTTCGACACATTTCATTGTTTCAAGGGTTGTGATGTAGTTGCCGGGTTTTCCAAGGTTGTTTGCGTGCACGTGTATTGTGTGAGGCATGTTCAAGAGCCTGTTCACCTTGCATAGGCCTCTGACAATTTCCCTCGGAGTGATGTCAAAGTTTGGAACCGGATCGTCAATGTCCCTGACGTTTCTTCCGAAGCCCCAAGCTTCCAGTCCTCCCGGGTTTACGATTTTGATGGCAAAGCCTTTGGTTGCGTTCAGGATCCAAGCCACATATGAAGCGCAATGCTTGTAATCCTTTGATCGCAGGTGTTCTAGAATGAACCAGTTGCTGCCGAGGAGTGGATACGCTCCTTTGTCTAGCATTGGAGTGTCGTTCAACTCTTCATGGGTGTGTTTGGCTTTGAGGGGAGGCATCGCTGGATCCATCACAGTTGTCCAGCCCATTCTGGAGTAGCGATAGCCTGTCGTGAAGGTTGAGGGTATTGAATACCCTACTCCTGAACGAGTGTGAGGTGTTCTTCGTTCCACATCTTTGTAGTGGTCTTCAGGTCGCAGTAGTCTGCCTGCGTTCACTTTAGCTCCTGCGATGTGAGAATGGAGGTCGACTCCTCCAGGCATCACCACCATGCCTGAAGCGTCGAGAATCCTGGGACTTCGGCACTTCTCAGCGATTGTTCCATCCGTGATGGCAATGTCCATTTTTTCTCCTTGAATCTTGTTGAGGGGGTCGAAAACGATACCGTTCTTGATGAGCAGGTCCACTAGGCTTCTCTCCCTTTGTTCCGTATCCTCCGGACTTCCCGCAGAATCTTCTCCAGAATCTGCTTGTCTGATAGGCATGCTTCGGGAGGATCAACCAGCTTCTTCATAGGCAATGGTACACGGTCCATTCGGTAGGCAGAGCCTTCAACTTCGATTCCCACTAGGGCGCAGGGAAAAACGACGTCAGCCATCAATGTTGTTGGAGAAACCACTGGATCGATGGCAATCAAGGGGTTTTTCACCAGGTTTTCTACTGCTTGTCTAGGAAAGTTGGAGACTGGATCTGAAGCAACCACTAGACCTGCGTCAGCTTCGTCACGTGATAGAATATCTACCACTGAGGTCTCGCCTGGATTGTAACGGGGAAATCCCTGCGAGAAATCTACTGCAAAGGGATATCCTGTCTGCCATGTTGAAACAACATTGGCTCCTGCAACGTTGAAATGTCCACGCATGGGCATTATGGAGAATTTCGTCCGAGAGTTCAAGTCTTTTGTCAACGCGATTGCGGCATCAATATTTTGATGTTTGCCTGAACTCATCGTTAGGCCGACTCCAAAGAACAGCACTCCGAAATTGCAGCCAATCATGGCGTCTACGACGTCTTCAAGGAGATCAACTGAGACGCCTGCCACCTTGTCAACCTCGAGCTCTCCCTCCTTTACAAGTAGACGCATAGCTTGCAGAAGCTCAAAATCCTTGTTGGGTTCCACCTGAAGGAAGAAGTCAGCATGTTCCGCGGATCTAGTCTTCCGAACATCTATGACTATTAGCTTCCGTTTCATCGTTTTGAAGTGAGGAGGTAGCTTTTGCCCAGTGATTGCTGGAATCGAAACATCCTTCATCAAGGTTCGTTCTGAGGTTCTGCTGATCCGTTTTCTGCCGATGATACCTCTCAGCCTTGCTACGTAGTGCTCCCACTCACTATCTTGAAATCGCCCCTCTGAAAAAGACGTGTACCGCTCCAAGTGACGAGGATGAGCACTGTAGGGATCACTGGCCCAGTAAACCACTAAATCTGCTCGATGCCGGATCTGACCGAGAGTGCATGTTGGAATCCCCACGTTCTGGATCCCCAGAATTGAAGGGCCATGGCAGACTGTTGAAGTGTTGTCGACGACTCCTCCGATTTCTTCTGCCAACTCGATTCCGACTCGAATCGCTTCGCAGCTTGTGCAGCTCCACCCGTAAAGGATTGGGTATGCGGACCCAGCAAGTATCTCAGCGCTCTTTCTCACAGCATCCTCAATGGAGACTTCATTCAAGTCTCCATCTCTCCTCACGAGGGGCTTCAAGTTGCGATGTTTTGGGTCAGCGAAGTTCAGAAACTTTGCTTCGCTTACAGCACATGCGTTCTCAACATCCACAATGGCTCCGTCCTTCACGGTGACTCTTAGATCATCACAGAGAGTTCCGCAGATTGGACACGTGACGTTTTCAATGACTGCCAGTTTTATTCCTTCCTGAAAGTCAGGTTGAGGAGCTCCCTCAAATCGGCCACACGTGAATCCGGTGCAGGTTCAACCTGAGCGGGAATCCCCTTGAAAGTGGGCATTCCAGTTCCGTCCGTGCTGGAGGCGATCAGCAGATTCGCCCAGAATCCGTAGGGCATGTAGACGACTTTGGGATGAGGCCCTCGTTTGGAGTCTTTCGCCGTGACGATTACGGATCCATGCTCTGTAGAGATTCTCACGTTGGAATCCTCCTTTATGGCCAATTCCTTCATGTCGCTGGGGTCGATTTCACACACTGCCACGCTTTCTTTGTATTTGGCTGAAAGCTTTCCATATTCTTTGGAAGTGCCTTGATCGATGGTTCGTCCTGTCAAGAGGGTCACTTTGATCTTTGACAACATCTCTCTTGCCTACTAGTTTGTTGCTAGCTAGAGTGCTGAAGCGTTTCTTAAGGATTTTCCACAGTTGCTTCGTTGATCCAGAACCATGTTTCTCTGCAGGAGTAATGCAATCGAATCTGGAAACCAGTAGCAGTCACTGGGGTCGAGAAGACTGGAAAAAGGATGGGGGGGAGACTGCACGGGTGTGTCGAGTATTGGACTACTTCAGGGTGCGGAGCCAAGCGCTGTCAGTCACTATGAAGTAAAGATCGCGGACGGTATATTGTGGGTTCGAAATGAATCTTGGTTCCACTCTTTTCCCATTGAGTTCAAGGTATCTCCTGGTCTTCATTAGGCCTTTTAGCATCTGGGTGTTTTCCATTGGATCTTCTGAAAGCTTGACAAATGAAGACATCACCGTTTTTGCGTTGCCCATTTGGATGAATCCAAGTAGGAAGGGAGTTTCATCCAGGAACGCTTTTCCTGCGAACTTGCAGATTGATGCTGTCTTGATGTGTGCGGGCTGACTCGTGTAGTCTATCCATTCCATGTCTGGTGATTGGCAATCAGGACAGAAGGGCCGTGGCGGCATGAAGACCCCGTGTTTCTTGCATCTTGTGGCTAGGATCTTCTTTTTCTCCGCTAGTGCTCTGAAGTACTTGCTGTTTCGTCCATACTGCTTGAATTGGTAGGTTGTGTAGTCGCGGATTGATACAACATACTCAGGGTGACCCATGAGACGTTTGCTTTCAGGGGGGACGATTCCCTTTACCTTGAGTTTCTTCGTGTCCATACTATGGCCTCCTGATTAGCTTTGAGGGGAATTCTGAGAGTGGCCTTATTCGTTCCAAGTCGTTTTCTTTGTTGCTGAGTATTGTGTAGGTTACGTGGCTTCCTGTGCCTGCGTGGCTGTGGCCAGCGCCTAGGTGCACGTTTGGCACTTGAATTGGTCGTGGAATTTCTCGGTTATCATTGCGTGCTTTGAATCGATCATTCCATCTCTTGAATACCTGATCAATCTCGCCTCGCAATTGCAGGGAGGTGAAGTATATCTGCCAGACACCACTGCTTCCTACGCTGTGACCCATACCAATGAGCCCGCCTGAAGGGTTGATGGCCACTTCACCGTTGATGTTGGCTGCGCCGCTCATGACGAATTCGCCACCTTTTCCGTAGGGGCAAAGACCTAGGTCTTCATATGTTTGGATTTCACTACTGCTGAAGGCGTCGTGGATCTCGACTATGTCCATCTCCTTTAGCGGGTCATCAACTTGCGCCATCCAGTACGCTTGTTTTGCACTCATTCGTCCAGCTCGAAAGCTGTTTTGTCCAGGGTAGCGAAGTTTCTTGTATCTCTCTTTGGTTGCAGGATCTTCGTGTGGAAGCACGAGGTCGTATTCATGCAGACCCCCGACAGTATCATACCGGTCGCCAGGTCGCATTGTGTCAGTGCCCATTCCTACGCCGATTATCCATGTTGGTTTGTCAATGAGTTTGTTCGCAGTATCTCTCGAAGCCAGGATGACTACAGCTGCTCCATCTGACATCAGGCAGCAGTTTCGCAGCCTTAGCGGTGTCGCACAGTAGCCAGATTCCATGACCTCTTCAGGTGTGATTTCACCAGTGACTTTTTCTCGGGCCCCTTTGATGCACCATTGGTTGAGCCAGCTTGTCTGCGCAAAGGGATTTGATTGGGCATTAAGTCTGTTTTTGACGCTGACTTCAGCCATCTGACGTTCGAAGGTATCTGTGGGAATATTGAAGGTCTTCGCGTATTCTGCGGCCATGGCTGCGTAGTATGCTGTGTAGTAGCCTCCGTTTGCGAAGTCCCAGTCAGTATCGCTTGCCAACGCTATGTATTCATTACCTTCAGCTGTGTCCACCAGACTCATCTTCTCAAAGCCAACAACTGCAACGACATCACCGAGACCTGATGCTATGAGGGCGTAGGCATTTTGAACACCGATACCACCTGTCGCCCCACCTCCGATCGCTCTGTAGCTTCTCTTAGGGTTCAAGCCCAGTGAGTCTGCTATCATCGCTTCACCGAGCAGTTGACCTGCGAAATGGTCGCTGAAGTAGCTCACAACGAGTGCGTCAATGTAGGTGTTGTCAAAAGGCTTACCCATTTGCTCAGAAATATCTTCTCGTGCTGCGTTGTAGGCTTCCACGCACATGTCGGTGATGCTACTGTCGGGTCTGCCCTTGCTGTGAGGAATCACTCCTCCGCCGATTACCGCCACTTCTCTTGGTTTGAATGTCACGTATATCTCTCCAATTCTAGGGGATGCAGTATGGGTAGGGGCTTTCTTAAGCTTTTCACTGAGAATCTGGTAACGTGATACGTTGAGATTCTCAATTTCAGTGAAATACAACAATATGTGCGGGAGTGAAGTTTGTTCACTGACTTCCACGGATCTAGCTTCGACCTCACCTTGTGACCGAGGGTGTGAAGCCGGGAAAACTTCGGTTTAGGATCTGCTGCCGAACCCTGTGCGAGAGTGGTGGCTGGGAAGGATCCTGGGAGAAAGGAGAAGAAACGCATCAAAACCTGACCTGGGCAGAATCCCCTCCTCCAGCCACTCACCTGTTAATGAAAATGGTGATTGTCTGACTATTAAATATTTAGTTATGAAACTTTATTCTCTGAAATCTGTTGCTCAGACATGATGTAGCACGTTGTTATGTATCGTTTGCGTATATGTTTCCGCGACTCCAAATGTCTTTGAGGCTTGCGATCAGCGAAGGAATTGTTGCAGCGTGAAACCAGTGAATCAAAGGATTCAGAGAGATTTGTGTCTACGTACGCAGAGGTTTGTTCTAGAAGAAGATTTCACAATATGCATAAGGTTGCGTGACTGTAAAAGATGCGTGGGCGCAAAAGGATTTCGAATGTTTCACCTAAACGACCAACTTCAAGTCATTTCGCGCCCGCACTTTCAGTGATCGACATGTTTATTCTTCCCTCTTCGCCGGTTCATGGACTAGTGCCAGGGTTACAGCGAATGCAGGAGCTAGCAAGGCTGCCGTGAAGAAGAACGGTAGGTGGGGAGAGAAATGCTCGTAGAGTATCCCTCCTGCCAAGTTGCCGACAGCCATTACTATGTCGTTGGAGAAGTTGCTGAAACCCATGACTTTCCCACGCTGTGCCTTTGGAGTGAGATCCGCCTCAAGTGCCCCATAGGCAGCATTTATCAGGATATTCGCCACGCCGAACAACACCAATGCCGCGAAGACTTGGGACAGTCCTCCGGTCATAAAGAAGATCAGACCTGCAATGAATGCCACGTACGAGACGAGCAAGGGACCCTTCCGGTTGAATCTGTCAACGACTTTTCCAACTGGAATGGCCAACACAATCATGGCGACAAATAGGCCCGTCAAGATTAGTGGCCAAACCGCTGCGTCGATTCCCAGCTGATCAACAGCATATACAACCAGATAGAGATTTGATGCTGCCCACCCGAGATTTAGTGTTACAAGAGAAACAAAAAGGTAGAACATAGAACGTGGTACTTTTTTCCATACCCCTAGACTCTCCTTGAGGCTAGTTGGAAAGGATCCGAGGATTTCCCTGACTCCTGGTCTAGTGACGCTGTCCATAGATTCCGTCAATCGCAGCCGGAGGACAGCAGCTACCAAGAAGAGCGCGGTTACGATACCGTAGCCTATTCTCATTCCATCGACCAAGCCGAATTGGTTGTAGAGTATGCTTGCCGCAAAAGGCCCTGGTGTAGTTGATGCACTGACGATGAGCATGATTAGACTGAATCCCATTCCCCTCCTCTCAGAAGGCACAGCGTCGGCGATCATCGCCATTAAGGCGGGTTGGTAAATGTGACAAAGGCTCATCACCACTGTGCCAATCAGGATGAGATGCCATGATGGAGCGATTGCGAAGAAAATATAACACAGAGCTACTGCGAAAGTCATTGAAGAGACCAGCCATCTTCTGCCGAACTTGTCCGCCAGATACCCTCCAGGAAACTGAACTGCAGCCAACGCGAGAAACGATGAAAACCCGATCAGCCCAAGAATCGTTTCAGTTGCTCCGAGCTCAAGCACGTAGAGGGCATAGTAAGTGGCTGGGAGCTCCATCGCGAAATCCATCAGAATCCAGCTTACCACGAGAATTGCGTAGTTGCCCTTAATGAAGGAAAACTCTCTGCGCAAAGTCTCTCTAAGAGGCAGCGATCTCACCTTCAGGTCATTAGACTCAGCTAAAGCATGGGGTAGCTGATTTAAGCTCTGCGCTTTCGCTGATGATTCAAACAAAGATTACATAGCTGATGGGGGAAGCAGCGCCGAATCAGTCTTGATGGATCACGTTCCGATCAGGCGGGACCTTGATAGGTTGTGTACTTCCATGTTACAGTGTCTCCGCTGATAAGTACCTGCTTGTCAGCAGCCTCCAGTGCATATTCTCCATTTAACCAATATTGCCATCCTTCTCCTGAGCCTATCCAGTCGTTGAAAATTCCGTCTACTCCGATTACTAACAGTCCAGCGCCCACGAAATACTCTGTGGTCACGTTTGCGACCGCCCTGAGAGAATCAAGAGCCGTGGCGTTACGGAACAGATAGACATCTTCAAAGCTGATTACTGTTCCGTTGCCGTAATCCTTGGATACTTCCACGTGGACTGGAACGGTTTCGAGACGTTTGGTTAAGTCGTTGTACTTGTATGAGTAGTATGCTGTTGAGAAAGTGGCCGCTGTTGCCCAGCAGAGTGCTAATAGTGCGGCTAGAAGCCACTTATTATGCAGGAACTCCAAGGTGCTCAACTCTCCCTACTCCTAGAAAGCTTCTGACAGCGATTATTATGGGGACACATCCGAGAATGAAGAATGCCGCGTTGCTCAGCTCATGGGTGAGTGTGAAGGGAACACCGAGCACGACTGTAGGGATAACCGGTTGATCAAAGGTCAATGCGTAGACAACTGTCGTGACCAAATCCCAAATCATTGTGGATGTGAAACCAATGATGCCGAAGAACAGGCTTAGCTTCAAATCCTGAACATTGATTCGGGATGTTAGCAGCTTTCTCCCCAGTAGTCCTCCCAGTAATCCATAGATAGTTTCTGCAAGTATTGTAGCAACATAAATCTGCGGTACGAACCCGTAGGGATTTATCACGCCGTAGATCATCCACGAAAACATTCCTACTATAGCACCTAGGATTGGCCCAAAGAAGAAGCCGCTGACAAAGACTATCAAATCCATTATTGTAACGTTGGTCACCGCAATTAATGCGTAATTGGTGGCTACGGATAGTGCCACTAAAATCGTGACGAGGGCGACTTTCCGGACGTTCATCGTGATGGTTGGATTATCTATCCATGTATTTAAGGCTTCCCTCAAGTTTTTAATAGCACACACGCTGTAGAAAGTAGCAATGGATCCCCTGCAACTAATCGAAAGAGTTGCCTCCAAAACGGCACCTGGTCGTAGCCCATCCTTCACGATGGCAAACGTGATCAGAGCTCTCGCAGTGATCGACCAGTGTGAAATTGGGAGAATTGCACTATCCAAAACTCTTGGATTGGGGGAAGGGGTGACCAGAACACTCTTGAAGCACCTGAGTAGAGAAGGCATTATTCGAGTTTCAAGGCGTGGAATTGCGCTTTCAGCTCTCGGCAAGGAGCTTGCGAATGTTTTGCGTTCGAAGATCAGCAATAGCGTTGAGGTGCAACCTAGTCCAGTGACTGTTGCTCGCTACAATGTTGCTGTTCAAGTAGCTGGAGTTGCTCAGTTGGTTGATAAGGGGATAGAGCAGAGGGACTCGGCGATCAAGACGGGAGCCCTCGGAGCGACCACTCTTGTCTTCTCACACAAGAGGCTGGTGATGCCGACCAGCAAGCAAGACGTCTTCAGAGATGTACCACGTGTCCACGAGGCTCTTCTGTCAAAGCTGGACCTGAGAGAGAATGATGTGGTAATCATAGGAAGTGGAGAGACCAGAATGAGCGCTGAAATTGGAGCGATAGCAGCGGCTCTCGATCTGTTGAAGTCAGAGTTGTCTCTGAGCTGTCGTTCCTGACTTCTCCATGCTTCGTTAGGCACCTGAGGAAGCGAGTAATTCAATCATGGAGACAGGAATTGTGGCCAATTGCGTTACTTGCACGTATTTGCTCTCAGCCAGATCAGCGATTGTTTCGATGCCCAAGGCTTTCTTGAGAAGTGCTGCGTCACTTTTGGAGATCCCTGAGATAGCGGAAACAGGTTTGTCTCGTAGCTTCTTGAAGTCAGCCGATTCGAACTTTTTATCCAGCACACTCTCGGAGTACTTGGAGAATGCATTTATGGCTTGAGCTATCAGAACATGCTTGTTCGTGGCAAGATCCCCAACCGTTCTAATCCTGAAGGCTTTCTCCAGTTTGGCTGCGTCTGCCTTACTCACTCCGCTGATTGCAGATAGGGGTGCGTCACGGAGTTCTCTCAATGACAACTGCTCGTATGCTTTGTCGAAGTACTTAACAACAAACTCTTGAAGACTCAAATGCTCGTTCACCACGTTACACACCATTTGGGAAAGCTATTTAAAATTTCGTGCCTGAATGGATAGCAGAATCCTGCGCGCAGATCAGAACTTGGTTTTTTTTGGGCTTAATCGTGACCTGTGTGCAAAGTGCTGCCTACACCCTCACCTAGCACTAGTCATGATAATTGTTCGCAAGAACAGAATTTAGAAAAAAGAAATGCAAAAAAACCTTGTGACAGTGTTATTCTTCCTCTTCCCACTCCTCATCGTCCCAATCTTCTTCTTCCCATTCATCATCTTCTTCCACAGCATTCACCTCCTTATGATTCTCAAAATCTACTTCCGACAAATAGCTCAAGATAAGCTTTTCTATTTCCAGCTCGTTATTGTTATTCAACCGGAGTTTCTCACAGGCTTTCGCAAAAGTGCGTGATCGTCTACTTCTTGAACAATTTCTCGAACACAACACGTTCAAAGTCTATTGTCTTCGGATTGCTGGTGTAAATACTGAAATATCTCTCTGTTAATCTCCTCACTCTTTCTTCGTCGCTAGAGTACTTAGCGTGCAGAATCTCGTGGATTAGCGTGGCCAAAGCCCTGCTTTTGACATATGATCGCGTGATTTCACTCCCGTGTTGTCCTGCCAATTCCCTACAGAACTCGAAGCTTCTAGGGAAGATTAAGATCTTTCCAGCATCACCTCTCCATCTCCCGGCGAGACTGTTCCCATTCTTCTTCTGACACGGGAAAACTCTGACCTGAATGTCTTGGACCAAACTTTTGTCAATGTGTTCTCTTTTCAGTATCCAATGAATGAACCTTTGAAACAAGGGCTTCTTCAGAGTCTTAGAGACAAAAGAAGCATATTTCCTATAGAAATCGGCGTGCCGACCAGAAACTGTGACATGATTCTGAACATGAGCGTTAATCCGAATCTTGTTTGACAACATTCCCATTATATTCCCATTCTAACAGCGTTTCACAACCTTGGAAAAACCGAAAGGCTCGGCACATTCAAAAGGTTACATTACTATTGTCAACATCTAATATTAGGATTACTAGCACACCTGGCGCTCCTGGATCCAAGACCAGGGAATCAGACCAGGATAGACAAGTTCGTACATCTTCGGTCATGTTATTGTTTATGTATGAGATGCGGGTATTCTCAGGTCTCAAGGGATTCTCTGATGGGTAACCGGAAATGCGCGAGATGCGACACAATCCTGACTGATGAGGATGTCCTAAAGATCCAAAGTGAGGACGGTTCGTGGGAGGTGATACCTATTCCCCTCTGCCCACACTGCTTCTCGCATCAACTTCGCACCAAGACCAAAGGCAGCCACAGGGATCCCTAGAAAGACAGCGCCTGAAAGATGCGCGCGCGCATTCTGATCTTAGTCAGGCGAGTGTGTTCCTGAGGCAACTACTTAAATATGACGCGTGTCATATCCTCAGGCAGGTCACCATATGAACCACAAAGGAAAATCCTTTTTGGAAGGACAATCGTCCCTTTCCTCTTCTCAAGAAGACAGCCTTGATGATGGCCAAGTACACACAACGGATGCACTTGTCCACTCTACGTCTCTGGTTGATGTTATGCTGGGCCGCCGAAGCATTAGACGCTACCAGCGGAAGGAAATTCCTAGAGCTGCATTGGAGAAGATTCTTGAAGCCGGGAGGCAGGCTCCATCAGCGATGAACAGACAACCGTGGCATTTCATCGTTGTCACGAATCATGCGATCAAGAAGGAATTGTCCAAAGGGCTCTTCACCAAACACATCAGGGATTCTCCAGTCACAATTGTAGGATGTGCGAAGACTGGGCTCCTAGACAATAAGTGGTCAACTATTGGCACCTCAATTGCCTTGCAGAACATGGTCATTGCGGCTTGGGCTTTAGGGATAGGATCATGTTGGATAGGCGGATTCAGAGAGGACAAAGTGAAGCGATTGTTGAAAGTCCCTGGCAAATGGAAGATTGTGGCCCTCGTGACTCTTGGATATCCCGATGAGACA
>CAYFWV010000052.1:0-12827 GCA_964346975.1 uncultured Candidatus Bathyarchaeia archaeon
ACCACTGTGCTGTTGCTGACCACCGTGATCAAGCCAAGTGAAGGAACTGCCTACGTGGGAGGCTATGACATAAGGAAGCAACCAAGCCACGTGAGGAAGCTGATTGGAATATGCTTCCAAGAACCCAAGCTTCTATGGGTCAGCACTCCCTGGGACGTCTTGAATTGGCACGCAAAGGTCTGTGGTCTTTCTAGGGAAGAACGAACTACAAGGGTTAGGCAGGTTCTCAAGGACACAAACATGTGGGACTATCGACGTAAGAAGGTTCATGGCCTCTCTGGCGGAATGAGAAAGAGGATTGAGATTGCCAAGATTCTGATACAAAGACCAAGAATTGCATTTATCGATGAGCCTACGGCTCAAATAGATGTCATTGGAAAACACAAGATTTGGAATATGATTAGAGAACTCAGGGACGATGGATCCACGATTGTCTTGGCAACTAACGAGCTTTACGAGGCAGACATCCTGTCCAACCGGGTTGGCATCATGCACAAAGGCAGATTACTTGTCTGTGACACTCCAAGAGTGCTGAAAGATAGCATTCCCGGAGGAGACATAGTCGAAGTTCGACTCGAAAAAGAGGTAACAAAAAAAGCTCTTGAGGAGTTGAAGAGTTACAAAGAAGTTGCAGACACGGTTCTGTTGAAACCTAATGACCTGAGAATCCACCTGAACAAGGTAGAAGAGATTGTACCTCGAATCGTGGAACTCTTTCTGAAGAACAAGCTTCCAATTACCTCGATCAGCATGAGTGAACCATCTCTCGACGATGTTTTTGTCCATTACACAGGTCTGACAATTCAAGAAGCAGAGCGAAGCCCGCAAGGTGAAAAGTGACGCAGCTACTTTTCATAGTTGAAAGAGACCTCCGGATGTTCCTGCAGTATAAGTTCCTAATAATCATGAGAGCTATCTGGTTTGTGGCTCAAGTTGCTTTCTTCGGCTTGATTGCCTCTCGAATGGTTGTTCCAGATATAGCGGACATTTACTTCGAATACTATGTCGCAGGCATTGTCGTAATGATGCTATATTCGACATCCGTGTTCATTGGCTATGACATCTTCGAAGAAGCTGAACACGGAGTCTTTGAGTATCTGCTTAGCCTCCCAGTTTCTAGAAGAGAACTCGTTCTCGGCAGATCAATCGGTGGCGGAATACGAAGCTTCATCTTCGTAGGGCCCCTCATTACCGTTTCACTATTCGTAATCGGAGTGGCAAATCCAGTGAACTTCCTCATCGCCTTCTCAGCGCTCTTCTTGTTCGCATTTGGAGTATCAGGAATGAGCATTACCATTGCTGTTGGACTGAAATCCGGTGATCGATTTGATATTTTCATGGGCGTTTTCAACGCCTTCATAGTCCGACTGAGCACCACGATGTACCCGCAAGTTTTCCTGCAAGACGCAAATCAGGCATACGCAGCGCTGTCACAGTTCAATCCCGTTACTTTCGCATCCGACTTATTCCGGTGGGGTGCAGGTATTGAAAGATATCTAACCATGAGCCCCATGCCACTCGCAGCTATCCTAGGTCTTGTGATATTCTTTTCAGCCTTCACACTTGTGGGTGTAGCAATATACGAAAGGCGACTTGAGGGAGGGGGATGGCAATAGATGAACGCCATTCTATGCATCATTGAACATGATTTCAGAACCTTCTTTCGGTATAAATGGTGGATAGCAGGTCTCATCAGCATGAATCTAGCAGATCTGTTCGTCATGGCAGTCGTGTATAATCAGATGGTCAGTCCAGACATTCTGAAACAGATCAAGAGTTACTTCGAGTTTTTCGCCCCCGGCGTAACGGTTGTCGGCCTGTTTGCTTCAGCCTTCATGATTGGCAGAGAAATAAACATGGAGGTTCGCCGCGAGATCCATCATTACATGTTGAGCCTACCAATTACCCGCCTGGAACTCGCACTAGGCAGGTTGCTTGCAGGAGGATTGAGAGGAATGATGTACATGCTACCACTGCTCCTGACAACCTTTCTCTTTCTGGGGACACCTTCCATTCCTCAACTCCTCATCATTCTCGGAGCTCTCTTTCTTCTAGCTACAGGTATCTCTGGATTGAGTATAACCGTCGCAGTATCTACATCAAGCTTTGAGAAGTTCGTTACTGCAAGGGGTCTAGTTTACTATGTTCTCTTCTTCTGCAGTAGCATCTTCTACCCCTTGTCGTTAATACAAAACCTGGGGCAAGAAGGAATCATGCCTCAGCCAATCGTTGCTCTAGCTGAGCTTAACCCGCTGAGCAGTGGTGCAGATCTTATCCGCGCTTTCCTTCTTGGTGATCCACCCTTCACAATCACGTTAATTAGAAATCTCGTGGTCTTTTCCTCAATGTTCGCCATTCTTGCTACATTTGGCTACATGAAAATCATTGAGCGAAAATAGCTTCTTTGTTGAGACTACCGCAAACACTGAAAGCGAAGAACCGACACAAAAGACAGTCTGCAACATTCAATGCAGCTTTAAACACGTAGAGCCATATATTGTAATGTGAACATGACTCGAATATCCAGCCACCCTGTAGTTGAAAAGAGAATCCTAGATCTCTTTGAGAACAAGGCAGGTTCCAAGATCTTCGCAGCCTGTCTCTATGGCCCTAGAGTCCTCAATGGTTTACAGAGAGAATCCGAGACGAACGCTTTGGTCGTAATACGCAACTATAGAAAGAAGATCAGCAGCTATGCGAATCAGGAATCTGATCCAAATCTCTTTTTTCTGGCAATTGACAAGGAGATGTTCGAAAGTGATGTGAAAGAAGGAAGACTTGGTGACCTGATCTCGAACTTTTTTTTTCAACCATACTGGCCATGGATAAACCCGCGATATTTTAAGACCATGGAAGTGAAGATGAAAAAGAGATCAACTACTGAGCTTATAAAGACGCTTATATTTCAGTATCCAGAACTATCTGATTTGCTTCTAATCAAACCGGAATACTTCATGTATGAAACCATGAGGAGAAAAATCAAGTTATTTCCCCCTCTAATACATGACTTTGCAGAGGCCTTCACGTCTAAGGTGCGAAAACAAAACGTCACATTCATCATGAGTGGATATCTTGACGCTTTGCGAGAACTTCAAACAGAGAACTGTATCGCCTTCTCAAATGGCTACGTGCAAATTCTAAAGGATTTCGCCAGGGCAACAATCCATGAGAGAAAGTTGGTTTCAAACATGTTTACATCCATTAATAGAGCCCTTCTCCCGTACATCCAGAGTCTTTCCCTAAGGATAAGAACAGGGTATGTTCAGAATCAGAAAACTCACGCGAAACGGTCAAGAAAAGCAGAAAAAGATCTGCTGGAGGAGTTGAAGGAAACAGAGAAGCAGGTGCTGACGCCTTCACCATTAGGTCCAATCCCTATCTCGGAGGAAACGACAATCCAGGACTTCATCAAGAAAACAGTGCCCGGCGCAGATGAGTTGGATTTGAGGATCAAGGAGATGGGAGGAGTGCTAAACAATGTATTCATGCTGCGTATCAGGAAGGACAGCAAAACTCAGAAAATCGTTGTGAAAAAATTCGAGAATTGGCAAGGTCTCAAATGGTTTCCCCTTGCGCTCTGGGCTCTGGGGACCCAATCATTTGTGGTCTCTGGCAGGAAAAGACTTGAAAGAGAATACTCCAACAACGAGTTTCTGAGGAATCAAGGATTTCCAGTGCCGAAGATTCTCTATGTAAGCATCAGGGAGCAGTTGATCTTTGAGGAGTTTGTTCAAGGAGAGAAACTGACAAAGATCATCAAACGCATAATAGCTTCAAAAGAGAGTACTGCGCGAGACCGAAGAATACTGGGACAGATTGGGAAGGCAATTGCCAGAGCCCATTCACTGGGTGTGACTCTGGGGGATTGTAAGCCCGAAAATATACTTGTGAAGGAAGATGATGATGTCTGTTTTCTGGATCTTGAGCAATCCTCGAGAAATGGAAATCAACCATGGGATATAGCTGAGTTCCTCTATTATTCGGGGCACTATGTTCCGCCCATAGGCTCTGATGAAGCAGCTGAACTAATCGCGACTACCTTTCTAGGTGGTTATGTTGAAGGAAAAGGGAAAAGGGAAGTAATTAGAAAGGCAGCGTCTGCAAAATACACAAAAATCTTCAGTGTTTTCACGTTGCCTCACATAATTCTGTTGATCGCGGGAATCTGCAGGAGATTTGGGAAAGAAGACACAATTCATCGTTGATGAGTCTCAACTCGTTTCAATGTAGAGATCGCACCTAGCTATTTGGAATCTAAACGTGGAATTACTACCAAGCATTTTATCCCAAGTTTCGTAAACCTTAAGATGCGTTATTCTTTAAGATCTCTTTGATGGTTTTGTTCCGCAATACAATAGGTCGTCGCTTTCGACTGCTCCTTCACACTCTGGGTTTCAGCTGTATCGGCGGAGCAGTTTTTCTGCAGATTCTTGTTTTTGGAGACATCATTACACAAGGCTACTTTCTAGCGATGGAACAAAACAAGCTGGTGCTGGCGCTAGAGGTTGGGTTGACTACTTTCGCTCTTGTCTACTTCTCATATGTGTATTGGAACTTCATACGTACATTGGACTAGCAGAAGTCGAAAGGTGAGCCTTGTTACACATCCGATTCTTGTTGCGTGTCAGCATTGACCAAGATACCCAGGGCTCTTCCACCTCGAAGAATTCGAAGCCATTCGGTGGATTCTGAGAGACAGTGTGCACACTAGTTCTAGACGAAACTAATTTGCCAGATTGATCTCTGAAAGCTTTGGTTTCGAATGCTACAAGATCTGAGAAGTGATCAAGTTGAGCTGGATGTCGGTGGATAAAGAGCTTTCGTTTCCTTCACTTCTTATGCAGATTCTGAGCTGCGACAACTGTCAACCCCCGCTCAGAAAGCGCTTTAGCAGTTCTATTCATTGCGTCATGTTTGTCAAGATAATTAGCAGTTAACTCAGGCATTAACCCCTTTTCGAGCAGCTCCTTCTTTGGGATGAAATAGTCCAAGATGTCTGACGGGTGTTCTCGTTTGCACTCAATATTCAACAAGCCACCTTCATGTTTGGCACTTATGTTTTTCACATGATCAGCAATTTCTAGAAGCTCATCGAGACGATCATATGGTTGCCGAACAATACTCTTGTACGTTTCTGTTATATGATGCTCAAAACGCACAATATCCTCCAGGTCAAAGCTCCTTCTTGTATATGATGAAAGCTCGATCGTGTTGTTGTTCACTGAGTTTGAAAGATTGAAGCCGACAAGAGGGGTCTTTCCATCGTCACGACTGAAGAGTTTGGCAGTCATCAATGTCCAGAAGCATGAATACGGATTATCATTGCCTAGAAAGACTGAGATCTTGAACTCAATGTCTATTCCAAGTTTGTAGAGCCAATAGCCAAGAATCACGCTACCAGTGTTGGTGTTCAAGACTTGTTTTATGCCATACTTGGTGTAATAATGGAGGAACTCCTCAACCCACTTCAAGGCGTATTCATTCGGCATTCCAACTCCACCAAAATACCCAGTTATAGTTTCAGGCCCTCCCAAGTGAACATTTATCGGCGAGCCATCTGATCCTGGCAGGGTCCCTTTTGTATCCAGGGTTTCAACATATGAAGCGCCAACTACTTTCATGGCAGCAGCGAATGCTAGGATCTCGCTGTCTTCAGCCTGTTCTTTCATGAAGCGAACACGAATGAATCGACCTGGCATGAGATCTTGCTGAGCAATAGCTTTCTTGGACTCCTCAATCAACCATCGGAAGTAGTTGCAGGCGCTTATTTCCAGAGTTACGGCATACTCTTGATAGAAAGTCATAGAATCCGACTTGCTTCCCAGAATCTTTCTGCGATAGTCAGGAATACTGATGAAGGCATCTTTGTCTCGCTGTTTGGTCAGCCACTCAAGATCCTTGACATAGGAAGAGTTCTTGGATTTCAATTGACCTATGAGGTTTTCTATCTTGCCGGCTTCTCTAGCTTTGTTGTTGATCTCGTCGACACCGCCGTACTTCTCTACAATCTCCAGTAGGCTGTTTACCAGGGGATTGTCTTTTCTCAAAATAAAATCATTGATACTAATCAGGTTCTCATCTCTTATCCTAAGTTTTCTTCTTAAACCGTTCACGCATGATCCTCCAGTTGTGTTGTTTGACGATTATGAGATGAACCTTTATTTAGACTTTCCAAATTCGGATAGCGCAAGAAACTTAGGCCTGCAATCTCTTCGGAATTCTCGAAAACACAAGCTCAAGGTCTGCACATATTTCCACTTGTTGCTTGGTGGTGAAAGGATTGGCACGCTTTCCACTCGATTCCAAAAGTGGACTAGCAACGATTTTCAAGTTTCTTCTAGCTCGACGAGTGAAGAACTTAAATGGCGAAACAATTTGATAAAATGTGGAGTCAAAACCAATGTTCAAGCCTGAAGGAATCATGCCTGCTCTTGTCACACCATTTACGAAAGATGGGAAACGTGTAAATGAAGGACAACTCCGGGGACTCGTCGACTACTGTGTTGAATTAGGAGTAAGAGGAGTCGTTCCATGTGGGACAACTGGCGAGTTCGTTAATATGACAATTCAAGAGAGGAAACGGGTTGTTGATATCGTGGTTGATCAAGCCAATGGGAGGGTCGCTGTTGTTGCTGGCACTGGAGCAAGTGGAACTGGGCAGGCTCTGCAAATGACGAAACATGCAAAGGACGCGGGTGCTGATGCAGCTCTCATCGTTACACCTTACTACTTGAAGCCCGCAAGCAGAGGAGTTTATGAACACTATTTCACAATCGCGTCACAAGTGGACCTGCCAATCATTCTCTACAACATCCCTCAATGTACCGGGCTATCTCTGCCCTGGCAGATGGTTGAGGATCTGGCAGAGGTTCCTAACATAGTAGGTGTCAAGGACAGCAGTGGGCAACTCAGTCTGATGTTAGCGATATTGGAGAAGGTTCGTGATAAGGTAAATGTCATGTGTGGTCACGACGAAGTGGTCGTCGCAGCGTTAGCCGCTGGGGCGAGTGGAGCTATCTTGGCGAGTGCCAACTTCCTTCCTGATGTGTGGGTGAAAATCTACGATCTTGTGAAAAAGAATGAGCTCGATAAGGCACGTGAGCTACAGTTCAAGGTACAGAAAATTGCTCGTATCACAGCCCAGAGCGGAGCTGTTGGTGCAAAAGAGGCATTGAATATCATGGGGATCAAGGTCGGGCCTGTAAGGTTGCCTCTCAGCGTCGGAGGGGTCCTAACCTATGAAGCCCGAGAAGAGTTGAGGCTAGATCTGGAAAAGATCGGTAAGATAAAGGCAAAACCAGTGAAGTTGGAGATCGGAGAAAAAGCCCTAGAAGAAAGGTTCGAAACTGTAGAAGTGACACCAAAAACTATCAGAGATTTCAAGCTTCGCATCGGGGAAGCCTTGGCAGGAACAGATGGAGAGGTAGCTCACATAGACCTGATGATTGGCGACAAAAACGGGCCCGTTGGCGAAGCATATGCGAAAGCAAAGGCAACTCCGACCCCAGGTCATGAACCACTTGTGGCAATCCTGGAGCCTAATCTCGTCGTCAAACCCATAACACTAATGGTTCCTACAGTAACGATAAGAAGCATGCGACAAGCTAGCATGATCTACGGTCCTGCCCAAGCAGCGATTGCTAAAGCAGTGGCAGATAGCTTGGCTGATGGCACTATTCGAGAGAAGGATGCGGATCGCTTGATGATCATCGCGAATGTCTTCGTACACCCCTCAGCAATCAACCGCCAAAGGGTTTTTGTCAACAATTACAAAGCCATGCGACATTCTATCCGAAGAGCCATTGAAGGCAGACCTACAACTGACGAAGTCTTGGAGAACAAAGAAAGATCCAAGCATCCCTTCAAATATACGCCTTGACAACCAATTGTGCTCCTGAGTTGCGAGCGTTTCCTTCATCTGAGCGCGCGCGCTTTGACTTGCAGTTCCTTGGCTCTAGTTTCTATGAACTCTGTGACTCTGGCTTCACTATATCTCCTTTCTTCTTGTTGCTTTCTCAGAGACTCTTTGATTGTATCCAGGACCTTCCTGACGTCAAACGGTTTCAACACGTAGGCATCAGCACCATTGTTCAGGGATTCCATAGCATTCCTCAATGATGGATATCCTGTGACTATGATCTTGATCATTTTCGGCGTTGTTTCCTTCATCGCAGCTAGCAGTTGGGTGCCATCCATGTCTGGTAATCTAATATCCAGCAACGCCATGTTGTAGAAGTTCTCATTTGACTTTCTGATTGCTTCTCGCCCATTCTCAGCAGTATCGACTTCATAGCCTTCTTCTTTGAGTATTGCTGCCAAAACCTTTCTTATGCTCTCTTCATCATCAACAACGAGGATTCGGGGGCGTTCACCCATATTTCCTCACCTCCTTCTAGCTTTGGTTTGGTCGGGAAACTTACAGTGAAAACCGTACCTTTCCCCGCTACGCTCTCAGCACATATTCTGCCACCATGAGCTTCCACAATACGTTTGCAGATTGGCAATCCCAGACCCATCCCTTTCGCCTTAGTCGTGAAAAGAGGAGTCCAGATTTTTTTCAGAACGCTCTTTGACATACCGCATCCAGAGTCAGTTACAACAATCTCCAGGCAATCTCCGTTTAGCCTGCTGTCTACATCAAGTCTTCCACCTTCGGGCATGGAATCAACTGCGTTCTTGAAGATGTTAATGAACATCCTTTTCATCTTGTCAACATCGATTTGGATTCTAGGAGAGTCTCTGGCTGAGTTGACTAGTCGAATGCTGCGTGGAATACACACACTTGAAAGAGCTTCTTCTAGGATCATCTTTGGTGTGGTCTCAGAAGTTTCCAACACCATTTCTATCGAGTAATCCAACAGGTCGCTTACGATTTTGTTTGAATACTTTATCTCTTTCTGTATTAGATCCAGCATCTCAGAGATCTTTCTTGTTGCCTTCCGGCCGAGCTTCGTTTTAAGGTAATAGGTAGCGCCAGCAATGCCCGTGAGTGGATTACGAAGATCATGGCCTACCATGCTGGCTAGTTCACCAATAGCGGCCAGTCTCTGAGCCTTGATCAACTGTTCCTGGGAGTCCTTCAGCTCTCTGGTTCTTTGCTCCACCTTCGATTCGAGAAGTTCGGCCTCAGCTTTCAACTCTTCTCTTGCATCATTCAAGCTGCTGATGAGTTGACAATTCTCGATTGCCACTGCAGCTTGATGAATGAAGAGCTCCAATGATGCCAATGAATCTCTAGTGGGTCTTCTGCCATCCTCTGGATCGTCAATACTCAATATTCCTAGAATGCGTCCGTCTGCCAATCGGAGTGGAGCATAGAGTAAATCTTGAGGATCCCAATCAACCATTTCTTCCAAAGCAAGTTTGCTTGGCACAGTGTTGTCTGAGAATCTTTCTCTCACCCAAGCATCGCTCCAGGGAAGATAGTAGAATCCACCAATCTTGAATCGATGGTACGCTGGTCCGAAGCGATCCTGCCACACTGAACCTGGTGTCTTGTTCTTCCAGAGGAACTCTATTCCTTCGCTTGTCAAGCCAGCGGTTACGATATCCTCTGAATTGGCGATGTTTAGGTTCTCATCTCTCACGGAGATAACTACCCTCCGCCAACCTAGGTCTCTAATGGCCTCAGCAATGGTTTGAAGTCGTTGCCTTATATCAGTGGAACTAATCAGTTTTACTGAGCTTCTCATCAGCAAAGCTAGTTGGTTGGATCGTTTCTGGAGTTCGAATCGCTTTTCAAGATTACTGATTGCTGTTGCAGCGTGAGATGCTAAGATTTGAAGCAGCGTAACGTCGTTCTCATCAAAAGCTCCCTTTCTGATACTCTCAACATTCAGAATTCCCCAAGTATTATTGTCGATTTCAACAGGAACAGCTAGTTCTGAGTGAATGCTAGGTATAGCACCAACGTACTCTTTGCTTCTTTCCGTATCCCGAACAAGTACAGGTTTCCCTGTGTTTGCCGCCTTCACTGTGATGCCCTTATTCTCGCCGCTCAAAGGCAGGGTTAGAAGTAGAGGTGAAGGATACCCCCGATGAGATGCTACTTCTAGGTTGTCTTTCTTCCTGATCAAGAAAGACGCATACTGAAAACCCAGTGTTTGCTCCATGGCGTCCAGGGTTAACTCGAAGATTTGCTCAATGCTGCTACTGGTGTTCAGTTCTCTTCCGTAGAGATTGAGTGCTGAGAGTCTCTGCTCCATTACCTTTCTTTCCGCGATTTCCTTGAAGACCTTCCTTGAAGATCTATTTGTTTCCCTTCTGTTCATTCACTCGCGTCCTTTAGTGTCTCTGGGTTTCTCGATAAGGCTCTTTTCGACAGCGCTGAGATATTCGATGAACCTGAGTTCTGAAGCATTCTCTAGGTCGAACTCTATCTTGATCTTGTCATGCAGACGTTTCATTATCAGAATTTCAAGAAAGTCTGCTCCCATGCCGAAGATCTTCTCAATCGCTTCAGCAAAGACTTCAATGTTGCTCGGTATGTCGTGCTTTCTGATTTTGAAGGTCTTCTCCAGGTGAAAATAGATCGCTTTTTTTGGGGACTCCCCGATTGAGGACAAGCCTTCATCTACTGCTTGGAGCAAGAGCTGTTGGAAGTCACGTTTTGCCAATAATGATTCCTCTGTACACATGATATATGTGCGATCTGCAGACTGGAAACCCGTAGATCGTAAGTGGTTAAAATCCATTATGAATCATTGATTTGGATTTAGAATGTCTGGAGCAGGAACGCTAGAGCTGTCTAGGTCAGAATACCTGCAATGAACAAATATCAATCAGTTGACTGCTTAGTCTTGTGACGATCTGGATGTTTAGAAGATTAGAGGAAGCTTACAAACGATTAAGAGATGTCGCTAACGTCACTCCGGTAATGACATCGAGAACTCTTGACGTGATGACTGGAAACGCATGTTTCCTCAAGTGTGAGAATTTTCAGAGGACTGGAACCTTCAAATTCAGAGGGGCATACAACGCGCTGTCAAATCTATCCCTAAGAGAGAAGAAGCAGGGTGTGATCACTCATTCCTCAGGAAACCACGCTCAAGCCTTGGCGTTGGCTGCGAATCTGTTGAAGATTGAAGCTACGGTTGTTATGCCTCACAACGCGCCTCCTGTGAAAGTGAACGCGACGAGAAAATATGGAGCCAAAATTGTTATCTGTGGATCTGACCCTGCCGAAAGAGAAAAAGTTGCCTCTTCACTACTCGTAAAACATGGGTACACTTTCATCCATCCTTCGAACAATTTGGATGTAATAGCTGGAGCCGGAACAGCCGCATATGAGCTGATCCGGCAGGTTGACAGACTGGATAGACTTCTTTGCCCCGTTGGAGGTGGAGGTTTGTTAAGTGGCTCAGCAATAGCGATCAAAGCCTTGCTGCCTTCTGCAAAGGTCATAGGTGTTGAACCCAGCAATGCAGATGACGCTTATCAGTCGATAAAGTCCGGCCACATTATCTATGCTGGGAATCCGACTACTATCGCAGACGGTTTGAGAACCTCTCTCGGGTCTAGTACATTCAGACTAATCCAGGAGAACGTTGACCAGATGGTGACAGTCACTGAAGAAGAGATTGTGGATGCAATGGAATTCCTGTGGGAAAGGTTGAAGCTGGTGGTTGAGCCTTCAGGAGCGGTTTCGCTGGCAGGACTATTGTCCAAGCAGGTCAGAGGATCTGGGAGGACAGGGATCATGTTGAGTGGAGGAAACATAGATCTTCAAGGTTTTTTCACTCGATTGCGCGAGCGCATCAAGTCTCCCCGAGGCATGATGTAGGAGGGAAATGTTGATATGTGGCATGGTAGGCGAGTAGTGCTGGCTGGCTTCACTCCGCCGGGTTTGAAGTGCAATTTATCCAAACACTCGAAGAGTCCGGATAATTCTGTTTCATGCCCCCTAAGCCTTGATTCGATGCAGGAAATCGACACTCAGATTCGAAAAATCGTCACATATTACTCTTTAAATATCAGAAGTGTGGTTTATCGTAGCAAAGGATTTGAAAGAATGGGGTCAAAGTCGCCTACAGGTGAGTTTGCAGCTAGACAGCTTGTGAGAAAGCGGAAGAAGTTTCGCTGGAGTGATCGCTACTACAAACGCAGGACTCTAAGACTCGATGTAAAAGCAGACCCCTTGCAAGGTGCGCCTTTGGCGCGTGGAATCGTGCTGGAAAAAGTTGGCGTTGAGAGCAAACAACCAAACAGCGCGATCAGGAAATGTGTCAGAACGCAGCTGATCAAGAATGGCCGTTCCATCACAGCTTTCCTGCCCGGAGACGGTGCCCTCAACCTGGTTGATGAACATGATGAAGTTGTTGTCGGAGGAATCGGAGGATCACGGGGAGGCGCCATGGGAGACATTCCTGGAGTTAGATGGACCGTCGTAATGGTGAACGGAGTTTCTCTAAAAGAACTCGTTTATGGAAGAAAACAAAAACCAATGCGGTAGAAGAGGGTTCCTAGATTGAGCAAGCAACCTCCTGAAGTCAGGCTTTTCGGGAAATGGAGTTTTGAGAGCATAGAGATCCAGGATATAGGCCTCAAAAAGTACGTTTCTCTTTCACCGGTCTTGATACCTCACAGTATGGGAAGACATGAACATCACAGGTTTCACAAATCGCGCGTCAGCATCGTTGAGCGGTTCGTGAATAGCTTGATGAGACCTGGCAAGAGTGCTGGCCAGAAGACGCGAACCACAAACGTCGTCATGAATGCATTCGAGATCGTAAATCTGCAGACAGGGAGAAATCCAATCGAAGTCCTTGTAAAAGCTGTAGAGGCATCAGCCCCAAGCGAAGACACAACGAGAATCAGTTACGGAGGCG
>CAYFWV010000053.1:0-49821 GCA_964346975.1 uncultured Candidatus Bathyarchaeia archaeon
ATGCCTGGTCTGCTGTCTATGATTATCCGAACATCAACCCTCCATCCACCTTGTGGTATCATGATCACGCACTTGGCATTACACGTTTGAATGTTATGTCCGGACTAGCAGGCTTCTACTTCGTACGTGACCCAGCTGATCCAGCTGGACTCGTGCTACCAACTGGTAAGTACGATATGCCCCTTGTTTTCCAAGACCGAAGCTTCATGACTGACGGATCCTTTAACTTTCCAAATCTCGGAGTGCAACCAGCAGTTCATCCTTATTGGACTCCTGAGTTCTTTGGAGACACTATAATGGTGAATGGCTTGGTTTGGCCCAACATGAACGTTGATCAGGGTGTCTATCGCTTTAGGCTTCTGGATGGATCTAATGCCCGTTTCTACACGTTCCACTTTAATGCAAACCCAGGCACTCCCTTAGAGACTTCTATGCCCTTCACTCAAATCGCTTCAGATGGCGGCTACTTGACAGCCCCAGTTCTATTGACTGAGTTGACCATTGCTCCAGGAGAGCGAGCTGAGATCTTGGTGGATTTCTCTGGCCTGGCACCTGGCACCACAGTAATCTTGAGGAACACTGCGAAAGAAAACTTCCCCGCTGGTTTGACTCCAAATCCCAAGACAGTAGGTCAACTCATGCAGTTCACAGTAGTTGGGAATCCTGGACCCGCAGCTCCAACATTACCTGTCCCGCTCAATCCCACGCTCCCAATGTTCCCCACGTTGCCTGCTGCAAGAGTAACCCGCATCCTCACTTTGGTAGAGGTTCTTGATCCTATCACTGATGTTCCATTGGAGCTCCTTGTGGATGGTCAACAATGGCTCACCATGGCGTATGAAGTAGCAACCATCGGAGACATTGAAGAATGGTGGGTCTTCAACCCAACGGCTGACTCACACCCGATTCATACACACTTAGTACAGTTCCAGGTGATAGATCGGCAAAGATTTGATGTAGGTGCCTACTATCCGGACTGGTTGGCCCTCAATGGAGGAACCTTGCCATTTACCGCACCGACTGTAAACGTTCCGAATGTCTGGAACTACATCAAAGGAAAAGCAAAAGCCTCACCTCCAAACGAACACGGTTGGAAAGATACGGTAATGATGCATCCCGGCGAACTAACTCGGATGAGACTGCGGTTCGCTCCCGTCGAAGCCCCGATAAGTGGAGTCGGTGCTCCCACGCCAGGTGTCAATCCCTATCCCTTCGACCCAACCCCAGCACCAGGCTATGTGTATCACTGCCATATCTTAGATCACGAAGACAACGAAATGATGCGCCCTATGGAAGTTACAATGACGATCAATCCAGCAGTCCCAGCGCCTGTGCCACCACCAAAAGGGAAGCCTCCCAAGTAGACTTCATCAGTAGGTGTGCGTACGCGCTTCTCTCCCCCTTTTTTGTAGGCTATCCTGCCTAGAAACCCTACAGGAGCAGTTGTGCGGATTATGCTGATAAAGTATCTTGTCCAACGCTCGCTGCAAGTAATCAAGCCTTCTTTGACAGTTATTCTAGTGGGTTTAATCCATATGCCCTTATATGTTCCAACGAGAATTCTACTATCTTGAAGGCTATGTAACTTCTCATGAAATTGCATCAACTGTGTAAGAGACCAGTTTCAATGTGGAGACGACTACTACCTGCTGCTGCAGTTGCCGCTTTTCTAGTGACTCTTATACTCGTTGCTGCAGCGTCTGGTGTCTTCAGCAGCTTTTCTGAACAGGAGATGGATTCAGCATCCTCATCAATTGAGAGACTCGAATCGGGCGAAATGCTAGCAAACCGTGAACTGAAGTACAGTCACATGACTGCAACGATAGGTTCTCCGCGACCTGCTCAACCCGTAGATTATATTCAACCTCAGGCTATCATCAGTCTGAGCGGTACACTCGGGGACAACGGTTGGTATACAACGGATGTCGAAGTCTCGCTCTATGCGACAGGAGACGATTCTGATTCGCTCACTGCTGAATACGCTCTTTATAATCAAGGATGGGTGACTTTCACTGAACCCTTCATAATTTTTGAAGAAGGTCAAACCGCAATCTACTACAGAGTACGAGACGACACAGCCGGTTTTGTAGGAGAGACAAGGTTCACGGCAGTAGATTTAGACAAGACGCCACCAACAGGTTCCGTCTTCATAAACGAAGATGCTGCAGATACATTCACGAACGTAGTTGCGTTGACATTATCTGTGGTTGATGAAGCTTCCGGGCCGACTACGCCTCCTCCATCTGGCTATATTTGGGGTGTTCCTTCTGGACCATCGGACATACGCTTCTCCAACACTGGTCTCTTTTGGTCTCCATGGGAGCCTGTGACAAGCATTAAATCTTGGATTTTGGAAACAGGCGCAGGAAACAAAACAATCTACGTTCAGGCACGTGACAACGCCGGCTTAGTTTCAGAGACATTTACGGACATAATAAATCTCATCACTACAGGAGATTCTACTCCTCCAGTGACTGAAATAGCGATTAGTGGCAAGAAAGATACATCCGGCGTGTATACCTCAACTGTTGCAATTGCTCTTACAGCTATCGACAATCTATCTGGTCTCGATTTCACGGAATACAGCTTTGACGCAGTCACGTGGACAACGTATTCCGTACCCTTCATTGTTTCCGCAGAGGGACAAATCTCCATCTACTACAGAAGCTGCGACCTTGCTGGAAATGTGGAATTGACCAACTCCTACGCTTTGACTATTGAAAGAGTGGGAGACTCGGATTCCAGCATTTGGCACTCTGCAATCTATGTTGGTCTTGGTTCTGCCGCCATAAGTATTCCAATCATTTTCTTTGTGCGAAGGAAACAGCAGCACCGCGCGCGATGCGCGCGGAGTATTCATTTCGTTGAACATGCACCTGCCTTCTCTTCTGTTTGGCATCCGTTGAATTGTTGAGCGTACTCCCCAATCCTTTCTCTAATCTCTCGGATTCGTTGGGAGCGTTCTGTCAACGTGAGATAGTGTTTCTTTATAGTGTTGATAACGTTTGGCTAATCCCGTTTCAGTATACCCGTAAGGCAGCCGATTCCTCCTGCAGCCTTATGGAGTTCATGCACATCAGTTGTTAGACATGTGATACCTTGGCTTTCATAGAATACCTGAGTTTCAGGATTGTTTAGAGGCATTAAGATTCTGTTTCGGCCTAGTGTTACAAAGTTTAGGGCCATCCCTTCAAGAGCTTCATGGTCATTTGGAATGAGAGAAACTGTGAAGCCGTACTGTTTCAGCTCGCGAATCGCTTCATGAGGAATCTTGCGTTCCCAGCAAATCGCATGGTCTTTATCTACAAAACGAAGCACTCCCATCAAGTGCATGGTTTCAGGGGGGAGAGTGACTCGCACAACATTGACATCCATCTCGCTGAGAAGAGTGGACACTTGGTTTGCTCCATCAATGTTTGTGCGCAAGCCAGTCCCAATCATCACGGTCTCAGCATTGATCCACAGGGCATCTGCGCCTTCAAAGACTCCATTTCCTCTGACACAGCGAAGGATGGGTATGCCGAGATTGCTCAACTTCTGAGCTGCAAACCGCTCCTCTCCAGCTCGAACTGTAGAAGCTGGACGTGCAAGAATCGCGCCTTCAGGTGTCATGAACAGTAGATCGGCAACGAACATTTGGTTAGGCGGAGGAACCCCTGAGGGATCCACGTATGAAATCTGGATGTGGTTCTTCCGGTAAGCGCTGGCAAGAGCATCATGCTGCTGACGTGCGATGGCTGGATTAGGAACAGATTTCATCAGCACCTTGTCGGCGTTCGTGATGCGTTCAATTTCCTGTCCTGGTCGATGCAGTAAAACTGCCTTCAGCGTTGACCATTCAGTGGAAACTCCACAGTCCCCCCAAATGCCATCGATTTCCTGCCTGAGACTTGTAGATCGCGGAAGCCATCCAGGTCCCCCATGAGCTACATCTATTCTATTCATTGACATACTTTCACTGAATCCTATCTGACGGAATCACCGATGAATTCCATTCTCCTTCATATCATCTTACAGGAGAACTTATGGCTTTTGTCCAGTGGGGCGTCACGTGAACAACTGGAGATCGCATCCAATGTGGAAAGCACTAATAAAGCACTAATAACTGAGAGAAATCTGATGTGCATAACGTGAAGAGTGGAGTGGAAGAATGAAAGGGAATGGTTTGAGGTTAAGCGGCGTTCTCATTGACTTCGGCGAAACGTTGGCACATTTGGACAAGAACGCAAACAGAAGATATGAACGGAACCTTCACACTCTGCTGAGAAAAAAGGGATATCCGAAAGAACTTAACCAAGTGAGCACAGCACTTCTAGCCTCTCTGGGAGGCAGCACAAAAGGTGAGTTTCTGACTATTCACGAGTTTTGGAGAGATTTTCTCCGTAATCTACAGATAGACCAGATGTCGAGAGAATTCATAGAAGAACTGGAAGAAGTTCGAAGCCACCACTCTGCAACTATCTTCAAGCTATATGACGGAGTGCCAAAAGTTCTCTCTGATTTGCAGGGGAAATGTCAGCTTGCATTGGTTTCCAACTGCGCCATTGGCACCGCTGACGTAATAGACGCTCTCGGAATCAGAGACTACTTTGAAGCAGTAATTCTGTCCTATGAGGTAGGAGTTAGAAAACCGGAGAAGCGCATCTACCTTGAAGCTCTTGCCCAACTGGAACTTGAACCACACGTTTGCATCTTTGTGGCAGATGAGATAAGTGACCTGGAAGGAGCGCGAAACGTTGGTCTGAAGACCGTGCTCGTGCGTCAAGGCTATCTCACGACTCTTAATGCCAAGGATCAGCATTTTCAACCTGATTTCGAGTGTGGACACATTGCTGAACTCGCAAGATTCTTGAATTGAATCACATCAATGGTCCCGCGAGTGAAGTAGCACTGCTATCCAGAATGGTTGTTAACCTGACCCATGCGCTCACTAGGTTCATGTATCAAGAACAGAACAATCAGGCTGGTCGAGAGTATGCATCCAAGTGCTAGATAGAATGGCAGCTGAGGAAAATTTATGCTTCTTCCTGCTACGTAGAAGTAGTTGCCAAGTAGCATGCCAAAAGCCATGACAATGTATCGGATGAAGTTTCTGAATCCAACAATTTTCCCCCGGTTTGCTGGGTCAACCAGATCTGTTGCGAGAGCCATTGCTGAGGACATAACGAGTAATTGCCCGATTCCAAGGAGGATCATTGATATGATTATCGCTAGAAAGTTCCCATAGGCAAATATCAACTGGGATACTCCAAACACACACACTCCGAGAACTAGTGGAGTCTTCCTTCCAAAGAAATCAACCGTCTTGCCGATAGGGATTGAAACCACCACTGTTGTCAACAAGAGTGGAATGAAAACAAGCCACCACTGTTCCAAGCTGATTCCCAGTATATCTATTGCATAAATTTGATTGATCACCTGAGTTAGAGACATTCCAAAGGTTACCAATGTCTGAACGATCATCAACCAAAACATTGCGCGCGGCACTTTTTTCCACACCTGGAGGCTGTCGCGTATTGCTCTAGGATACGAGGAGATGAAGTAGCTGAACCGAATAGGTTCTGCATTTGACACTGTCTCTTTGAGTCTGAGTCGCCACAATGCGGCGGTTACGTACAGGGTTGTCATGAGAAGATAGATGATGCGCATACTCCATTCTAGCCCAAATTGCCACAGCAGAAACCCTGCAATCAATGGTCCTGGGGTATTGAAGGTCCCGTGTATGAGTTGGATGATTGATGAGCCCATCCCTCTACGTTCAGGCGGAAGAGAATCTTGAACCATCGCGAATAACGCTGGTTGATAAATGAGACACAGACTACTTATGATGGAGCCCAGCAAGACAAAATGCCAAGAGGGAGCGAAGGCGAAGAACAGCCACGACAAGGCCATCCCAAACGTCATTGTAGTGATAAGCCATCGTCTTCCATATTTGTCTGCAAGATAACCGCCAGGAAACGCGACAGCAGCCATTGCTAAGAAGTTCGCAAGGCCGATCAGTCCAAGCGCCATATCAGGTCCGTGTAGAGTTTCTACGACATACTTCTGGAAGTTCGGATTTGGCATTTCCATGGCAATGTCCATTATGATCCAGCTTATCACAAGAATCCGATAGTTGCCTGTGATGAACGAGAACTCGCGCCTGAGCAGGTCAGTTGGCCCCAAGAATCTCACTTTTCACTATAGAGGAACCACAAGCAACTGGCATCAGGATATAAATGTTGAGTTCATCCAACAACGAAGACGAGCTGCGCAGATGTCGGTTCCGTTGCTGCCTATGCATCTGGAGGTGACGGTATCTCAGCCTGCAATGAGAAGCTATCAGCGTCCAATAGCTCTTTATATAAAGGTAATTGCACTTATCAGAATCCGCCAACCGACGCCGGGAGATTGCTTTGGATTTCAACCTTAGCTCCGAACAGAAACTGCTCAGAGCAACGATTCGGGATTTCGCTCAAAAGGAACTAGAACCAAAAGCTTTGGAGATCAACCACAAAGGTGTTTTCCCCCGGGATGTTGCTATGAAGATGGCAGATCTAGGGCTTCTTGGGATAGTGGTTCCGGAAAAGTATGGTGGCTCAAATATGGGCCACATTGCACGGCTGATTGCAATTGAGGAAGTTTCCAAGGCATATCCCTCCATGGGACTCTTTCTTCAGGCAACCCCATTGGGTCTCTGGGTCATTCTACACTTCGGAAACGAAGTCCAGAAACTCAAGCACATCCCTTCAGGAGTCAGAGGTGAAAAAATCATGTGTATGGCTGTAACAGAGCCAACTGGGGGTTGTGATCTCGGTGCAATCAGAACGTCAGCCAGACGCGACGGCAAAGAGTATGTCATAACAGGAAGCAAATGTTTCATCACGAATGGCAGTATTGCAGACACCTGTGTTTTGCTAGCGAAGACGGGAAACGAGAAGAATCTGAGCATGTTTGTCGTAGAAAGAGGAACGCCAGGCTTTGCAGTAGGAGCTAGAGAAAGGCACATGGGATTTCGTAGCATGGAAATAAATGAACTGTTTTTTGAAGATTGCAGAATACCGGAAGGGAACCTAGTTGGCAAAGAAGGAGATGGACTGAAAGCTGCACTCACGGCGATTTCTGAGATTGGAAGATTCGGCAACGCTGGAGTTGCACTTGGAATTGCAGGTGCTGCGCTCCAGCACTCGCTGAAATTCGCCCGTGAGAGAAAGCTTTATGGAAGCCCCATATTTCAACTTGGAGGAATTCAGACAATGCTCGCAGATATGGACGTAGAAATCGAAGCCGCTCGGTGGCTCGCATACTACGCTGCTTGGCTCTTGGACTGTGGCAAGAACGGAAGGCAAATAACAAAGGAGATCGCACGAGCGAAGCTTTTTACGGCAGAAGTTGCCCGCCGAACAGCGACTAAAGCTGTTCAGATACAAGGAGCCTGTGGGACTCTGAAGGAGGCGAGAGCGATAAACCTCTTACTCGACTCATTGGAAACCATCGCTGCTGCTGGCACAAGTGAGATTATGCGAGTCATCATAGCACGCAAACTACAACTTCGAGTATAGCCAGAAACTTCCTCACTTTCGTCAGGAGTTCCTGTATGTGCCCGAAAGTCAACAAGCAGCCATCCAATTCCATTAGTTATGCCACTTCACTACACAAACCTTATAAAATACCAAGTACCTTCAGACTGGTCTGATACCATTAAAGGTGACGTCTTTTGAAAATTGAAACGCTGAAACGTCGTGCATTTCGGTTGCGACGACGAATAGATTCTAGCGAAGATGTGCAGCAGAAAAAGCAGCTTATCAAGGACTACGTTAAGATAATCTGGCAAATGCAGAACTAGCCATTTCACACACATAACCATCGCGAACGCACGAATCTTCTCGAATTATATATAGTCATTGCAGAGACCATTCTGTTTCTACATGCTGACAACACCCCTGCGCAATGAATGCAGTAAACGATTTGATGGCAATCCGCCTCTTGCATCTTCGTGAGCTATGGAGACAACCTGTTCCTAGAGTCTGCAAGGCGATCGAATCCATTTCGAGCTGTTCAGTTTAGCTTGTTCTATGTTAACACTCACGATGCTCATGCCAGATTTCGACATCACTGACTAAAACCGCCTGCATTCCGGTTGTGAACCCATGTGGCAGCGTCACTCGAACTGAACACGTAACGTGGAGGAGATCCAGGAAATAGTTATTCTCCAATGATCTGAACTATGACGGTCCTTTGCCTTGGATGCACATCAGTTTCTACAAAGAGGATCGACTGCCAAGTACCTAAAGCCAGCCTGCCGTTCATTATGGGTAGAGTCCTGTCTGGCGGGAGAAACATTGAACGAAGATGAGAGTGGGCATTTGATGGATGCTGATACTTCCCATCTCTAGGAAACAGCGTTTGAATTAGTCGCTTGATGTCCTCGAGAAGATTCCAGTCATGTTCCGTCAGCACAATGATTCCTGTTGCATGAGGGGCAAAAACATGAGCCAGACCCGTCCTTATTTGAGTTCTTGAAACTATGGCTTGGACCTTCTGAGTAAGGTCTACGAAATCGATTTCGCCTTTAGTGGAAAACTTTGTTTCCTCATTGACGACTTTCAGAGAGCAGCAGCCTCACAACAGACACAATGTTTTTCACTGCAATAAAATGGTATCTGCGCACAATGCCAGTGGTTATAACATGGACTCTGGAAAATCAATAGAACGTCGCGCCCATCGAGCAGGGGTATGCTTCTGTATCCGGCATTCGCTGTGGGCACTAAACTAGGGCTCGGATGGTGATATCCTGGCTCCGCAATCAAACCTAATCATCTGGAATAGCGTATCTTCCTAGCACATTCCATGGATACTCGTGTTTCTTCCGAAAAAGGGTAGGCGTTAAAGCCCAGAAGCTAGAGTTATTTATATGAATATTGGAAGCGTGCGTGATACTGGTGCTTGCGGTACACCACTGTGCAGATACATCACCAATCCAACCACATATCGTGAGGCACAGACTCTGCCATTAGCCGACCTCACGATTTGAGATGTCCCTGGTCATCGCAGCAGTTCCAGTCACGTACCGTTTTGCAGTGGCGAAACGGTCCCAATCAAACCAGTTCATTAGTTGCCACTGATCTATCCCCTCCTCGGCTAGTTGTGTGGCTAGACTGTGTCTAAACCAGTGAGGATAGACATGTGGATTGATAGCCTTGATGATCTTGTAGGCCTGCTGTCGGCTCATTATCCCTTCGGTGGCCACTTCATACTTGTAAACGTTGAGTACTCTTCCAGCTGGATCTTTTCGCTTCACTGTCTTTGTATGAGGTTGGCTATATCCTGGAAATAGAGGTGTACTTTCGGTCCGTAGCCGCGAAACATATGCTGTGATATGCTGAACGTATTTCGTCTGCTTCTTGATGTTCACCCGTTTCACTCGGGTCTTGGGCTTCAAACCCTCAACCCGACGTGACTTCTTCAGAACCGTGAAACGGACGTAGAGGTATCCTCGCTTCGTCCAGAAATCTGATCGCCTGAGCTTCAGAATTCCGGTAAGTCTTCGTCCGAAAACGTAGAGCAAACACAACATGCACTTCACCATGTCGTAGTCTACTTTAAGATGTTTAACACGTTGATGCCCATCCTTGTCAAAGTATCGATACTCGAGTGGTGAGTTTGACCTTCTGCAGCTTTCGAGCAATTCCAACATGTTGTCCATATCATTATCTCGGATTATGTGCTCTTCTTCCTTCCATTGTGCCTTTACCTGGGGCATATACCGTCAACACATACGTGTTTCAGACCCGATATAAGGTTTGTTAACAAAACTATTACTTTTGTTAACCATACGATTATCGGCCTTTATTAAAGAATAACCACAAATCAAGCTTTACTCACATACTCCCATTGCGTGAACTCGGCGCTTTGGAAGCACGTGGTCCAACAACCACGCAATCATGGAGATTTCCGACGAATACAAAAGCATATCCAAGACACACTCATATAGCGCGATCTCGCAACAACTGGAAGTTCGCCAATATGCAATATCCAGCGTCCGATTGTTGCCACGCATTAACGGGAAGAATAAAACTTCAACTTTTACTTGAAATACCCTACCCTAACCTGCTAAAAATCGTTCTTTCCTCCAATACATCTATGAAGAGATAGCAAAAGACGGTGAATTTTTTCAGCTCGAGCCTGTGCTGGCAACGACTTGGGTTGTCCTTGTTTTGCAGCCGTGTCACACGTCTGTAAACTGCAAAGCATCAATGTGATAATTGCAGTGATGGCTTTATTTTTGAGTGTCGATAACCGTGTAGTCAAACAAGAATCTGTAGATCCACTGTTTGGCGTTGCGTGAACGCATGAGCGAGCCTTCTGGACTTCGAGAATACAGACGGACGGGGGATACATGTGTATGAGTGATCAAGGTGCTGGGTTCCTCTTTGACAAGTTAGATGAATTCTGGGCTGCAATAGCTGATGCACGACCCACTGAAGAAGAAACAGACTTCATTGCCGAGCTTATTGGATCAGACGGTCTGATTCTGGATCTTTGCTGCGGTACTGGGCGTCATTCAATCTCACTCACCAGTAGAGGAATGAACATAGTTGGACTTGATGTATCTGCGAAACTTCTCAGAATAGCAAAGAAAAGACAAAGAGACCAGAACTCGGCGGTCTCCTTTGTCAGAGGAGAAATGCGTCATCTCCCCTTTCGAAGGGGGCGTTTTGCAGCTGCAATTAGCATGTTCACGAGTTATGGCTACCTGCCTTCGGTAGAAGAAGATCTCAAGAGCATGAATGAAGTTGCAGCAATCCTTAAGCAAGATGGACAGTTTCTGATTGATGTGGCCAACAGAGAACACCTTATTGAGGTGTTCAAGAAGAAAGACTGGGGGGAATTTCCAGGCTTTTTCATGCTGGAAAAGCGATGTCTTGATACTGAACAATCAAGACTGCACTCTAGATGGATGTTGATAGATAAGAAGACTGGAAGACAGAGAATCTTCCACCACGATCTGAGACTTTATAGTTACCAGCAAATGCGATCAATGCTTGACAAGATTGGAATGCGAATAGATGCGGCCTATGGTGGTTATGACAGCAAACAGAAGTTCACTGAGAAGACGCCGCGGCTAATTCTCCTTGCAAGAAAGACTGCTTAAAAACTCAAGCTTTTCAGGATAGTTGGCAAGTCATATCGCTACATAATCCCCCGTGTTGTCTTGTCTTTTTTTGCGTGTTTTATGGTTAAATGCACCGCGGTCACATGATTTGTGAACTATCTTGCTAGTATTCAGTAATTTTCTTGTCGGCAGATCTCAGCTTTTCATTGAAATGTGTCAATTCCTCTATGTGGGCAGGCATTTCATTTATAAATGACTGGAGTTGCAGAATTGGCACGATCGGAGTCCCATGGTGAAATTTGAAAGGACCCTCAAGTAGAGCCAAAACAATCGGAATTACAGTCATTTGGTTCCAGCCATCTAGTCCAATCTTGTGGTAATGCGGAGGTAGCATACGCGCAAACATTTGAGTTCTCTGAATCTGCTCATCGACAACTTTGGTGATTGATGCCCTTGTCCAATTGCGTTTCCAACACTTACAATCGATCGACGCAATGAGAGGCTTCTTGCACGCCAAGAGATCAATCTGTCCACGCCTGTCATTTGCACCTTTGAACATAAGATTCCGCACGACTCGATAGCCAAAGGCTTCAAAAGCGCCCCTAGCGATCCCTTCAAATTCTCTCCACTCAAGCAGTCTGCAGATGCTCTCAAAATCCGCTCCCATTTTCACAGCCCGAACTCCAATTTCAACACGTTGGTGCAAAGAAACATCTACAAGTCGTCCATGCAGACTAACAAACCCTTTCTCAGATAGGTTCCTAAGAATCGCCAGTGCAATCGCACTTGACACCTTTGTAGTCTTGTAGATCAACTCACAATCAACTGGGCCAGTCCGGGTTAGCTGAAGAATGGTGCTGAGGACTTCTCGTTCTGCATTCACTGTCTAAGCTTCCAGTACATCGATTCACTACTTTATCCGAACGGGCTTGGCTCCACCTTTAAAACCAGTCGAATTCAAGTTAATATTTGCTTTCGAACGTATACAAACCGTTGACCTAGATTGACAAAGGACTACACTTTGAAGACTCCTGGATCCAGGGCCGTTTATCAGCGCGCAGGAAGAGTTCTACCCGCGGGAGTTTCGTATTTCATCCGATACTTTCCGCCTTATCCGCTCTACATCAACTGGGCCAAAGGTTCCAGAATAAGAGACGTCGACGGCAACTCATATGTTGACTTCTGGATGGGTCACTACACTCACATTTTGGGCCACAGCCCGCACAACATTGTGGAAGCTGTCAAAAAGCAGATTGAACATGGAACACACTATGGAGTCTGCCATGAACTTGAAGTAGCTCTCGCGGAGAAAATCGTCCAGTTAGTGCCATGTGCCGAGATGGTCCGTTTCAGTTGCTCAGGTACAGAGGCCGCCATGTATGCCATCAGACTTGGGCGTGCATGTACCGGTAGACGCAAAATCCTAAAGTTTGCAGGTGGATGGCACGGGGGATACGATGCGTTGCATCTAGCAGTGAGCCCTCCGTTTGACGTGCCTGAATCAAACGGAATCAACGGAGATGTTGTGAAGCACACTCTTGTCAGTGCATTCAACGATCTTGATCAAACAGATGAACTTGTCCGAGGCCAAGATGTTGCCGCTATTCTAGTTGAACCTGTTCTAGGTGCCGGAGGATGTATCCCAGCAGAAAAAGAATTCTTGAAAGGTTTGAGAGAACTATCCGATCAGACCGGTGCGCTGCTGATTTTCGACGAAATAATCACTGGTTTTCGACTAGCCCCTGGAGGCGGTCAAGAATACTACGGGATTACACCCGATATAGCTATCTTTGGCAAGATCTTGGGAGGAGGATTTCCAATAGGTGCGATTGCAGGCCAGAGGGAAATCATGGAAAGAATGAATCCCCTGCTTTATCAAAGGCCGAGGTTCTCCTTTCAAGGTGGAACTTTCACTGCGAACCCGACTAGCTTGACTGCAGGTTTAGAGATGCTAAGATCTCTGGAAGATGGGTCAATCATCCAGAAACTAAACCGAGACGGAGATCTTGTTCGACATGGACTTGAAAGCGTATTTGTCGAGGCAAAGGTTGAAGCCAAAGTAACTTCTGCTGGATCGCTCTTTCAAGTGCATTTCACTAATGAAGAGGTAAAGAACGCGGAAACTGCATCCAAGGCTGACAAGAGCAAGCTTGACGAATACCATAAGGCGCTCATCGCAAATGGGGTCTTCTTCCTTCCGGGCAAGAATGGAGCTTTGAGCAATGCTCACAGCAAACAGGATATTGAACAGCTTTTGAACGCAACTGAGACACATGTGGACGAATCAGCATCCGTCTAGAGAAACAGCTCCTTTTCCAGAGGTCTCAGGATGTCTTTTGCGGATGCTGTGTCAGACCTCTGAAATGTGTAGCCTCTTATGATTGCCGCTGGAATCGCCTCGTCAGCTTGTCCGATGACGAGTTCTGCTGCAGAAGCTAGCTCGTCCGCGACGGCAGTCCGCTTCGCTCTTAAAATGTACCCAAACAGATCTTTGCCTCCTCTTCGATCTCTTATAGGCGTCAGGCCTGCAACTCCTATGGCCACGTTGATTTCTCCATCTCTTAGAGGTCGTCCATGAGTATCGGATACAATCACAGCCACAGTCTTTCTAGCACATTTTTGAATACCTCTTCGGATTCGTCTGGCGGACGAGTCTGGGTCTTCCGGAAGTAGTGCGACGTTTCTGGTGCCAGGAACATTGCTCTTGTCAACTCCAGAGTTGGCGCAGATCAAACCATGTTGGGTCCGGGTGATGAGACTTCCATCTCGCATTCGAATGATGCTTTCTGCTTGGCGCAGTACGACTTCAACGAGGGCTGGATCCTTGTCGGATCTTGAAGCAATAGACTGAGCGAAGGCTGAAGGTTTCACGCTGTCCAGGTCAACGACTTGGCCTTCCACACGTGAGACGACCACATGAGTAACCACTATTACATCATTGTTCTGAATCGGAGTTCCTTGTTTGCTTGCTGCGTTGCAGAGTATAGCAGCCAGGTCATCTCCTTCACGGAATATGGGTAGATTGCGAATTGAAATAACTTGGACGACCATAGAACCAACCATATTGCTGTTAAAGCAGACGAATCCCTCTTAAAGATTCTGTGAGAGAGAGCTTTGAGTATCAAGTGGCTTCTTGCAGCGCGTGCACTTCTCTCCCCGACGAACCTGGCCAATTGTTGCTTCTAGAGTCTTCTCTTCAGCAAGTGTTAGTTTCATTCCTTCTCAGAACAGCGACCACCACATTGGTGGACACCAATCGACGCAGTGATTGCCACCCTGTCTTGTTTGAACGATGAAGTGTGATGAGGGAGTAGGCAAGAGTTCCATAAAGGATAAATTGGGACCTCTATTATTGATTCTTTGATGTATCATGGGCAAGCATGATAATTCTGCGCTGGTGGTTTTTGTATGCAGCCTTGTTTTGATATCCGTCGTGACAGCAACAGGTCATGGCACGCGTGAGACAGAAAACTCCAGAAGTCACACATATCAATCTACCTTGGAAACACTCGTTGTGACATCTCTTTCCTCAGGTGACTCGATAGATGTCACAGCTTATTTTCCGAAGCCGACTATAGGCTGGACAGAAAGTCGACATCTCGTCAAGATTCTCAGTCTACCAACTCAAGGTGCCCCCGGAGAACCAATTCTGCCTTACAAAACGATAAACCTTCTGATCCCGCAGAATAAGGAGGTTGCATCTCTCAGCATCAAATCTTATGAACAGAAAGCACTCGACGGCACGTTCAATCTAGACTTTGGGAAAACACTCGCGCCGATCGGACAAGCAGCACTGAAACCACCTACGCCTAATGAAAAGATCTACAGATCTACGACTCCATTCCCCTTGTTACCCTGCTCAACGGTTTCAGAGCAGAATTATCGTGGCTACAAGATTCTTGTTCTAACTCTATACCCTGTCCAATACATACCGCAGAGGGGAAAGATCCTCTACTTCGAAACTATAACACTAACCGTAAATCTGAAGGAAAGCATCCACCACTCACCCTACTTTAGAAGCTCAGTAGAAGACAAGCAAGCTGTACTCAACATGGTTGAGAGTTCGGAAGCTGGCGATAGCTACGTTCAAGATAGTGCAAAGCCAATGCAGTTCACCACCTCTTCATTGGTGAACTCCTCTCAGTCATATCAGTATGTAATCATCACGAACACTGAGCTGAACTCTTCGTTCCAACCTCTAGTAGCTTGGAAGACCTCGAAAGGCATCAACGCGACAATCGTAATGAAGGGCGACATACTAGCTGATCCCAGCTACTATAGCGACGGTGCGTTCGGAGACGGAAATGGAACCACGCAGTTCAACAGCACGTCTGCCCGTATAAGGAATTTCATCAAGGACGCTTACCTCAATTGGGAAACTGAGTATGTCCTCTTGGGAGGCGACGTGGGCATCATTCCAAAAAGAGGATTATACGCTTTCGTAGAGACAGATCCACTCACAATCGATTATTCAATCCCAAGTGATCTCTACTATGGAGCTCTCGATGGAAGCTGGAACAACGACAACGACACAGTTTGGGGGGAAACAATCTTTGACGATGGTCCGGAAAATGGAACAGCAGGCGAAGAAGCTGATTTCTTCGCAGAAGTGTATATTGGAAGGGCTACGGTGGACACTCCACAGGAAGCAACCAACTTCGTCGCTAAAACACTATGGTATGAGTCAAATATCGACGACGACTACTTCAAGAAGGCATTGATGATCGGTGAAATGCTTGACGAGGAAACTATGGGTGGAAACGGCAAAGACCTTGCAACAGAGAAAATCCCACAGTATACGACAACGAGACTCTATTCCCGAGACAAGACCTTCAGCCAGAGCTCAGTTGTTACGGCGATCAACAGCGGTACGCACATACTTAACCATGATGGACACACCAGTGCTTCCACTATGATGGAGCTTAGCCCAAGCGAGATTGACACGCTTATTCTCAACGATGAATACTTCTTCGGGTACAGCCTTGGCTGCTACGCTGCAGCATTCGACACATCGGACTCGGTAGTTGAGCACTTTATCTTCCACAATCATGGGGCTTTTGCGTTCATCGGCAACTCGAGATATGGCTGGTACTTCCCCGGGACATCAATGGGCCCAGGAGAGTTGTATGATCGGTCGTTCTTCCAGGTACTCACAAGTGCAGCCCAAAATCTTGGGAAAGCATTACAGCTTTCAAAAGAGAGCCAATACAGTGCAAACGTTCACAGATGGACATACTTCAATCTGAATCTGCTCGGAGACCCTGAGACCCCGCTCATCGTTGAAATCGAGCCACCGACAGCCCACTTTGACACGAATCCTTCGGCTACACGGATGGCTCCACCTATCTTCAAAGGAGTATTCAATCTGACTGGAAAGGCGAAGAAGGGGACAGCCCCAGGTTCAACGTTCAGCAACTTCACAGTTGATTATGGACTAAGTAAGAGCCCTTCAACTTGGCAATCAGTCGGGATGCAGGTTGCCAATAATGGTCAGAGTGAGGTCGTGAATGACCTCCTAGCAACTTGGGACACACGAGGAGTATACCCAGGGATCTATACAGTCAGACTGAATGTATATGATGCGAATGGTAGCATTGGCCAAGATTGGTGGATTATAGATGTTCAGGAGCTTCCCGCCATTCGCATATTGCCTTCTTTAGTTGAGACACAAGCAGGCCTAACATTCACAGTGAGTGCTAGACTTACAGATCCTGTGGATGTCTTCGGGATAGAGTTTCAGATTAGGTGGAACACGTCGCTACTTGACTACATAGATCACTCAGTATACATTCCGAGAGAGGATTACTTCTGGGGTGTCCTCTATGGACCCGTTGAGATTGCCAAGGATGAAGTGAATCAGACGATTGGGCAATACTGGATTGAAGCATCGTCTTTGGGTTCAGATCCCTTTGAGAGAGACGGAACCGTGCTTAATATGACATTCCGATCTGTTAGAAACGGCACATGTGACTTGAGTGTCCACTCTCTTGAATTGACTAACAGCCTTGGAGAGCCGATTCTTCAGAACCTTTTCAATGGAAGTGTGGAAATCAACCCTGGAGTTCATGATCTAGCCATCACCAGCATTACACCAGCGGGGACAATAGTGGGCGAAGGGTACTCGACAAGCATGAATATATCAATATCGAACCAAGGAACTTTCCCGGAAAACTTCAACTGCACGATTTACGCCAACAACACAGTCATAGGCACTGAGGAAGTTACGCTTGAAGGTCTTGATGAAGTGACCCTCAGAATACCTTGGAACACAACAAGCTGGGTCAGGGGAAACTACACAATCAGCGTCAATGTATCATGTGTCGAAGGTGAAACTGAAACACTGGACAACTTCATGGAAGATGGCGTGATCCTAGTCACCACTCCAGGTGACATGGATGGAGACTTTGACGTAGACATTTTCGACATCGTTAAGATAGCTGGAGCATACGGGAGTGTCGAAGGTGAGCCACTTTACAACGGTGATGCAGATATAGATGGCGATGGAGACATCGACATCTTTGATGTTGTGATCGCTGCCAGCAACTACGGAACCACTCCGTAGCGTCTTCTCTTTTTCGACTACCCTTGAATGGAAACATTCTCCGATTGTTCAGCCTTTCCAGATCAAGATTCTCAACATGATTCTTCTGTAACAGTCAAGAATTCCTCTTTTTCTCCCGCTGCACACGCATCACAGAAACTGGCATCTCTCTTATAACTGAACCTGACAAAAACTTCAGACTGCCCAAACTGGCTTGACCTGCCAAGCTATTCTGTGGTATGTGCATATGCTATGGCGATAGCGACGAGAACCGGTCCTTGATTGGCAGCATGTCCTCTCCCAGCGGTTTGGTTCGGTTCCAATCTTTCCATTGCACAATCTTTGCTTCGTGCGCGCTGCTGTGAGGTTGTTCTCCAGTGGCAGATGCTGTTCTTTTCAACTCCAACTGTGGAAGTCGAAAATAGTAACAGTAGACTGGATTTCCATCGCAGAAATGTTTCACATCAAAATCTGAAAGCTCGTCATCCATGTTCTGCTCTAGCATCTTCACACACTCCTTGCTTGAGGCGGTTGAAAGGTAGGGGCATCTCATTCTTTTCCCAACTGTCTACGTGTTGTACAGTTCTAACGTTGTTCGCTAATACAATATGTCCTAAACCAGACATATCGTGAGTATTACTATAACCGAATACCAATATAAACATTACGCCGCTTTGGGCAGCCGACCATCCATCAGCATATATCCTGGGAATTCACATTTAATTCCACTTCACATGGATTTGATCGAAGTGATGATTGGCATTCTTGGAACCCACGCCGATACGTGGGGCACCGATCAACTGGAGTCTTCACTACATTCAAGAAACGTGCCACTCGAATTCTTTGGGTTTTCAGATCTCTCAGCAAGGGTAGGCTACGGGTGTGCTTTGAAGGGCAGGGATGTGAGACCCATCACAGAGTTCTCTGCCCTCATCACACGTCTCATTGGACGCGGATCCCTTGAAGAGATTGTATTCCGTATGGACCTACTGCACGCTGTCAAGAGGCGAGGAGTGCTTGTGATCAACCCACCAGCTGCAATTGAGCGATGCGTTGACAAATATTACGCTCTCAGTCTCATGCAGGAATGCGGGCTACCAGTTCCTCGCACAATGGTCACGGAGAGCGTGGAAGAAGCTTTGACAGGGTTCTATGAACTGGGAGAGGACATTGTGCTGAAACCTATCTTTGGCTCAAAAGGCGTCGGCTCCACAAGGATTTCTGACGCGAATGTCGCAGAGAGGATCTTTAATTCCATACGGTTCCATCATGGAGTTCTTTACCTTCAGCAGTTTGTGGAACATGGCAACTCAGACATAAGAGCGTTTGTCATCGGCGAAAGAGTAGTTGCCGCTATGAAAAGAATTGGAGAATCGTGGAAGACAAATGTGAGCCAAGGTGCACGACCAGCTGCCGTCAAACTGTCAGGGGAACTAGAGAACCTCGCGATTACCGCAACCAAAGCTGTTGACTGCAAGATTGCTGGCGTTGACATCTTGGAAACCATAGATGGCCCAATGATCATTGAACTCAATAGTCAACCAGGATGGCGTGGATTACAGTCTGTCACGAACGCGAACCTTGCCGATCTCATGATCGATTATGTTCTCTCTGAGGCGAGAAAATAGTCACCGCGCGCTTTAAAAATGGAGAAACACAAACGGTAGCTGAGTTTGGTGACACAACTTGTCAAGATCTTTCAAGACTAGCATGGAGCAAGCTTCAGAAGCAAAGCAGTCTAGCATAGTCTTGGCCTTGGATCTGCCGCCAAGCGAACCTGACAGAATACTAGCGAGAGCGAAAACAATCCTGGAGGAAACTCACTCTGAGATCTGTGCTGTGAAGCTAAATCGACACCTGATCCTTCCTTTGGGGGTTTACAGTGGGATACTGGACATCCTGACGCAGGCGTCAAACTATCAACTGCCCACCATAATGGATTGTAAGATAAATGACATCGGCAACACGAACCGCATCATCGCGCAGCACTACTTCAATGCAGGATTCGGAGCTGTGACGGCCAACCCCTTCGTCGGATGGGAGGAGGGCCTAGAACCAGTCTTTGACCTGGCGAGACAATTGAATCGTGGAGTGATCCTGCTGGTGTACATGAGCCATAGAGGGGCTTGGGAAGGCTATGGGCAACAGACACTGTCTGCACATGATCACAAAGCCACGTCACAACACATGCAGTTTGCGCGTAAAGCCGTGCAATGGAACGCTGATGGTGCTGTTGTCGGTGCTACATATCCTGAGAAGATAAAAGAAGTGTTTTCGGTTCTTGGAGAGCGAGTTCCAATCTACTCTCCGGGCATAGGGGCGCAAGGCGGAGCGATAGATAACGCCCTTGAAAATGGTGCAAGATATCTGATCATTGGACGATTCATAACAATGGCTGAGAACCCTAACCATGCTGCAAAGTCAGTTAACCGAATGACAAAAAACCTGAAGCATTTCGGCAGGTAGAAGAGTGAAAAGCCCTAGGTTCTGCCCTCTCTTGGCCAAAGCTCCTTCTTGAGCAGATCTCGAACAGCTGACCGGATCGCCGAGCTCCTGCTAGGATACATGTTTGCTCTCACCAGCTCATCTAACCCCTCAAGATAAGCTTCAGGCAGCAGAACGGTCACAAGTTTCACACAGATCACCTTGACGTGTTATATCTACATGATGCAAATAGATATAGAACTTTCCCTGCGCTCTTCCGGGCATGACTTCGTTCGCAACGCAGAATATGCCGAGGTGACTGAGGGCACACACCCGCTCAAGCATCTGTCCAGTCCCGGTCGAGCTACCGAGATCGCAGACTGGCCTCTTTTCAACCAGCTTACTACGCAAACTTCAAACTTCTTCCCAGGCGCAGCCAATTCAAGCATTTCAGTGAATTTCTCAGCCGTCTCGATCTTGTACGTCTCTCGCGCCCGCCAGCTGTTGGAGTTATTCTCGGTACTCCGCAGCAAACACAATTTCCTGATGATCTGTGTGATGCTTTCGAGAACATACTGATTGACAAAACCCTTGACATGAAACTGTCTCAAGACGATTTCTCTAGCTCCTAACGAAACCAGATTGACGAATGTGTCCACAGTCCTCACAACGAGATATCCGCGTTTCAACCTGAGCTCAGAGGTTTCAGCCATTTGAAATCCTGAAATTCTCCGGAAGCTTAATCAACTGTACATCTGGATGTGAGCCTATGGGAATCATTTACGCATGCATTGCTCCACATGGCGCTGAGATCATCCCAAGATTGGCGGGTGAGCAAGCACAATCTTTCAGTAGGACTACAGATGGAATGGAGACACTTGCGGAGCAGCTGGAAGAGCATGATCCATCAACTGTGGTCTTGGCGACTCCTCATGGCTTGAGGCTAGATCATGCAATCGGGGTTGTGACCGCAGAGTTCTCAAGCGGAACCTTGAGTTCCCACAAGAAAAGTGTGAGAATGCGATATCGTTGTGATCGTGCGCTTGCCTACAGTATCTTGGCAGAAGCGAAGAAGTTGCGATTGCCTGTAGTGGGTGCAAACTTCGGAACAAGTGAAGGACCAGCCTCTTGCATGCCCATGGATTGGGGAACCATCATACCGTTATGGTTCTTTGGACGATCACGAAAGAGAGGAAGAAAGAGAAAGATCGTCATAGTGACACCTTCGAGGGAAATCCCGCTCATGAACCTGGTCCAATTTGGAGAAGCAATCGCAAAAGCAGCTGCAAAAGCACCTCAGAAGGTAGCTTTCATAGCTAGCGCTGACCAAGGACATGCTCAGAGAGAGAGTGGACCCTATGGTTTTCACCCTGCATCCAAGAGATATGACAAACTCGTTGAAAACGCAGTGAGAGACAACAGACTGATGGCGCTGCTAGACTTGGAAAACAGCTTCATAGAAGATGCCAAGCCTGATAGTCTGTGGCAGATAGCGATACTGATTGGAGTTTTGAGACGAGTCCACATGCAGAGTAGAGTCATTTCCTACCAAGCACCAACTTACTATGGGATGCTGTGTGCCAGCTTCCAACCTGCAGTGAAACCATCGACCTGACTCACAGCACAGGACCGCTTGGCGAACGCCTCAAAACCTATATGCGCCACTCATCTGTTATCAGTGCAATTCCCGAAGGAAACTCAACATGCCATCAAACTCACGCAGCATACGGTCACTTCAGAAAGCTTTGATCGTTTCGCTTCAAGAGACCCCACACATAGAGAGAATCTTGCTGGACGCTGATTTCACACATGTGGAGACAGATCCTGATTTCGTCATTTGCTACGGCGGGGACGGAACCCTCCTCCACGCCGAAAGGAAATTTCCAGGAGTCCCGAAACTTGTAGTGAAAAAGGCTAGTGTCTACAGGAGAGTTGATTACAGTCTCCATGAAGTGAAAGAGGTTTTGACGAAAATCAAACGCGGACACTTCAGGGTACATGAGGAGATGAAGGTGGAAGCTTGCTTCATGGATAGGACACTCACAGGACTCAATGAGATCCAGATTCATACCAAGCTCCATGCCAGTGCGATTAGGTTTTCACTATCTGTTGACGGAAGGAACTTTGTAAATCTCATTGGGGATGGGGCCATCATAGCCACTCCTTTTGGGTCAACAGGATACTACAAGTCAACTGGAGGAAAACGCTTCCTGAAAGGAATAGGTATATCCTTTAACAACTTGCACAATCAGAGAGTGAAGAGCTTTGTAGTGTCGGAAGATGCAGTTGTTAGCCTGAAGGTTATTCGGGGGCCTGCGTTGATACTCGCTGACAATGATGACAGCAATTTTGAGTTAGACGAGAACGATGTTTCATCAGTTAGGAAAGCAGAAGGTAAAGCCCGGTTTATCCATACTTAAGTCTGGCAGGTCAGCTTTGCGCCTCTAACGTGAGAGAGAATGCTTTAAGATTAGGGACTACTAGTAGTTATTTGGGGAGGGTAGTGGGTAGAGCAGTAAACAAAGTGAATCTTCTGGAGCCTTTTGACTTTGATCGAATCATAATTGAAAGAGATCACTGCTTTCCAGGTGCGTATTCTGTTGATCTGGCCTTAGATGCCGTTCCTGATCATGTCTGGCTAGAGATGTTTGAGAACGAATGGAGGTTGAGCAGGCGACTGTGGGATAGGAAACTCTACGTTGTCGGGGACATTTTGAGGCTTGTAACACCTTCGACTGATGTTGCTGAGAAGATCAAATGGGTTCAGGAAATCGTGAAGCAGACGAACATCAACGTTGAAGAGTACAATCGAAATCTAGAGGTGCGTGATGCTCTCTTGGCTCAATATGCGCGAACAGAGACCTTGGATGAGGAAAGCGAGAATGTTGAAACCCTCAAGGATACATTGAGGAAACACTTCACAACTTTGTAAGTTACTGATGGCTCCAATGTACAACGGAAACATGTAGACGAAGAGTTAGAGTAGATGTGGTGCTAAATTGTGCCATGAGAGGTTGGGCTGCCTCGCAGATTGCGGTTCAAGTCCATCTTGTCCCGGAGAAATCTGATCTTGCCTTGTACTACTCGATCAGTCATCCTTGCTTCTAGGAGCAATTTCTTCAACTCCTCTCGTGACGACCCTTTGAGTTTCTCAACTGCTTCGCTGATCTTGTTTTCATCAAGTAGCCTGAACAGCTCATCCTCCTCTCCCATTCGGTCTCACAATCCAGATGATCTAGGATAGAAAATGATTGAATCTGCAATAAGAATCCAGATGGAAGAAAACTCTAGAACTAAGATCATAGGGTTGGACAATCGGGCAAAGGTTATGGTAGACTCTTGATTTTGAACGCTTTCTCCCGTATGATCTGAAGTATTCGGTGGTGTTTCTGCTCGTCGTCACTTATGTGTTCGAACAGCATTTTCAGAGCTTCATCATCGGTTTGCTTCATTCCTTCTTTCATATGCTGTAGCATTTTGGTTTCAACCTTGATGTGCGTGTCTAACATGTCCTTGACTTGGACAGCATCAACGAATTCTCTAGTTTCAATCTGCCAGAATTTACTTGGCGATCCTTGGGTCTGAAATTTCTCTGTCAAATCCAGCATTCTACGCAGAATCTTCGCGTGCTTCTCAGTGTCAAATCTCATTTCAGCTAGGAAGAGTTTCGCAGCAACGTTGGCCATGTCTTCTTCAATTGCTTGAATCTTGTTCGCGGTGCTTTCTTCCATCTCAATTTGGGATTTGATGAGTTGAATCAAGTGCTTTTGTGAAGTCACGGAACCTTTCACTTCCACGTTTGCTGGACAATTACTAGCAAATACTGGAATAAAAACCATATATTGCTGTGTACACGCCGTTGATTCTGCGAATCAAGGTCTAACATACCAGAGAGCAGCAGAATCTGAGATGCGTACTCATCCGAGCAAAGCTTCATATTGTGGGCTGGAGAATCTGGAGAGTGTTAAGATCCAATGATCGCAGCTGAAATCGGGGTAGCTGCTTTTGGATGCTTTGAAGAAAGTCGAGAAGCTAAAAGATATACTGAGTTCGCTTTCGAGTGTTGATGCAGACGCTGCAGTTTGCTTGCTGTTGAGAATCGTGGGCCAAGATCTTCACATGTTGCTTGTAAGGCGCGCTGACAATGCAGCTGACCCATGGTCCGGCCAGATCGCGCTACCTGGAGGGAAACGTACTCAGCAGGATCTGACCCTCAAGCAAACTGTAGCTAGAGAGGTTTTGGAGGAAACTGGAATCAGCCTTTTCTATCAGTGTCAGTTTCTCGGGGTTCTACCCACATCCACTTCGATAAGTGGACCGAAGCTCCAAGTCCTTCCATTTGTGTTCTCTATAAGCTATGAACCCCTTGTTCGCCTGAACTCAGAGTTGCAGAATCTCTTCTGGATTCAAGTCGACAGACTTGCGGAGCACAAGCAAGTTGTGGACCTAGGCTTTGGGCAGCTTCCGGCTTTCGTGATCGAAGACAAGATTATATGGGGATTGACCTACAGAATTCTTGAGAGTTTTCTAGAAGCTGTTGACTTGCTCAACGAATAGAGTGGCGAATCAACTGCGCTGAACGTGATTTCCGGAGAGCAACTAGATCATTTGCTCTTTGATTCCCTGCAGCTCCTTGAGAATGCTTGGAAGGGATGACGCAGTGTCTTCCAAGTAGAGGGCTGAGTTCTTGATTCTCCTCTGAACGAGACCTGCAATCAGCAAAGGGTAGCCCAAAGCATCATCAATCACGATTGGGAAAGGGAAGGCAATGAGTGTCAGCCCCAATTTGATTAGATTGCCTTGATTTTGGCTCTTGCATAGACGACTGATGGACTGAAGCATGGCTCGATCACTCTTGGCCACATCGCCTACGAGTGCTATGTTCTCCTGCCAATCCTGTGCGTAATCACGCAAGAGATCGATCCTACTCTTGAGTTCTTCTGTATTCTTCAAAGCAACACCTTGTCAACAGGTCCTAACATCACTAGATTCCTGAGAACAAAAATCTTAGCATAACAAAACAATGGTGAAGTGGCGTCGACAGCTGTGTTTCTGCAGTCGAAAAAAGTCACCAAACTGGTAATATCAGTTTCCCATCTACTCGTTCTTTAAAGATTGATAGAAAACCACTAACGTGCGACTTGGTTTCTAGTGATAACATCACGTTGCCGACATCATCAACCTCTTGACATGTATTTATAAGAAAGACACAATGCATGTCCAAGTTCCATGAGAACTCCATGCCGGAGCTGCAAAACGGAACAGCCAATGCCTATACAGGCAGGAAACATTTAAGCGAAAATACACTACACATAGAGCACTTAGTGTGAGGAGGCTGTTCAGACTTGGAGGGGTTTAGTCCAGAGGGATTCATCCGGAGACAAACCGTCGAGATCAAGAGTCTCATTGGGAAGGAACGAGCCCTCATCGCTGTATCGGGAGGCGTCGATAGCGTCTCCGCAGCTGTTCTCACCCACAAGGCTGTCGGTGAGAATCTCTTGTGCATCATGCTAGATGATGCGTTTATGAGAGAAGGCGAACCAGAACACATCGCCCAACTCGTTTCCAAGCCACCTATAAAGCTTCCCATCAATGTTTTGAACGTTCAAGAGAGGTTCCTTAATGCACTCAAGGGACTGACAGATGCTGAAGCAAAACGCAAGATCTTCCGTGAAACCTTCTACAAAGTCTTAGGTGAGACCGCTGACAAGGAGGGGTGCAAGATTCTCGTCCAAGGAACCATCAAAGCTGATGTCTTGGAAACGACTGGGGGAGTAAAAACCCAACACAACGTTCTGGAGCAAATGGGTATAGACACAGTGAAACACTTCGGCTTCAGAGTGGTGGAGCCGCTCAAATCACTGTACAAGGAACAAGTTCGCATGGTTGCTCGGAAGCTTGGAATCCCCGCTGAAATCGCGGAGAGACAACCCTTTCCGGGCCCAGGTTTGTCAGTTCGAGTTGTTGGCGAAGTGACCGAAGACAAACTTACGGCCGAAAAGAAGGCAACGGCAATCGTGGAAAGACATTTTTCAAAACACAAACCGAGTCAATACTTTGCTGCGATCTTCGACAACAATACAGCTCACTACTCACGAGCAGGTGCTATTCAAGAAACTGTCGCGCGCTTGCTGAATGTGCCTTCTCGACATGTGTTGATGAAAGTCTTGGAAGCGAAGACCACAGGGATAAGGGGTGGACAGAGAAGATATGCGAATGTGGCCGCGCTGAATATTCAGACTATGAGTGGTGACTTTCATACTCCATCTATACCAACCCTTGTCGCTCTTCAGAGCAAGATCACTTCTGATCCCTTCTTCACCCGCGTATTGTACTGCATCAAAGGCAGCTCGCAAGCACGACCATACATTGCTGCGCTGAGAGCGATCACAACCCAGGACTTTCTCACCGCTTCGGTGTCCGAGATTCCATGGGATACTCTGAATCAAACGGCAACTGATGTTTTGAGCACATGCCCGAATGTTTGCGAAGTGTACCTTGACGTCACTCCTAAACCACCAGCGACGATCGAAATGGAGTGACCTTCCTCCATCATGAGAAACGTATAAAGCAGAATCAACTGAATATTACGTTGAGGCTTCAGAGTGGTTCTTGTTAGAGTTCAACGAATTGAATCGATACGTGATCCGTCTGGTGTACTAGGCAAGCGAATCGAGCTTGTGGAAGAACGTAACATCCCACGGTTTGCCATCAAGCCTGCTACGGACGAAGCAAGGATGGTTCAAAGCGTGGTTCAGGCACTCCAGCAGCAACTGCCAATACAGACAATGCATACTGGTCTTCACTTACCGAAAATAATACTGTTCTTGACTGAACAGGAATATGATCAACTGGACATTAAGTTTGATGTAAACCAAGTCTATGAAATTGATCTGGCAGACCAGACATTGAAGTTCAGCAAAAGCGCCTAGGCAGATGTGCAGACGTCTTCTCGTATTGAACGCAAACCCTTATGGCTGGGATGGAAAGAAAGTACAAACATCATGTTTCGGATGGCCCGATACACATCTTCTTCGTTCCATCGTTTGCCCCAATCACAATATACAGGAATCTCGTCACCCAACTGGCTTTTGTAGTAAACATATATTGAGAGCAACTTGCGCCTTGCTGAACGCTCAGTATCCAGCTCGAGAGAGTCCGCGATTTTTGCGACGGCAGATCCAACTATTCGCATACGTTCAGGACTCGGACGAGTTGAGGCGTAGATCAAGAACTTCCCGTTGTTCGCAAACATGTTGTTCACTGAGCGCAAGTGTTCCTCAGGCTTTTTAAGAGAAAGGCCGGAACGTCATACATCAATGTGGAGAGAGACAACTGAAAGTGTTTGGAAACTGCCGCTGTGCTGTGAATCTTTCACGAAGACATGCCTGCAATATAGATGAATCCCGCTCTGGCACCCTCTCTAGAGCATCTTGTCGAGGGTTGTAGATGAACGTGAGAGCACACTTATTCGTGACTGGAGAAGTTCAAGGAGTTTTTTTCCGATCTGAAACACGAAGAAGAGCGACAGCACTTAACATTACTGGATGGATTAGGAATCTCCAAGATGGCAGGGTAGAAGCTTTGTTCGAAGGGAGCCATGAGAATGTTGACGCGTTGATAGCCTTTTGCCGTCGTGGGCCTTCAGGTGCCAGAGTTGTCGACACAAGTGTTCTCTTTGAAACACATACTGGTGAGTTTAGAGATTTCCAGATAGTATGGTAGCCTGGAAGACTACTCATTTGGGGATTCTGAAATGTGAGTCGCGTCCTGCACTAACGTATTCCCCGCCTGCCTCTCGGATAGTGGATGCAATCTTTGCGAAATTGTCCGACCCAAGGTATTGACGCGGCTTCACTCTTATGAATCCTCCAGCATCTTCAAAGGTGAGCAGCTCTTCTAGCTCCTTGGAAAACATCATTCGTATGTCCTCCACTCCTCTTCCCACTGGCGAAGGCTTAGAAACCGGAGACACAGGAGCCGTGGTACCGAGTTGAGGAGCTACCTCCACCTGAGTTCGACGTCCCTCAACACTTTTCAATGATCGTGAAATGTCCTGGAGGTCCTCAGCAATCTTGCCCAAGACATCGAGCACTTCGGCCAGTCTTCCCAAGATCTCACTCACTTCTGGCTTTGCTTCACCCATTCAGTTCACATTCTCAATCCTTACTATCCATCTTGGTGCTTGATTTATTTTGTCCTTTACTAGCTGGCTGCCGCAATAGCCTTATCTGATAGAAATCTGAGAACAATGCCCAATGACTGAAGATGCTTGAAGTCGATGGAAGCCGAAAGAGTGGTAGTGGTACAATCCTGCGCTTGTCACTAGCTCTCTCAGCAATTCTGAGTGAACCTCTCCACATCATGAACATTCGTTCAAAGAGGCCTCAGCCGGGGTTGAAACCTCAACACTTGGAAGCGGTGTTGGCTGCAGCGAGATTATGCACCGCTTCTATAGAGGGCGCTAGACTTGGATCTAAGGAACTGTGGTTTCATCCTGGCACAATTGCTGGTGGCAGACTGGAGGCTCAGATTGGAACTGCGGGCAGCATTCCCATGCTCTTGATCACAGTTCTGCCCATCTGCGCCTTCGCCGAGAAACCTGTGACGATTCATGTGTCACGAGGTGGAACCGATGTTTCTCATTCTCCAACCATCAACTACCTTGGCCATGTGTTCTTCACAATTCTTGCGAGAATGGGCCTACAAGCTTCTTTGGAGATTCATAAATACGGATACTATCCGAAAGGAATGGGAGAAGTCTCGGTATGTGTACAGCCAAACCGGACGTTGAATTCACTTTCCCTCAGTGTATGCGGCCAGTTCAATCCTGTAGTTGGCAAATCAGTTTGTACTCATCTGGCATCAAGAAGAGTAGCGGAACGACAGGCTAGGGCTGCGGAAACTTTCCTTGTTGACCATGGCGTAGAAGCAGAAATTGAAGTCGTCAACGATTCCTCGAATCCTGTGCAGAAGGGCAGTTCACTCACGTTGTGGGCAACGACAGACACAGGAGTGATCCTGGGGGCAGATGCAATCGGTGAACCAGGGAAATCAAGCGAGAAAGTCGGAACAGAAGCAGCCAGTTTCTTGCTGCAGGAAATGCTAAGTGAGGCGACGGTTGACCTTCATCTAGCAGATCTTCTAGTACCGTACATAGCGTTAGCTGCTGGAGAGTCAAGCTTTCAAGTGCGTTCAGTGTCTGATCACCTGAACACTAACGTTTGGTTGATGAACAAATACATGGATGCGCGACTCAACGTGGAACGGGTTGGCAAACTCTACAATGTCAGCAAGAAATCGACCTAAAGCACAGGGAGCTGAGTGGCTCCTTCAACTAGGTTTCTGTTCGATTACATGAGCCCTCAGAGCAAAGAATATAAGAAAGGCTGTGTTGCTCAACTACTTGGAGTAAGTATGGCATCTCTTCTTAGATTAAGAGCATCAATTGTTGGGACCATGGCGATTATTATCGCCCTTTCAACTCTCTTCTTCACAGTTATCCTGACACTTACAGGAGTGTTCAACATCACCTCTCTGATAGTTTTCGTCATTGGCTTCAACATTCTGCAGTGGTTGATTTCACCGTACTTGATCGATGCCATCTACCGGGTGCGTCCCATCCAAGCTTCCGATAACCCTGAGCTCTACGCGAAAGTCAAGGAATTGAGCAGGAAAAGTGGAATCAGCATGCCGAAACTCATGTTGGCACGCATTCCTATCCCAAATGCGTTTGCCTATGGATCTCCATTGGCTGGCAGTAGAGTTGCTGTGACAGAAGGATTAGTCAAGACTCTCGGAAGTGACGAAGTTGAAGCCGTCATAGGCCACGAGCTGGGGCATCTGAAACACAGAGATGTCCAAGTCATGATGTTTGTGTCAATCTTGCCGGCAATATTCTACTTTATCGGATACTCGCTCATGCTTTCATCAATATTTGGAGGGAGAAGCAGGAATGATAGTGGTGGTGCAGCAGCTGTCATAGGAATAGTCAGTATCTTCTTATACTGGATACTGACACTCTTCACGCTCCATCTGAGTCGCCTCCGCGAGTACTATGCAGATAGGCATAGCGCAGCTATCGTGGAGGATGGCCCGCGAAAACTCTCTCAAGGTTTGGCCAAAATAGTTCACGAAAGCCGTCGACTTAAGACGAGCAAGCCGAAATCGGCCCAGCTAAACTCCTTCAAAGCGTTGTTCATCTCAGATCCGGACAGAGCTTCCTCAGATTCGAGAGCAGTGAGCAAACTAGGGGTCAGTGACAGCAAGTTGGTTGAAGAAGTACTGGCAAGAAGAGTATCCAGTGTGGACAGGTTCTTGGAACTGTTCTCGACTCATCCGAATATTGTGAGAAGATTGAGAGCCCTGCAGCAGCTGAGTTAGCAAGCGAAGGTCTCTACAAGGTTCTCTGTAGCGTTGAGAAACGTTCGTTACGTACTAGGTCTGCGATAGATTCAATGTCGTTAACCAAGACTCTGTCCTCTTTCAGAGGAGCTACTTTCTCTCTGATTAGGAGATAAGCAAGCTCAGTTCCCTTACCAAGTTTCTTGGCTCCCCTGAATTCAATGCCTTGGGCTGCGCACAGAAGCTCAATTGCTACGATGAGTTGAGTATTCCTGAGAATTTGGAAAGCTTTCCGCGCGGCTATCGGTCCCATGCTCACGAAATCCTCGAAATTGGCTGATGTCGGTATAGAGTCCACACTAGCTGGGTGAGCCAAGGACTTGTTCTCTGAAGCCAACGCTGCAGCAGTATACTGGAGTGTCATGAATCCACTCTGCAGTCCTTGTTTGGATTCGTCAGGAATTAGAAATGCTGGGAGTCCTCTGCTGAGGTTATCATCTATTAGTCTCGCTATTCTTCTTTCTGAAAAGTTCCCGAGTATGGTCAGTGCAATGCTCAGGTGATCCATGGCAATCGAGATTGGCTGTCCATGAAAATTCCCACCTGAAAGGCATTGGTCATCTTCAGCGAAGACTAGGGGATTGTCTGTGGCAGAGTTAAACTCAACCTGCACTATTCCCCGCACGTACTCGACAGCGTCGCGAACACATCCAATAACCTGTGGGATACATCTCAAAGAGTAAGGATCTTGCGGGTACTTGTTGCTGACTACAGATTCGTCACTTGTCCTCACCAGCGCGCTCTCAGAGAGAAGCTCACGAGTGTTTCTAGCGCTTTCGGTCTGACCCTTGTGCGGCCTCACCTCGTGAATCCGCGAATCAAAGGCATCGACAATCCCTTCCAACGCCTCAAGACTTAACGCTGCAGCTACTTCCGCAGTCTGAACCAAGTGTTCCGCGTCGTGGAGATTCAGAGCTGCGATTGCAGTCATCATCTGAGTTCCATTGTTCAATGCTACCCCTTCCTTCAAATCTAGCTGCACAAGATCAATTGACGCCTTCTCCATCGCCTCTTTTCCACTCATCACAGCTTCATTGTATTCGGCTTCACCCTCTCCAAGCATTACTAAAACCATGTGTGAAAGCGGAGTCAAGTCACCACTGGCACCTACTGAACCCTTCTCAGGCACTATTGGATGAACCCCTTTGTTCAGCATCTCCACCAGCGTTTCCAGAATTCGAACTCGAACCCCTGAGAATCCTTTGGCCAAAGTGTTCGCCCTCAGAAGCATTAGTGCACGGATCACTTCTCTCGACAGCGGGTTCCCCACCCCTGAAGAATGGCTTCTAATGAGGTTTAGCTGAAGCCTAGAGATGTCCTCTGGAGAAATTGAGACATTTCCCAGCGCTCCAAAACCCGTGTTCACCCCGTAGATAGGTTTTTTCCCCTCTGCAAGACCCACCAAGACTTCACGAGCTTGGCCAACCTTTCTGATCGATCTAGCAGCAATCTCTACCTTCGCATCGTTTCGTGCAACATCGACAATGTTCTTGAGGGTCAGGCTTTCCCCATCAATAACTACGTTCTGCATAGTTTCTCCTCTAGCTCAAGATCTATAGCATACCTATTCCTTTCTGTTCTGCTTAAATAGCATCGGCATTTTGATTGCATTCTGCTCTGCCATTTTCCTGGCCTCTGGATATCCCGCGTCTGCATGTCTCACAATACCTGTGCCTGGATCTGTCGTTAGAACAGTGATCATACGCCTTTCAACGTCCTTGGTCCCATCAGCAACCAGACACATTCCTGCGTGGATGCTGTAGCCCATTCCCACTCCGCCTCCATGATGCACAGAAACCCACGTCGCTCCTCCAATGGCATTTATCAGCGCATTCAGTATGGGCCAGTCCGCTATCGCATCGCTGCCATCTATCATGCCTTCAGTCTCTCGATTCGGCGAAGCGACACTGCCGCAGTCGAGATGATCTCGACCTATCCAGATGGGACCGGACAGCTCCCCGTTCGCCACCATACGATTTATGATCTTGCCAAACCTAGCCCTCTCTCCGAAACCAAGCCAACAGACGCGGGACGGCAACCCTTGAAAACTCACTTTCGATCTTGCCTTCCTTATCCAGCGGCACAATTCCTTGTTGTACTTGAATTTCTCGAGAACAACATCATCTAGCTTGTAGATATCCTCAGGATCATCGACGAGAGATGCCCAACGGAATGGGCCTCTGCCTTCGCAGAACATTGGCCTGATGTAACGTGGGACAAACCCGGGATACGCAAATGCGTTTGTGAAACCAGCGTCATATGCTGTTTGTCGAAGATTGTTGCCATATTCGAAGGTTATTGCTCCTTTTTCAGTCATCTTCACCATTGCCTCAACGTGCTCTCTCATGCTTTGCTGTGCCCGAGCAACGTATTGTCCTGGATTCTCCTGTCTGAGCTGATCGGCTTCCTCTTTTGAGAGCCCTGACGGATAGTATCCGTAGAGGGGATCGTGGGCAGAAGTCTGATCTGTCAACACATCTGGGATCACATCTCGCTTGGCTAATGCAGGAAGCACTTCAGCAGCATTCGCTAGTAAGCCTATACTCTTAGGTTCTCCCTCAGCTTTGGCTTCAGTCGCCATGCTAATTGCTTCGTCCAAATCCTCGGTCCAAGTTTCAAGATATTTATGTCGTACCCGTCTCTCAATGGCTCGTCTGTCAATCTCGATAATCAGAGCGACTCCATCGTTCATGGTCACAGCGAGTGGCTGGGCTCCCCCCATTTCTCCTAGACCTGCTGTAAGGACAAGTCTCCCGCGCAGGCTTCCTCCAAAGTGTTCCCTGGCAACGCAGGCCAGCGTTTCATAGGTGCCTTGAAGGATTCCCTGGGTTCCAATATACGCCCATGAGCCAGCGGTCATCTGTCCAAACATTATCAAGCCTTTCTGTTCTAGTTCATAGAAGTGCTCCCAAGAAGCCCACTTAGGCACCAGCATGGAATTCACGATTAGCGCTCTTGGCGCCCATCTGTGTGTCTTGAAGACTGCAACGGGTTTGCCGCTTTGAATTAGAATTGTTTCGTCTGTTTCAAGTCTCCTAAGAGTTTCAGCAATTGTATTAAAGCAATCCCAACTGCGAGCTGCTTTGCCTGTGCCCCCATAAACTATCAGATTGGCTGGATCTTTTGCCACTTCAGGATCAACAACATGGTGAAGCATCCGATAGATGCCTTCAATCTGCCAATTCCTGCAATGTAGCTCTTTGCCACTGATGTGCCTAACGATTTGACGAGCCATTTTCACACTCTCATATCGGTCACTATTTTTCCATCTATAACTACGTTCTCTACAAGGTTAGCTCCGAACCTGTACCCGAGAAAACTGTGGTTCGGAATGGCTAGCACTATGAGATTTCCCCTCTTCCCAATTTCTAAGCTCCCAGTTTCCTGACCGCGACCCATACTGTGAGCAGAGTTTATTGTGCCGGCTATTATAGCTTCTGCAGGCGTGAGACGCATCTCGCGGCAGGCAAACGCTATTGCCATTTGCATATTCTCAGTCCAGCAACTTGGATTGAAGTCGGTACCGAGTGCAACTGGGATCCCCATAGCTATCATTTTTCGAGCATTTGCGTATCTTCCGGTCATCAGCGAAAATGTTGCTGTTGGAAGCAAAACAGCTATCACTCCTTGCTGGGCCATTGCGGATAAGCCTTCATCCGATGCATACAGTAGATGCTCTGCAGAAGTGGCTTTGACTTCTGCTGCTAGTTTTGCTCCTCCAAGATCCGTGATTTCGTCCGCATGAATTTTGGGCTCTAATCCACATTCCAATCCAGCTTTCAAGACTTGTCGTGCCTGTCTGATACTGAACACGTTTTTTTCGCAAAATACATCACAGAATTCTGCAAGTCTGTTCTCCGCAACTTTCGGAATCATCTGCTCTGTCACCAACGCGACGTACTCATCTGCGTTGTCGTGGAATTCTGGTGGAACTGCGTGGGCACCGAGGAAGGTTGACACCACTTCCACTCGATGGGCATTATCCAGCTCTCTTGAAACCTCTAGGCATTTGATCTCATCAGCCACCGTCAATCCGTAGCCACTCTTTGCCTCTACGGTTGTGGTGCCATGGTTTAGCATGATGTTGAGAGTCTTCTTTGCCTTTTCTGCGAGCTCCGTTTTCGAGCATCTTCTCGTTTCTCTAACGGTTGAGAGGATTCCTCCTCCTTTCGCCAGTATCTCAAGGTAGCTATGTCCTTTCAACCGGTCCTCAAACTCCTTTTCCCTGGCACCAGAAAACACCAGATGAGTGTGAGCATCGACGAAGCCGGGCATGACGACTTTTCCTTTTGCATCAACTACAGCCTCAGATTTGTAGTGCTGTTCAATCTCACTCGCTTTTCCAACAGCCAAGATCCTGCCATCGTTGATGGCCACTGCTCCATTCTCAATTATGTGGAGATCAAGCATCTCCTTCTTGCGAATTGGTTCTTTGCTTGATCCCGTGAGTGTGATCAGTTCGTTGGCTCTCTTGATAATCAGATCGATCTTACTTTTGGTCACCTTGGTCGCCTTTCTCAATAGCGTTTTGCACTGCAACTTCCAAGATCCTGTTGGCTTCAAGATTGTCGATTTTCAGGTAGTATGCTGCGATAGCTAGAACCGACTGCAATGGTGCCATCCCACAGAACTCTGACCCCAGAATTGGGACATTGTATCGATCCGCTTCTAGCTTCAAAAGCTCAAACACTCTGTAGAGAGGTGTTTTCTCAAAGTCAGTTATGCTCATCCCGATTTGCGTGATTCCTTTCCCAGGGATTTCAGCGCCCATGGCCTTCACTGTCGCGAATCCTCCTTTCCCTGCATGTAGAGCTCGGGCTATTTTCTTTGCAGTGCTCAAATCCGAGGTGCCTAGATTGACGTTGAAGCCGGCCATGACTTTGCGGGCACCAGTTATGGTTGCGCCTGCCGTAGCGTGAGGCTCGGCAGGTCCGAAGTCTGGTCTTCGATCAGGTTGCACAATCATCTCGGCCAAAGCCTCGTATTCTCCTTTTCTAATCCAATCCAAGTCACTTCGTTCAGGTTTGGTGGCTGCAGCTCCGTAGAGGTAGATCGGAACACTATGTTGGGCTGCTAGAGTGCGCCCAAATTCCTTTGATACTTTCACGCAATCATCAATTGTAGTGTTCCTGATTGGAATGAAGGGAACCACATCTACTGCTCCGAGTCGCGGGTGTTGTCCTTTGTGTTTCCTCATATCAATGAGGTCTATTGCTCTGGAGGAGGCGGAGAGAGCTGCTTGAAGCACGGATTCTTCGGTTCCTGCGAAAGAGACGACGAGTCGATTGTAGTAATCGTCATAAGTGTAATCAAGAAGATACGCTTGGGGAGTTCTTCTAATCTCGCCCAGGATAGCTTCTACGCTTTTTCGCTCAGAAGTACTGAAGTTCGCGACACACTCAATGGTCTTTCTCAACTTGATCCTCTCACGGTTCTGGAATAGAATTACTATTCGTTGCAGTAATTAAGATTGAGATTCGATTGGATCTGTCGTCACCTCTGCCACGCTACAAACATTTATAATCTGACATGATTTCCCATTATTTCCACTGTTAGTGGAGGAATTGAGGACTGCAACAAGGTGAGCGCTTCGAAATTCCAACATGGGAATGCATTTACTCTCTACTCTTGGATCTTGCGAACAGCATTCGCATCTCGAATTTCACTCTGGACACCATCATTGGAGTCTCAAGGGGTGGGTGGGTTCCTGCGAGAGTTCTCTCAGACTTGCTGAGCATCCATGATATTGGCAGTGTCAAAGCTGAATTCTATCTGGGAGTAAATGAAACAACGTCAGAACCAGTAATCACTCAGCCAGTCTCTGCCAATGTACAAGACAAGAGAGTGCTTGTTGTAGATGATGTTGCGGATACTGGAAAGAGTCTTCGTTTGGTCGAAGCCCATGTACTCCAGCATGGCGCAAACCAGCTCAAGATTGCCACTCTCTACTATAAGCCGTGGAGCGTCACATTGCCAGATTTTTACGAGAAACTTACCCGCGCGTGGATAATCTTCCCCTGGGAGAGGAAGGAGGCGCTGAAGAAGGTAATTGAGAAATCCATGAACCAGGATGAGCCCATAGCGGCCATCAAGGAGACCCTCATCAAATCAGGCTATTCCCCAGAGCTTATGGAGAGATTCTTAACGAAAGTCAATGAGGGTAGAGAATGATAAAGTGTGTTGAAGGATACGGGAAGTATGTAGGTCTTGTCGGCTTCAAAGACGCACACATTGATGACGCCAATTCTCTGCTGAACCAAGCTCGGAGGGAACTTCCAGATGTAGACATTCAGTTCTTCAATGCGTCGCTCGTCGCTGGATGGCAACATCTGTATTTCGCAGCAGTTAATGCCCTGAAAGCGTTCAGGAATAGCACAAACATCTCGAAAAGCATTGCTGTTGAAACTCTTCTCTACGCTTCGGCTCAAAGACAAATAAAGGCCGCCGTTGATCTAGTCGGACTGAAGAAAAACACATCGAAAATCGTGGTTCTAGGAGTCACAGATAGTTCAGAGATGGCAGCGCATATGATCCTTGCGACATTGAGATTGGTTCCTGGAGTGAGAGATGATTCAGTAATCGATCTTCATGATGAGAAAGTCAAGGAAATCAGAGACCTTTTCGAGATTACGGATACTGAACTCACAGCCAACTCGTCAGGTAGCCAAGGGGAAGCTGCTCTTGCAGACCTTGTGATTGAACACATGGCTCTCCTAGTGACTCGCCGGTGACTCTTCCTATACCTGCAAGGCTTAGAGATTCCTTTCTTTGCTTATAGAAAGTACTCCAGATGAATCAACAAGCGATACACCTGTTCGACCTCCAACAACCTGGACCAGTAGTATCTTGTCTGGCTTCGTCAAACTGACCTTCCGTTCAACTACTTCCGCGACTTCCCTAATCAACTCGCTTCCAGAGATTGAGGTGTGACGCTTCTCGACTGTAACACGAAATGTCTCACCTCTACGAATCTGACCAGCGATCCTAGACGCAGCCACCACGATTGCTCGAATATCGGAATTCACAACCTCATCAATTGGGATAATGCGCAGAACATAGCGGAACTCCGAAGGACGATCCTTCAGAAGATCCCGAAGCTTTTTGATGGCTTCGCTTGGTGGAAGTGATGTCTTCGCCGCGACGAGACCTGAGATTCCAGTTTTGTCGACGATTGATGTGTCATCTCCAACCTCACCTAGCAGATACCATGTTTCAGAGCAAGCCTGCGGTTCACTACCGCGCATCGTAGTTATCAGGAGGTTGAAGTCCTTAAGCATCGGCTCTTCCTCCCAGTTCATCAGTAGGAATATCGCGTTGTCTGCTTAAGCTTATATCGATTAAACTGGAGGTGAAAGCAGAAACCATCTATTGTCTGGATGGAGAGCCTGCGGTTCCCAGTGTGCATTTGTGAAGGGAACGCATGATCCTGGGGCTTTCCACCAAAACTCACCAAGATTGATGCTGGAACCGCAGACCTTCATGAGTCAGCCTTTCAAGCACTTAAGTCACTTGCACTTGCATACGCGCGACACAGGTGGGAGATGCCTGAAACTAATTCGCGCAGGTTATCCTTGGCAAAGCAGATTTGATAGCGGATAATCCTGTCGTAGGGTGCTACCTGATTCTATGTTGGAGTGTTCCGATCGGATTCAGAGTAATACTTGTGTCAGAGCTTCGAGCATTTGGCCAGTTATTTGACAGGTCTTCAGACGAGAGCTGCAAAAGTCTGGAAAGTGCCCATCTGACTTGTCCCACTAGGTTTGGCTCCTTCATGCGATCAGCGCTGGGGGTTTCGTTTTCTATAGTTGAGATGAGGCCCTTCGCGAGTTTGATTAAGGCGGTAGTTTGCGTTTTGGTCAGGTCTTCTCCAGGGTATTGTTGGAGTTCACTGATATACTCGTTTAGTGCACTTATCGCTTCATTTCCTTGTAGAATGTGAGACTCGGGAAGCTGAAACGCCTGCATGATCATCATTGTCAAATAGAGCAGATTTCTATAAATACAGTCTTCTGATACACGGTATATTACTACCTCCGATACGTGTGCCTCGGGATTAGTACATAGACACTTTGACCACCCCAGGGATCTTCAACACTTCAGAGATCAGTTCCCCCGAAACCTTCTTTTCAGTGATTAGCGCAAGCTTCGGCAAAGAATCGCAATGCAGCACCAATACCCGTCAAGAGGCTTTGGCAGCGAACCCCAATCGCACACGTCAGTCTGACCAGGTTTCTCGCGACACTGCACCATCACTGTCTCCGCCCCAAGCGCGTAAACATATATACCACCTTCCTCACCAAACCCTTATGGATCTTGGCATCGAAATCGAACTGATCGCTAGATTGGCTTTGGGTTTTGTTCTCAGTGGAATTGTGGGCTTGGAGAGAGAGGTTAGTCTCAAGCCAGCAGGTCTCCGAACTCACATCCTAGTCGGGCTTGGATCTACACTCCTGACGATTCTGTCGTCCCAAGGTTTTCCAGACTCTGATCGCTCTCGTATAGCGGCTTCCATTGTCGTAGGAATCGGATTTCTCGGAGCTGGAACAATAATCAAAACTGAAGAGAAGGTCATCGGGTTGACAACTGCAGCCACTCTTTGGATTGTCTCTTCAATTGGGATGGCAGTGGGGTCAGGCTACTATCTGCTCGCTATTGCAGTGACAATTCTTGCATTCTTAGTCCTCAGATTGGCTATATTTGAAAAGCCCAATCGCTGAACTCTCCACCCCAGCACAAGATGCTCACGCACGGTGGTGATTCCACTTTCTTGCTGGGCTGGCTACTGGAATGTAACAATTAAATATGTCAAATACAATCTGCAAAGAGGAGAAGACTAGTTGAAACTCACAGTGTCATCGTTGCAGCTGTGGTTTCTTGCAGTGCTGTGGCTTAATATAATGGATATACTGCTTACCAACCCGGTGTATGAATCTAATCCTTTCACCCTCTACTTGTGGGGAAAGATAGGCATTCTCCTTTCAGCATGGATCAAGATTGCACAGGTTCTATTTCTCGGCGTTCTGATACTCCTTACCAGAAAACTCGCCACACCACCAGAGTGGCACTATGTCAAGAAGCTGCTCCTCGGTATTCTTCTTGTACTGACGGCCTTCTACGTCATTGTCGTTGGATGGAACACAATCCTTTTTGTATCAACGGGAATCTTTCCTTAATGGAAAGAGTCAACTCTAGGCTGGAGACAGGGGAAAGCAAGCTATAGTTTCGTCCACGGACAGCGTTTGTAGGGACCAATTACAATCGTGACAATCGTGCCCAAAATCCCTTCAAGTTTCAACTCTTCATCCAGAAACGCGTTCAAGTCTTCCATCTTTTCCAGTATGACCTCGGTCACGATGTCAATGTCACCGCTTGTCCTGTACACTACTTGCGTGTCTGGATGTTTTGCAAGGTGTTCAGCAATTGGTCTTAATTTAGCTGGCTCAACTCGCAGCCCTATGAATGCCTTGATAACCCTACCCAGCTTGCGATAATCCAGAACCACAGTGAAACGCTCGATTATCCCATTCTTCATCAGTTTCCCGATGCGTCGTCTAACAGTAGCTTCATTAGCATCCACATCGTCTGCAATATGCACTATTGGCTTCCGAGCATCAGTGCGCAAGACTTGAATGATCTTCATGTCCAATGCGTCGATTATGGATAATTTCTCCGCAGTTCGTATCGGTGTCATCGGATTCACTACCACAAACTGTTCAAGTCACAGACAACTATGACAAAGATTCACAAACTGCAGTATGTTACATGAGTTGCCTTATTAGCTGTACTGATGCCGCAACGGATATGCCGCTCCTAGCTTCCAAAGGGAAGACAGCTCTATGGGAGGCTCTCCCCATAGTTGCCAGCTGCAATTACTATGTCGAAGATGTCGATCGCTCCATTACCATTAATGTCGCTGATAGGATCGTATTCTGGATCTCCGTCATTCGAGCCATAATCACCGGCCATTGTGACAATGTCAAAAATGTCCACATCATAGTCCCCGTCAACATCGCCTGGAATCGTGATAAGGACCGGACCACCCGCTAAAACATTGTCGCCGATGTATACTTCTCCGTCGACTGGCTCAACGGTTGATGTTATACTATAGTTGCCTGGGCTTTCTGAGGTGGTCTCCCAAAAGAAGAGGATTGAAGCGGTCTCGCCACCTGTGAGATTGAGTTGTCTGGTATCTAGCACAGTTCCATTGGCGCTCGTTGTCACATTCACCTCTTCCATGTAGTGACCTACATTGCAGACAGTGACATTGATCTGCGTGGAGTAGCCTTGACCAACAACGTTTCGTTTTGGAGCAACTTCCATGACTGTGAGATCATGTTGCATGATCTGGGGCAAGCGAGTATAATTGGAATTGTAGTAGTCCTCGAGAATGTCATGTCCATCGTAGAAAAAGAGCTCCACGTCGTACCAATCTTCTCCACTTCCTGCCGGTATGCGAAGAGACAGATCGCGCCATTCTTCGTCACTACCAAGAATGGTCCAAGACGTGCTGTTCATGTCAACGATGTTGCCAGTGGAGTTGATTAACTGACCGAGCAATACTACGCTGCTGGACACACCTGTAGTGTCTGCATCTACACGAATACGAATGGTATCGAAGTAGTCGTCAAAATCACTGTCCACGAGCATGTATGTGATTTCTGAAAGCGATTCTTGTGAAAGGGTGCCTGGATAATAGGATAGAATCAGCGCTTCCACAAACTCATCCCAAACTGTGTCTGAGCTCCATTCAATAGCTTCTGAAGAATACGTGTCAACGTACTCATCGACTGAAGAGGGCAGATGAATAGATAGACCATGGAGATCATAACTATTGATGTCGTGCCATTCAGCGATGCACGCGTCAATCAATGCGTCCATAACGTTTTGTGCTGCATTTGCTGTCTCCACGTCAGAAATGGTCGCTTCAAGGATTTGACAGAAGTCATAGAGATCACGCCAAGTTGTTGCAGTTTCGCCAGTGGCTGCATCATCTATCGCGTCGAGGATTTCGTAGATATGTGTCGGAAGGATACTATTCAGATGATAAGCCAAGTTGCTGACTTCTGGAGCCAGTTCATTGGCGACTTTCGTTGTGTTGAAAACTGAATGTGTATGAATTTCGAGACCGAAGCCTTGATTGAATGCCACAAACTGATTGTGCAGCAACATCGCAAATGCAGTTGCATTCATTGTTGGTGAGGCTACCAGCTGAGACAATATGTTGTTATATGGATAGCCTCTCAGACTGCTGACAACTTCCTCGGAAGCACTTATGATCTTCGCCCCTTCGCTGACCTCGTAGGCCATCTCAATCGAACCGCAGAAACACGCAGCGAATCCAATCACGTCCAGTTGCGTTCCAGTTAGCACAAGCACGTCGTTCAATGTGGCATGGATCTCAGATGATGTGAGCAAATCCCAGTCGTGAGAGGAGTCTGCGCAAATCGAGGTTAGCCATCCGTGATTCCAGAGAATCAGGGCATACTTCTCAGCAGGATATTGCACCAAAGACCACATAATGAAATCCTTGAGAGTTTCAGGATCACCCATGTTAACCTCTCCGAGGGAGAGACTGGCATTCTCTGGACTAGGAGTCATTCCCAGAGTAATATGGAATCGTTTGCAGTCCGTCCAATTCCCATACGCTTCAGAATACTCTTCTACGCGATCTAGTTGCACCACCACATTCACATCGGCTGATGAACCAATCTGAGCCAGCTTGGAAAAATCTGTGATCGCGCTGTATTCCAAATCATTGTCTGCATCCATGTAAATCATGATCGTCCAGTCTACAGGGTCTGAACCACTGACACTCACCATTCGAGAGAAAACCGTGACCAACAGGATCACTGCCAGAACTATGACTTTCTGCATCAACCCACCAACAATAGATATCTTCCAATAACTTTACAAACCTTGTCCTGGCTGTCAGCGTGTACCGCGTATACATCATGCAGCATGATCTCAGACACCAACAGGTTGATACATGTAATCTCCGGAATAAGTATAACCGTCATATGACGTTTATCAACACACTGCCTGAGCCGGCCCAATGCGCCGTCGTCTCAAGCTGCGAGAAGCACCAAAGCTTATTTCCGATCCCACAGAAACGAACGCTCAGACAATTCCTCGAGTGCTGAGACCGACATCCAGCTGAAGGATTGTGATCAGAAGTTGAGCGGAGCTTGCGAACGCCAACGTAAGCATTACGGAAGAATCAACCTGTTGATGCTCGTGGTAGGTTGGACCACGGGCCTTCTGGTTGTATCTTTGCTACTGACTTCGTTTCTACCAGAACTTGCTGAAACTCTAGGTCCTGGTGAACCTACTTCTACATTGTTCGGAAAGGCGATCGTGTCTTTCCTCGCACCGCCGTTGGTTACAATTTGGGCTGTAGGAATTGCACTGATCATGTACATGTACCAGATGCTCTGCTGGTTTCCGACTCTCACGTTCACGGCTTCAAATCTAGTTTCGGCTCTGTTCAGCTTTCCGCTGTCGACGTTTCTAACCATCGGAACTCTTGTTCTGATGATTCTCATTATTCTGAACACTCACCGACGTCGAGGGTTTCAGACTTTTCCGCAAACGACATTGACAGCGGAAAATCCCAGCGAATGATCCAGAAACTAGCAGATTGGGATTCTTCCATAAGCTAAATCATTTGTGAATTTGTCGATGTCCGCTAGTTCTGAATCCATAACTTCTCTTATGTTCTTCTCAAGATTGTGAAGATGGTTGCCTGACTTCAGAACTACCTGAGCTGCGGCAATTGCGGGGTCATCGATAGGTTTCCCTATTTGGCTGAGTAGCCATATGTAGACCTCCTCTAGCCCTGGGACGCTTTCATAGACACTTGCTGCGATTCTGTGGGTTAGAAGATTGTATATCTTTCCCACGTGGCTAACTGGGTTCTTGCCAGCAGCAGCCTCAGAGCATGTTGGGCGATTGAGAGGTATAACACCATTCACACGGTTTCCTCTACCGACTTCGCCAGAATCCCCGCTCTCAGCACTTGTTCCCAGCACTGTCAAGTAGACACCATTCACTCCACGACCTTCAACGTCCAGAGTATTCAAATCGACGTTAACTTCATCGAAGACAGCTTTCGACTTCACAATGTTCTGCACATGCTCAAGGATTTCGTTCTTCTTCCGGAAATAGTCTTCTTCGGTCTCAACGTATCTGTCAACGAAAGCCATTGACATTGTCATGTTCACTTTGTTGTTTTGCCTAAGCCCCATGATCTTCACATCCTCTCCCGACTCCGGAAACTTCTTCTTGAAAGCCAGAGAGTTCACATACTGCTCCGTCTCCAACACTACCTTTTCAAGTCGAGACATAGGTGCATATCCTACTGCAGCTGAAGTATCGTTGGCACCAAGCACTCGTCCTTTCCGATTGAAAATGTCAACCAACTCTGGCGACCCTGGCTTCAATTCTGCACAGTATTTAATGTGTTCCTCAGGGTTCACAAACCGCAGATGCGTCGTAATCCATTCCTTTGCCGCTTGGACAGCCAGTTCCTCAACAGGGATTGTGATGTTGTTCGCTTTGCTTGTAGCTCTGTCCCCGAATATTAGCAGCATGGGTTCCTTGACGTATCCTCCTCCAAATCTAGGATCAACGTCTCCAGCGACTAGCAGAGATTTGTCTGCGTTATGATGCATGATGAAACCCACCTTGTCGATATACTCTTTGCAGAGGCGCACAGACACTCTATCCATAATCGCATCGCACATTGAATCAGGATGACCCAGTCCTTTTCTCTCTACAATCTCAACTCTCTGCTGCTCAGTCGGCGTGCGAATTGACTGGTCGATCAGAATGTTTCTCAGCCTACCATCACCTTGGGAAGGCTTTTCCCATACCTCACAATATATATGTTCCGATACTCATGGTGCATAATAGATAACTGGAGGTTATAGCGCATGATGCTGACTGGCTCTCACCTGAGAAGACTCAGAAAAGAGACGGGGCTAACTCAAAGACAACTCGCGCAACTTGTAGGAGTCTCACAAGCTCACATTGCGAAGATCGAAAACCTGAAGGTTGACCCGAGGCTATCCACCGTCAACAGAATTCTTCAGGTCCTAACAGAAGGCACTGCGAGAAAATGCAGCGATATCATGACTCGCAACGTTGTCTCCGCAAAACCGGATGATAAGATTCTTGATGTTAGCAGAATCATGATCAAGAAGGCAATATCCCAACTCCCTGTAGTGCAAGCTGGCAGAGTCGTTGGCACCGTAACTGAAGAAGCCATTATCAGAAATCTCCACATCAACATCGCAGATGAGACAGTCAACGGAATAATCGATGCCCCACTGCCAGGAATCCCTGAAAGCACAACTGTGAATGTGATCCGGCCTCTGCTGGAGGAACATTCAGGCGTGTTAGTCATGCGGCAGAGTGAAGTAGTTGGCATCATCACACGATCTGACTTGCTGAAAACTCTGTCGAAGATAATCTAGCTGAACCTCGTTCTTCTACATCTAGCTGTAAATTCTTCTCTTTAATGCTGTGCAAAATTGATAAATACTTGCCTCACCTAGGTGAACTCATGGACGACGCCGTCGGAATGGAATGCGGAGTATTCAGCGCCGTGGATTTTGAGGGAAAGAGCATCTTCCCCTATATCTATTGGGGCATGCGCAGCCAGAATCACAGAGGACACCAGTCCTATGGCTTCTTGACCTACAACGGAGCCTTCAATGTTCACCGGAACTTAGACCTTATACCCAAAATAAAGCAGGAGCACATTGAAGACTGGCAAACCCTCTTGCCAGGACACGTCGGCATCGCCAATGTACGATACACCACATCAGGGCGATTGAATGAAGAAGCCCTCATGAGAGGAACACAACCTGCAAAGGTAGAAACGGACAAAACGAAGCTGGCCATCTCGTTCAACGGAAACATTGTGAACACTGTTCAACTGAAGAGAGAGCTCTGCAGAGCTGATCCCAGCTTTTCCTATGAGTGCGACGCAGAACTCCTCTGTCGCAAACTCGTGGCTGAGCTTGACAGCAATTCTGACTTGACTTCTGCGGTTCAGAAGTGTATGGAAGATGTGGAGGGAGCATTTTCGGTGAGTGGAATAACCGAGCAGGGTGAACTATTCGCGTTCAAGGATCCATACGGGCTGAGACCACTCTGCTGTGGCACCAATCCGCAGGGAAATATCCTTGCGTTCTCATCTGAAACGGTAGGGCTTGACATTAATGGTTTCACTAGCAGCTTTGAAGTCAAGCCCGGAGAGTTTGTAGTGGCCACCAAGCAGGGCTTCGAAAGAGAACAGCTTGTACGCAAGAACCGAAAAGCATTCTGCGCCTTTGAATTCGCATATTTCGCGCGGCCAGATTCAAGACTTAATGGTAGTTTCGTGTATGAAGTGCGCGAGGAATTCGGCAGAAACCTAGCCCGAGAATACCCTGAAGTTGTAAAAGATACAGATCTAGTTGTCTCCCTGCCTGAGACAAGTGACGATTGTGCCTTTGGATTCCATGAAGAGACTGGAATACGTTGGGAGCGATGCACACGAAGACACAGATACGTAACAGATCGAGCGTTCATTCTTCTCTCAAACGAACGATTTTCCACTATCAACAGAAAGATCAACATTGTTGATCAGAAGCTGGCAGGCAAGAACCTGGTTGTTATTGATGACAGCATTGTCAGGGGAGATACAACTAGAGTTGTCGTTGAGAAAATGCGAAAACTCGGTGCCCACAGGATCAACTTATTCATCACGTTTCCCAAGATTTGCGGGCCTTGCTTCTATGGGATAGACATGGCAACATATGGCGAGCTAATCGGGTCAACACACACTCCTAGCGAAATAGCTGAGATGGTCGGTGCTGATTCGGTTCATTACCAATCAATTGAAGGATTTGTCCGTGCTACTGGTATGCAGAGACATGATCTATGTTTCGGATGCATCACAGGAAAGTATCCGACCCCTCTCGCACAGAGACTAGCAAAATGGATGCGCAAACGATTTGAGGAGGGTCACAAGGAGAGTGGAAGGATCTACGAGGTCGATGTTGAGAATTTCCTCTAAAGGCAGTTCATCACCGCTGGAAGCACAACCTCTGGGATGAAGATCATGGAGAGCATAGGTGTTCTAGTCGTTTCTTACGGAGCACGAGAAGCGTCTATTGTAGACGCACTGCATCGAAGTCTCGAGTATAAAGTGGACATCTACGTCACAGACAAGCAACGAAATCCTTTCAACCTCAAGAGGGCCACTGAACATGTCGTTGTTCCAGATCTGGACATACACAAGATCTGCAGATTTGTAGCAAGAAGACGGGGAAAAATCGACTTCGGGATAGTTGGGCCGGAGAAGCCAATAATCAATGGGATACGAGACATCATTGAGGGAGAGACCAAGGTACCAATCATCTGTCCAACCAAACAGTGCGCTATCGAAGGAAGCAAAGTGGCCCAGCGACTACTCTTTGAGAAAGCCGTGCCTAAAGCCAATCCCAGATACAAGGTTTTCAACCCAGAAGAGCAACGAAGCCAGCATTCTATCAAACGAACTGTCTTCAAGTGGCTTGACGAACTCAACAACCAAGCGGTTGTCAAGCCCGATGTGCCAGCGGCAGGTAAAGGGGTCGGTGTCTGGGGAGATCATTTCCAGAGCAGGGACGACCTATTCGACCACTTCCTAGCCAACTATGAGTATGGGAGTGTCATAATTGAAGAGAAGCTTGACGGTGAAGAATCCAGTTTCCAAGCTCTTTGCGACGGGAAGCGACTTGTCGCCTTGCCCGAGACGCGTGACTACAAGAGAGCCTTTGAAGGAGATGAGGGGCCAAACACAGGAGGAATGGGGTCCTACAAAGATCGCGGCGAAATACTCCCGTTTATGACCAACGTTGACCGGGAGAAGGAGACGGAGATTGTAACCAGGATTTTTGAAGTTATGAGGAAACAGGGCAGCGGAGACGATCTAAGAGGAGTTCCGTTCTACGTAGCGTTCATGCACACAGCAGATGGCCCAAAAATCCTTGAAAACAACAGCAGACCTGGTGACCCAGAAATAATCAATCTACTCCCGCTTCTTAAACAAGACTTTGTCAACCTATGCTACAATATGCTTGAGGGGACTCTGACCAAAGTCGACGTCGAAGGCAAAGCCTCCGTGGTGACCTACAAAGCGCCGCCTAGCTACGCGGGCTATTTGGATGCATTTCCAACCCGCGTCGCTGCAGATGAGCTTGACATGAACATAGACTTGTCAAAAGCATACATGCTGGAGAAGACCCTAGAGGACAGCATCAGAATTTTCCCAGCATCAATTGAGCTTCGACACGGGAAATCCTTTGCATTGACTTCCAGAGCGGTCGCTGCTGTAGGAATTGGAAGCAGCCTCTCGGATGCCCGTAATCTTTCACTGAGAGGAATTCGTGCAATTGAAGGTGGAGCTCTTTGGCATCGCAACGACATTGCCGCTCCAGAGCACATCCAAAAGAGTATCAGCCACATCGATCTCCTGAGGCGCCCTGACAAGTGATGAAAGACAGGATCCTTGTCACTGACTGTGAAGGCCCCATCTCCAAGAACGACAACGCCTTCGAACTATCATCGGAATTCATATCTGATGGCGAACGACTTTTCACGCAGCTTAGCCGATACGATGACGTCCAAGCTGAGATCATCAAACGTGAAGGATACAACGCTGGAGACACACTGAAACTCATCGTCCCGTTTCTGAAAGCCTATGGAGTCACCAGCAGAGAGATCATGGAATTCTCTGCCAAGACCATTCTGGTGATGCCTGACGCCAAAGAAACACTCCAAGCCTTAGGGGAACACATGCCGAGTTTCATTGTCAGCACCAGTTACGAGCAGTACATCGAGGCTTTGTGTGACGCCTTGGAGTTTCCATTTGAGAACACGTATCACACAAAACTTGACATTGACAACTTTCCAATGAACGATCAAGAACAGAGAAGAATCAAGCAGCTAGCACATGAAATATGCGCGATGCCTCCAATCGAAGTCCCTCAAGGAGCCAAATCTGTTTGCGACCTGGTAGAACAGAGTAACCAGTCGGTAAAGAGAATCAGCGAGATTCTCTGGAACGAGATAGCCCAGATGCAACTCGGGCGAAGATTCAGTTCAATGAACCCAATGGGAGGAACCCAAAAAGCGCGAGCTGTGACACGTATCGCCAACAACGTTGGGAGCAGTCTAGACAGAGTAATGTATGTAGGGGACAGCATCACTGACGTAGACTGCCTACGACTCGTCAAGAAGAGCAGCGGTCTCACCATCTCCTTCAACGGGAATGCCTATGCAGTCAACGGAGCAGAGATTGCGGTCCTCTCTCACACTTCCTCACCAATTGCGATTCTGGGTCTCATTTTCAGCGAGCTCGGCAGAGATTCCACGCTCAAACTAGTACATCAGATGGAACAGGATGGCATCCGAAAGACAGTGCAGGAGTCCAACCTTGATCCTGCCATCAAACACAGCATTCGTGAGTTACTATCTAAACACCTGCCACAAATTCGCTTAATAACCTCGGAAAACATAAGAGAAATCGTCGATGCAAGTTGCCTCTTTCGAAAACTCGTGAGGGGAGCGAAGATCGGAAATCTAGGCTGATGCATTCTCAGTTTGAGGAAGCTTTAGAGGGTTGTACATGACCGCCGCAATAGAAGACACATACGCTGAAGTTTTCGAAGGACTGTACACAAGGATCATAGTCACAGCTGATGACGAAGATATCTTGAAGGCTGCTGCTCAAGATTCAACATCGACACCTTCAATCGTCATTGGCAGAGTGGAAGGAGGTGTAGAAACCTATGTCAGTCCAAGAGACACTCCAGATGGCAGAGTTGGTGCAATCCTACAATTCTGGGGTCGACTTGACGAAGAGAAACCTATAGAACATTCGCTGGACAAGTTTGAAACCGAATTGTCTTATAGAATCCGACAAGACATTCTGGTCAAACCCTTCACAGCAATCTTTGATGCAGTGAAAGGTGCGCACGGAGAACTGGATATGATGGGGAGGGTCGGGCATTGCGGAGACGGGTTCGAACGCGAGATCACGCTCTATGGTCGTCAGATGATTTCCATCCCCATTATGGTTCCAGACTTCAAGATTGAACGCACCCTTGGCTACGCGAAGGGAATTATGGGTGCGAATTTCTGGTATATGTGCGAAACCAAGAACGCAGTAATGGTCGGAGGAAAAGAAGCCATCAAAGCGATAAAGAAAGTCGAGGGAGTCATCGTTCCTTTCGGTATTTGCGCCGCAGGATCAAAGCCTGAAACACAATATCCCTCGATAGGGCCAACGACTAACCATCCATATTGCCCATCGTTAATGAAAACA
>CAYFWV010000054.1:0-33120 GCA_964346975.1 uncultured Candidatus Bathyarchaeia archaeon
CGGATTTGCTATTTTGGGAGTTCTTTGCCGCTATTGCTGTGGGTTGGATTTAGGGGATTGCGTTTGTGCGCTAGCCTATGTTGGACTTAACTCTGTTGTCAAGTCTCCATTTTTGTCCCCGTAGCTGGAGGTCAGCCACATATCATTCGTAGGGCGTTTCTACGCCTTTAACGTCACGGCTGACGCCGCCGCCGGATGAGTTACGGGAATTTCAGCATTCATAGCGATGACTAGTCGCCGAAGGAAATCAGTGAAACGATTTCCAGATATAAACGTTGCTGTGGCAACTAATAAAACTAGCCTTTGAGGTGTGCTGTGCTTGAATTAAATGGTTTGATGGTCGGGACAAACTGGTGGTGGCTATCGGCTCCAGTAGGATCCATATAGGGGGTCAATCTTGATTGAGACTCGATATCCTGGCCAAGACGCTCTGGTCATAGCCTCCGAAGACTTTGGTAAGATGTGACAGATAACTAATATCTTGCGGGTCGAGACCAAGCAGCTTAGCCGAAACTGAATCAGCTTCCACAGAATTCTTGCTTGCAACAAAGACGCCTTTCTCTCTTATCTCATTTATCCAATAGCAAGGCGAGAAAATGCTGCGGTATATCTTGTTAATGTCCACAATGCTTTGCGAAAAGTGAGTTCGATTCCTGCCACTCCATTTTACATGTCGTGCTGGATCAGGTATCAAAGTGAAGAGATTGCTGGTCGAAAGTGAGATTTCTCCCCGAGAAAAGTAGGTGCTGTTAAGACTTATGAAAGTGCTCCCTCTAAGCTCGTAGATTCTTGTAGGAACGAAGTTGTACATTTCCTGGCTCAGAATCACTCCATATTTGGAATCAACAAGATCTCTAACCTCGTTTGCTTCAAGAGTTTTCATCGACCAAACTTCTTCCGTGACATTTATGTATTCCACTTTGTGCTTTTCCAAGATCTTGTCAGTTCCAGTGTGTTTAAGAAACCATTTGTCTTGTTCTTTGATCCACTGCCATTTCATCCTTGCGTTCGACGGAGTTATTATCTCTCTCTGTTCGGATCCAATGCTGAGCTGATTGCGCCAGGCAGAGTAGCCATCGATGATCTTGATGTTTCCTCTCAATGTTGAGAGGAGCCAATCAAGGGTCTGAGCTGAAGTGGAATTCTCCGTGGCATTCCAGTTTGGCTTTATTGCGAAAATTGCACCCTTGAGTTCGAGCTTCTCGAGAAAACTGTGAAAATCCTTCTGAGTGGTGATCCTTCCAACAACAACCATTTCCCGACATCTCTCCAGGACTTTCACAGTGTTGTGTAGTTCTAGAATAATGTAATCTCTGGTCTAATCTCTCTTTCGTTTGGAGAGGATGCCCTGAACCTTTTCTGAAGGTGTCAGTTTTCTAGGATCAACCTTGACGATACCTAATCTGAATCTCTTCTCCTATCAATAATATCCAGTGCGCCAGGTCCTGTTCCGAGCAAAGTGACACGTACACTGGTCGCTTCTTCAACTTTGGCAATGAACTCCTTTGCCTCTTGAGGAAGCTTGTTGTAATCGGATGTGCCTTTGCATGCAGGATATAAAATATCTAGTTTCGTCAAGGCAGCTTCGGTAGCTCCGTTGATTTCTGCCACTCGCTTGGCCAATTCAAAGTTGAAAGGAGCTGATCGTCGATCTCTGCCTGTTCCTGCTGCTGTTTCAAACCACCCTCGACTCATCGCGGTCTCCTTTGATATTTCGCCAGGTAGTTCTCCAGCTCCTACTCTGGTGATGAAGCTTTTGAAAACGACCAGAACTGTGGTCACACGACTTGGACCTACGCCAGCTTCTGAGCATATCGCAGCAGCACTTGTATCTCTGCTTGTGACGTACGGGTAGGTGCCGTGATACAGCGAAAGCATTAATCCTTGGGTTCCCTCCAGCACGACCTTCTTTTCCGCATCAATAGCTGCATTGACTTCCTCCGAGACATCTGTCAGAAAGGCTTCCAACTCTAGCATGTCTTTTGCCAGTTTTGCAGTTCTTTCGGCTCTTTCTTGAATGGCAGGACCAACTCCCCAGCCTGTGGTGCCGAGTGTTTTCAAATGCCCATCGCTTTGGTCAATCTCAGAGTGGCGAAGTTCAATAATGGAAGCGTTTCTGTCAACTCCTATTCTGCGACCTACGTTGGTTTCTTTCACTTCCTTGAGGAATTGAGGGACGTGAACATTCGCTCCGGGGCCAATCAACAAGCGAGACTTTTCGTAGACAAAGGTAGATGGAACCATGTGCAGTGTATATCGTTTACCTTTGTGATGTATAGTGTGGGCTGCGTTGACCGACCCAGTTCGAACACATAGATCCACTTTGTCTTTCAAGGCCAAATAAGATATGATTTTGCCTTTCCCTTCATCTCCCCAAAACCCTCCAGCAACTACAGTGCAGGTCACATTATCACCAGCGGACATCCTAGACAGCAAATGGGAGAATATTTTAATGTATTTGTCAACTTCATGTAAAAAGATGGATGATATTACAAAAAAGATGTCAATTCAGTGATACATTGAAACTCCTTCTGTGTGCTGGACGGTTTCTGTCGATGTAGAACGAACCATATTGACTGCCGGATCAGGCATCGCTAGTAATGGCTGAAATGCCCTTCAACTCTGTTTCTTGATATTCGTTTTGTCGGTCGATGAAGAGTGTTGTCTTAGGCGAATATGAACGGGTTCAGCTGCTCCATCCACTGGATTTCTTTGAGAAATATTCTTGACTGTTGCTTTCCACGCTGTGAGATGCAGAAGATGGTTGGCTTGCCAGTCTCCTTCTCTCTTTTGATGTCGGTCACACAGACATTCACTAGGACTGAACCATCCCTCATGTGAAGATTCACATGATGCCCTATAAAGGCTCGAGCTACGTTTAGGTTGAATCGTTCCACACCCAAAGTTAGCCATCCCATTCGATGTCCTGTTCAGCAATAATTGCCCAGCAACTGGTACAGATAGGCAACTGAGAGGAATTTCTGGAAATATATAGCTCTATGTCCGTTCTGGAGCAGTGTTCCATCCATGGGTTTTGGCAGTTTTCTTCATGGAGAGTCATGTAGATGACCACGTAGTGCGATTGGATGTGTCTACAAATAAGCGATTGCTTGAAACATCCTCGAGGGAGGTGGGGAGAGTTGTCTAAAAGTGAAACTTGAGGCTCCGAATAACTAGAGGTGGACTATTTCAGGTTCAATTTCCTTCTTTGTGATTCTGAGTAGTGCGACGGAGGGCTTCACGAGGAAGGGCGGGATTGGATTTGTCGGGCTTCCTGGATTGACAAGCAGCATGTTTCTCTTATATTTCAACCCTGGTCGATGAGTGTGGCCAGAGACGAAAACGTGGAAGCCTTGTTTCTCAATGGCATTGCTGGTGCTGCCACGTTGGTATAGAAAGCCCAAACTATGGGTGACTCCGATCTTCCAGTCGTAGAACTTGGTTGAGTTTACTACAGGCAGTTTCTCCTTGACTTTTCGGCTATCCATGTTGCCGTGCACAGCTAATACAGGTGCCATCTGTTCTAGTTCGTCGATGACACTCACTCTTGTCAAGTCACCAGCATGGACAATTAGAGACACATCTTCGAAAATCTCGAAGACAATCTTTGGGATAGCTTTTGAACGAGCTGGAATGTGTGTGTCTGATATTAGACCAACAAGCTTCAATACGATCAGCCTCAAGTTGCTGTGCAATCATTTATTGAGAACTTTGCTAGCAGTTATAAAGCTAACATGAAACAATACACAGGCTGTCACCTAAGCTTCCATGCTCTAACGTCTGCGCATAAGCTTTAATACATCAACCATGGTTTTCGTATGTCGAGCTCCAGACAGGTGATGGATGTCATGAACAGCGAAGAGGAAATGATAGTTACGCCATGGGAAGTGAGGGGCAAGGTTGACTATGAGCGCCTGATTCAAGAATTCGGCACCCAACCCTTGACTGAAGATCTTCTGAAGAAGATCAAGAAACATGTGAAGGAGCTTCATCCTCAGCTTAGAAGAAGATTATTCTTCTCACACAGAGATCTTGACACAATCCTCGATCTCTACGAGGAAGGAAAGAAGTTTATCCTCTACACAGGACGGGGCCCCTCTGGTCCAGTCCATGTTGGCCATCTCGTTCCTTGGATATTCACCAAATACCTACAGGAAAGCTTCAAGACCCGACTATATTTCCAGATGACTGACGATGAGAAATTCGTTATCGAGCCGAATCTCCAGCTCAGCGACACAACTGGCCATGCCTACGACAACGCGTTGGACCTTATCGCACTGGGATTCAAACCAAAGAACACCTTCATTATCTTCGATGTGAAGGATATAGGTCTGCTATACGATATAGCTCTAGAGGTTGCGAAACGGGTCACGTACTCAACAGCGAGAGCAGCATTTGGTTTTCAGGACAGTACAAACATTGGCTGGATTTTCTGGCCAGCAATCCAAGCAGTTCCATGTTTCATCCACGCGAAACTAACTGGAGAAAATGTACCAAGCCTAATACCTGCCGCCATAGATCAAGATCCCTACTGGCGGATCACCAGAGACATAGCCCCAAAACTGGGCTACTACAAACCAGCTCAGATCCACTGTCGCTTTGTGCCTGGCTTGGGAGAAGGCGGAAAGATGAGCGCTCGGGAACCTGACACCTGTATCTTCACAACTGACACCCCAGAAATCATCAAGAAGAAAATCTGGAACGCCTTCACAGGGGGACGACCCACAGCAAGAGAGCAAAAGAAACTCGGTGGGGAACCTGAAATGTGCACAGTGTACCAGTATTTTCTTTACCTATTCGAAGAAGATGACGGCAAAGTTCTTGAGCTCGCAAAAGAATGCAGTTCTGGCAAAGCTGTCTGTGGCAACTGCAAAGAGAAACTAACGGAAAGAGCCACGAAGTTCCTTCTGCAACATCAAAAACGAAGAGAACGAGCCAAAGACACTGTTGAAGACTTCTTCATAGAACACTAGCCTCAGACCTCGCAAGTCTGGAGGGTTCATTTCCAAAGTCTTTTAACTCCAACTCTCCAAAGAAGACGACGTGCTGACTCATGAGTCTGTCAGAAGACATCCTTGAGAAGTATCAACGCGCAGGCAAGATCGCGGGAGACGTGAGAACAGAGATGAAAGACTTTGTGCGGGAAGGGATGCCTGTGATTGAGATTTGTGAACAGGCAGAAAAGCTGGTTGTTGAAAAAGGTGGAAAACCAGCGTTCCCATGCAATGTTTCAGTGAATCACGTGGCAGCTCACTACACTTCTCCTCCCGGTGACAGAAGCGTCATTCCACCCAATGCTCTTGTAAAAGTAGACATCGGTGCGCAGATCGACGGGTACATCGCAGATACCGCAGTTACAGTGTGTTTCAACCAAGAATACGAGAACCTCGTGTTGGCAGCTGAAGAGGCATTGAAAACGGCCACGCAAACAATTCAAGCCGGGATGTCTACATCAAGGCTTGGTTCAGCGATACAAAAGACTATCAAAGCATTCGGGTGTAAAGCTGTATCAAACCTAACAGGGCATCAAATTGGGAGATATCTGATCCACACTGGAAAATCTCTTCCGAACATCTCTCACTTCATTGGGTCGAAGATCATGGAAGGAGAGGTCGTAGCGATCGAACCATTCGTGACCGTCCAGGATGCAGCTGGTAGAGTGGAAGACAGCCCTGAGAAAACCATCTTTAGATTTGCTAAACGCAAGACAATTCAGAATCGTAACACACAGCATCTTCTTGATTACATCGAGAAAAAATTCAAGAGCCTACCTTTCTCGGAACGATGGTTGAAGGGGGTACTCCCGGTTGACCAACACACTCCAGCCTTTCGTGAGTTGGTACGTAAGAAGTGCCTCTCCGCGTACAACGTTTTCGTCGAATCCAGCGGCAAACCAGTTGCTCAAGCTGAACACACTGTCATCGTCGTCAAAAACGGCTGTCTGATTCTGACCTAGACGAAAACTCTTTCAGGTCTTCCCTTTTCTTCTATCTCGCGGTAAATGGCAGAAATCATCATCGTTCCTTCGCATTTCGTGCATGCTCCCATCTCCTTGAGTATGAAGTCGCCACGTTCGAATTTTCGAACGTTCTTGAAGCCGCACTTATCGCAGATTAGAGTTGTGTTGATTGGCTGGGTCTTCAAGGTGAACTTCTTCATTCTTCCCCTGGTTTGGAACAACATGTAGGTGGACAAAGCAAGTCCAACAAATCCAATCAGGAGATAATACCCCATTGCTGGGTCGCTAGTAAGGAACATCTCGTAAGCCTGATAGAGCGCACTCAAGGACAACGCAAGAACAACAATGATCACGATTAGTACGATCGAAGAGAATTTCCTCGCTGAAGTCGCACGTGATATTCGTTCGCTCAATTCATTGTCCTACTCCAATCGTGTTTCCTATTCCGGCAATAATGACATTATCGCCTTCTTTTGTCTTCTCTCTGATCACTCGTTTCACTCGTTCTATCGCCACTTGTGTGGCATCAAAGATCTCCTTCCTCATCGGTGATACTGCATCACCAATATCCTGCTTGATGATCACCGCGTTTAATGGAATCTTGTGCTTGAGGATGCTCTCCTCGATTTTGTATTGCTCGGTTCCCGGTCCTCCAATCGCGGCACCAACTCCCTCGGCAACTTCCCCTGGTTTCTCACCTTCAAGTTTTAACGCAGCATCTATCATCACGATTGTCGAGATATTACCCTCACTCTCTTCAATGATCCTCTTTATTGCTTCTCCAGGCTTTCCCACATTCCCGCCTGGTCCTTCAGCTTTTATAACGTATGCAGTTCGTCCCTCCAATGGGACCTTGGCCACCACGCAGTCCTTTTCGATCTTCCGTTTCTGGTGTCCATGCATCAGTTTCGCTGCGACAAGGGCTCCTGCGCCATCCCCAATCGGTTGGCCAATTGAGAAAGCCTTGAGGGCACTTGCGTAAGCTTCAGCCTCTCGCATTATGAGCGGTAAGATCATCTGGATTTGCATGATGATGTACATGCTAAGTGTTTTCTTCCCCAGGATGTAAAAGTGTCGAATTACTTTGTAGATCATATTCAATGCTGCTGCTGCCTCCAATGTGTTTTCCAAATTGTTTACATTGGTTTCATCAGCTTCAGGCGCCATTAGTTTCACTTCGTCTTTGAAGCGATCATCTCGCACGTCAAGTATGTGCTCAAATTTCCATACTATTCCAGCAGGATCCATACTCTGTGGTGGAATTGTTACGTATTCTAGGAACTGGTCAACGCGTTCAGCGGGATCTGTCTCTGGCTTTCCAATCTCCTTGATGGTTGCCAAAGCAATCTTCTTTCCTTCGTCCCGAATGAACTTGAGGCGGTGCAAGGATCCTTCAACTTCTCTTATCATCACATACATTTGGATTCGTTGCCCATAGAAAATCATGACTACGAAGAGGAGTGTGAATATGATCTGGAATATCCAGCTGAGATTGTCTTGTGCAGGGAAGATGTGTGGCAGTATTGAGAGCAGAAGCAAGTTCGACACAACGTCAAGAAACTATATCCCCTAAGTTATAAGCTTTAGGGATTAGGTCTCAAATTGCTGTGGGGTGCCAGCTTTTCCAGCTTCACATGGCCGAAGACCACACTAGCACTGGAAACGGAACGCGGTTTAACTTCCGAGTTCGGAATGGGATCGGGTGGGTCCCGCACCCTTTGACCGGCAGCCCAACATAAGCGTAACTTCTACGTTGATTAACTTTTCGCTAGATCAGGTCTGCCTAGTGTCTTCTGAGCTTGCTCTAGCATGCTGATGACTGGAAGAGTGTATGGACACTTTTCTTCACACTCACCGCATGCAGTACAGCTGTCGACTCTGGTGCGCAGTTTGGGATACTGGTGCAGAGTCCATTTCTTGATGTTGAAAAAAGTGTAATAGGTATGCCACTTGAGGATTGTTGGGATTTCTACTCCATCTGGACATGGCATACACTTCTGGCACTCTCTACAGGACTCTTTGTATGGGAACTCTCCCATCCGGTAATCAGCCTCCTCTTGAGCTGTGAGCTGTCTGAAACCGGTCGCCGCCTTCACAATGTGATCAACTTCTTCCCTGGATCGCATTCCTGGGATGACTGTCGCAATGTCATGGGCGAGGACAAATCTGAGTGAGCGGTTCGCTCTTTCAAGTCCATCACGACCGAAGTGAAGAACAAACTCGGATGGATCAGGCCAGTCCAAACTAGGCTTTCCTAAGAACCTAGCGCCCCATTGAGGATACTGGAGAGGAGCACCACAGCCTCCCAAAGGTTTCATAATGATGACTCCAACGTCAAGTTCTTTGGCCAGGGGAATCAATTCCTCGGTCGCCCTTCTATCAAGAACATTGAGTGGAACAAGAACAGTATCAAACTTCCCTGTCTTCATGGCGGTGACTAGAACAAGAGGGTTATGGCCTGTGATTCCGATGAATTCGACTTTTCCCTCCTTTCTTGCATCTTCAAGTGCTTTGAGGGAGCCGTCAGAACTCATGGCTTTTTCCAAAACTTCTTCTGTGTCAATACCGTGCAGCTGAACAATGTCTATGTGATCCGTTTGAAGGTTCCGCAGGCTTTGTTTCAGCCCGGCTCGTGCAGCACTCTCTTTCGTTCTCTGGTGAGTTTTGGTCGCAATCACGACTTGATCTCTTACGTGCTTCAACGCGCTTCCAATCTTTTCTTCACTGTCACCGTAAGCTCTGGCAGTATCAAAGTAGTTGATGCCTCTTTCAAAGGAATATCTTACAACCTCTTCTGCTCTGTCCCGAGACAAAGCGATAATAGGGATTCCGCCAAATCCTGCGATGGAAACCTCCAAACCTGTTCTCCCCAGAATCCTCTTCTGCATCATGAATCACCAATATCTAACAGAGAAGAACACTATATAAGCCGTCTCGACACTCCTGAGATCTGCTTTCAGAACCGTTCAGCAGAGTTTTTTTAGGCTGTCAGCAGTGTGAGCCTTGTATTTTTCATGCAGCAGGCTTATTCTCTTTCTGCTGATGTAGGTCTTGTGAGGTCTGAAGCCACCCGAGAAACCTTTGGGGATGTGAAGAAGCTCGTGAATTAGGACCTTCTCCCGATCAGCTTGGTTGAGCTGATCATATCTTTCCTCAATAACCTCAATAAGGTATCGCGCGTGCAAGTCTAACGCCAGTTGCCAGAGTTTTTCCAGGCTGTGAATTCTGGCGATTATTCTTCTTGACTTTGAACCTCGGCTTCGAAAGCAGTAAATATATTTGGGATCTATGTGTTTGAAGTCAAGTTCAGCTGTTATTGATTGGACCAGATTCTGTACATCTGGAGCTTCGTAATACTCTATGGTCATTAGACAAGTTGTGAGAAGAACTGATAAAAAGCGTTTTTAGCAGTTTCATTCATATATCCGTCGAAGATGAATTGGGTTATTACGTGTATATGATTCTATGCGAGAACGGAAGCTTTTACACTGGGCACACTAGAGATGTAGAAGTTCGTTTCAGTCAGCACAAGAAGGGTCTTGGCGCGAGATACACCAGGATCAACAGGCCGAAGAGAGTTGTACATGTTGAGAAGTTCACCACGCGTGCAGAGGCTGTCCGGCGAGAGCGAGAAATAAAATCCATGACGCACAAGATGAAAATGAAGCTTGCCAGTTAATTTGGTGCTGCACTACATAATGCATATATTTTCTATTGGCATTTCTTCTTTCACGGTGGGGCTGTAGTCTAGCCAGGTATGACGACGGGCTCCAGAAAGATACTAACGGGTTTGCGGACCGCTCAAGAGGGATGACGAATTTCTGGAGCGGTGGAAGCTAGAGAAACCCGTAGAAGCCACGCGTTGACGTGGTTTCGGGTAGAGATCACCGGTTCAAGTCCGGCCAGCCCCACCAAGCTCTCTGAATTTCGGCTCATGTACCGAGGATGCACTAGGAATCAGTAGTATTCAGAGAGGGGCTGCTGTTCAGGAATTATGTCTTTGGTGAGTTTCTTCCATTGGTCTGATTTTATGAATCCGCCGACCTGCTCCTTGATTCTCTTTGCAACTCTTGGTCCAATCAATGGTAACGTGGTCAGTTTCTCGATGGGAGCGTGCTTGAGATCCAATATTGTTTCGAACCCTGAGTTGAATAGTATTCTGGCTCGTGCTCTGCCCACGCCTTCCAAGCGCGCGAGTGGCAGTAGCTCAGCTTTGACACCTTTTGTGCTGCGTTCTGTCAACTCATTGAGCTTGCTTACCAGATCTTTCTGTTTGAGCAAGGTCGCGAGCTCGCGGGAAGCGTATAAGAGCCATTTCGCAGAGTCAGTGAGCCTATATAGGTCGCCTGGCTGTACTCGAAATCGCTCAATTATCTGATCTTCTGTAACCTCGTCGACCCACGATTGCAGTACTCGTGCCAACTTTGCTTCTCCGAGGAACTCTTGGAAATCAAAACTGTCAGCAAGCTCGTTAGGTGGTTCAATCATGAACTCATTTCTGTGCTGGTCAACAAAGAGGGCTAGCTCATCAATCTCATTGGAGTAGGGGCGAAGTTTTGGGTACACATCTGGAGTGTGGGCAATAACCTGAAAGAAGCTGAGGTCAGTTATTATGTCCGCACGATTGTGAAACGCGTCTCGAACGAATACTGCTGAAACAGGATCAATGTAGAGCTCAGAAACTCGTCGGCCAAACTTCGTCGCCAAAACATCTTTCCCGTGAACCTCTATCATTTGCTCGTCATACAGAAATTTGAGAATTCGCGTGATCACCATCTTTATTGCTTTGGGATCATACTGAAACGCGTAGAATGTCTTGCCAAAAAAATCGTAAATGGCTTGCTCAGTACTTGCGTACTTTGCAGCAATCGTTGACAGGACATGAGGACGTAAGATACGTTCCACAGCAAGCTTGGACCATATTTGTTCAGGTTCCGACAACACGTAGCTTTCCATCAGATAGTCCTGTTCATCATCTGTTTTGGCCAGTAGAACTGCCTCACCGAACTTGTCGAATTTTGGTCTGCCCGCCCGTCCTGCCATTTGCTTGTACTCAAGGACACTTATCGGATAATAACCGTAACCAACTTCGTAGCGTCGATAATCATGGATTATCACCATTCTAGCTGGCAGATTTACACCAAAAGCTAGAGTCGGTGTGGCTGTCAGAACTTTGATTTTTCCCTCGCGAAACCCGTTTTCGAGAGCTTTTCGATGGGCACTTCCTAGCCCAGCGTGGTGAAAGGCGACACCTTGCTTGACAAGATCCTCAAGAAGTTCGCTGATTCTTGTTTTTTCACCTGTATTCCGGATTCGTTGACCCAACGCGTTTAACGCACGTTTGGAAGGCTTTGACAAGGAACTGGTGAGTTCACCGGCGAGATGTTTGGCTAGAGAGACCGCGTTTTTACGTGTAGATGCAAAGATGAGCACCTGACCTCCTGTTTTCACTGTGTGTAGGGCAAGATTCAGTGCTGCATTTGAAGCACGGTTGCCTATTTTGACAGCTCCTTCATCTTTGAATTGGATTTCCCTGTTTAGAAGGACTCCTTCTTTCAGCGAAACAGGTCGCCAGTCAGTGGCAACGTATTGTGCCTTGAGCCAGTTTGCGACTTCTTCAACGTTTTTTATCGTTGCACTGAGAGCGAGGATTTGGATTTCAGGATTGGTCTGCATCAGTCTAGCAAGCACAACTTCAAGAGTTGGTCCACGCTCTGAATCGTTGAGCAAGTGGATTTCGTCAGCTACAACGAGTGAGATCTGATCCACCCACTTCGACCTGTGCCTTAACAGTGAGTCTGCTTTCTCGTTTGTGGAGATTATTATGTCATACCTTCCAAGCCATGGATCGCTGCTGTCAAAATCACCTGTGCTGATCCCTACTCGGATATGGGAACCATCTGGCTTGGTGATCGCTGAGTATTTCTTGAATTCAGCGTATTTTTCGCTTGCCAATGCTCTCAGAGGGCTGAGATAGAGAACTTTCCCGTTTTGCTCAGCAACATGCCTGAGAGCACACAATTCTGCTGTCAACGTTTTACCTGATGCGGTTGGGCTTGCCAGAACGAGGTTTCTTCCTTCTAGCGCGCCGACTTTGATGGCTTCTTCCTGAGGTGGATACAGCTCGGATATGCCAGACGCTGCTACTGCTTCTTTCACTTTCTCGAGTAATGGTAGGTCCTCAACTCTCAAGGTAAAACACTTTATCGTCACACTTTACTCAGAAATCCGGGTCTTCGCTCATAAACGGTTCCATCTCTCACCAATCTTCCAATGAGCTTCTGAGCCTCAGGGGATTCGATCTTATACTTGCTTGCTAGCGTCTCTAGGAGAAGCTTCTTTTCCACCATTCCTGCCTCTTTTGACAGTTCCACAATTTCATCCATGATTATTCTTAGTTTGTCCTGCATGCTTTTCGGCTTGCCTACCATTATGATGTCTATGTCACGCATGTGGGTAGAAACATCGATACCTACTTCTTCAAGGGACTTGTTCATGATCACGATGGCGGCTTCAGCATCTTCTGCAGTGATTTCTTTTCTCAGCGCGATTCTCGCTCTTGCCTCCGCCAATCTCACCAGAGACTCCAATTGCCTCGCTGTAATTGCGATTGGTGATCCCTCGATCTTCTCGGTAACCTCTCTCATTTCAAGATAGAAGGTCTTGAGTCGCTCCAACGCATCGTCGGTGAGAACTGGTTTCACATTCTTGGCGTAGCTGATGTATTTCCGAAGCAGGTCTGACGAGATTGGCGTTTCCAATGGAACTAAACCTTTTCTATGTATTTCAAGAATGTGAGCTGACATCTTCTCATCAAGATCCTTCTCAGGGACATCTTTAAGGACAAAAATGAGGTCAAATCTTGAGAGAATTGTGACTGGTAAGTTGATGTTTTCCGTGACAGTTTTGTAGGCATCATATCTTCCTAGCGACGGGTTAGCTGCAGCAAGGATTGCTGTTCTTGCGTTGAGGGTGGCCACGATTCCTCCTTTCGCTACTGAAACAGTGTGTTGTTCCATGGCTTCATGGATAGCCACTCTGTCTTCTGGTCGCATCTTGTCAATTTCATCGATACAGGCAACCCCCTTGTCAGCCAAAACAAGAGCGCCAGCCTCAAGAGTCATTCCACCTCCCTTCTCTCGTAAAACTGCTGCCGTTAAACCAGCAGCAGTCGTGCCACGACCCGAAGTGTACAGGCCTCGGGGCGCGATCGCTGCAATATATTGAAGGAGCTGAGACTTGGCTGTTCCAGGGTCTCCTACTAGAAGAATGTTCAGTTCTCCTCTTATTGAAATATCCGCGAGATGTTTAGGAACGCCTCCAAACACTATGTACATTATAGCTTCCTTGATGGTTTCGTAGCCATATATTGAGGGCGCGATGGATCGCATAATGTTTCTATGAACCCAAGGATCTCTAGCAAGTTCCAGAATCTTTTTCTCTTCTTCAGGTGATATCAGACCTGTTTCAGGTTCTTTGCTTTCAATATCCAGGAAGTTAGCATCAAGGTGAAGACGGAAAACTCGAAGCTTTCCTGCAGCAGGGAAGACTGGGGCTTCAGCACGAACAATGCCAGTTATCGCAACATGATCCCCAGGTCTCGCCTTGTCAACGAGGTCTCTGCTTATCAGCTTCACATTCAATGTTCGTGGCAATTGACCTGGTGGCAAGTCTTCGGGGCGTTCTTGGATTCGAACTTGTTGATAATCGACGAACGTGGATTCTTCTTGAAGAAAGTCGAAGGGCCCCTTGCTCTGACACGTGGGGTTAGTGCATCGCAAGGGGGCTTTCAGAAAGGGGCCACTTTGCTCTGAATAGGATGGGGTCTCACATCTCTTGCATTTGAAAGCAGCGCGCATCACTTGAGGCTGAACTGGAGTTGCACGCACGATTATACCTTCAACCATTACAAGTCTGCCAATGTTGGCTGCTCCAAGCATCCGTAAATGTGTGGATTCCGGAAGGCTTCTGAATCGCACAGTGATTCGTTCAAGCTTCTGGGCATATTCACTGTCTTCTGTCTCCAATTGCGTATAGGCAGCTGCGTTTACATGCTCAAAGTAGTCGTCCGGTCTTTCCACGATGTTTCTGGCCAACTCCATGTCGAAGACCATGAGATCATCGAAATCTAGAGTCAAAGCCGTGCTGTTGGAAACTGATAGCTGCGAAATTCTTTCTCGATATTTCTGCTGCTTGAAGAAATCCTCGAAGCGTTGTTGAGGATCCAGCTCGATTTCTTCAGTCATTTTTATCCCCTGCTTGAAGAATCCTGTTCTTCCATTTTCTAATGGTTTCTTGAAGATTGTGGTATAACGTTCTCTCTTCAGGTGTCAGGTTCTCAAGTGCATGGACAGTCAAGGGAGGAGCTGTCGCAAGAGCTACTATTTTTCTCACTCTGCCGTTGACTATGTCTTGTGAGATCTCCCTTGATTTCTCACGCTCCTTAAGTTTGTCTGTGTTGTTCTGAGAGGATTCTTCAAGGTGTTTGAGGTAGCGTCTCAGCTTTGGGTAAAACTCTGGTTGAAGTGGAGACAGTCTATTTGTTGGCTGGACTCGCTCTTTCCAATGGATTTTATGTAGTTTCATCACATCCAATGTCTCCTCGTCAGGGAAACGAACCACATTCTCTTTTTCAAGTTCTTGAGCAACCCAAAACCGAACCTCATATTCCCTGCCCTCCGTGAAGGGTCCAGCTTTGAAGCCAGCTAGCTGAATCTCAGGCTCGTTTCGGTTGGCAATAACCTTGACAGGTTTGTTCTCAAACATGAAATCTGCATCATCTAAAGAGATATGACGCTTCTTTTGCAGTTCTCCATTCCCCCTCTGTTCAGCTTCCTGATGACAGAAGAAGCCGAGCTATATAAAAAGTACAGTCGAAAAATAGAGTGCAGCTCACTAGGTTTCTTCATATCTTGACGAACTTCACTTCTTGTGTTGCACGTTGTGCTAAATCAGTGGTTTGTCGATCTTTCAATATGAATTCCAAGATCCGCCTCACCTGCCCTAACTGAGAAAGATGAAGTCTAGTGGGAGCCGTAGGTTTCTCGTGTTCACATTTTCCTAGTCAGTTTCCAAGAATCCCTTCAGAAACACAGCATATTCACAAGGGTGTTCATTTCGAAGTAAGGACTTAATCATTTTGATCTTGCCTTTTCTCCCTCGAGTTACCCTTGATATAATATAATCTATTGTTTTGCGACGGGATTCACACAGCCAAGTCTTCTGCCCAGATTTCACTAGTTTGTAGTATGGGCACGTTTCATATTTCAGCGTGAACCCACCTTCAAAGTATTCAATGTCAACCTTGCGCGCGCGCGACCCTGAACGTTTTCATCACTTTTTTAGAAGAATCGAAAGAGAATTCGTGACTTCTGGCACTCGGCTGATCTTCTACAGTCTACTCATGATGGAACAGATTTGGGGTCAAGAAGCTGTGAAGACCTTTTTCAGCCATGTTTGCCCAGCGCTATATGCCTATGAAACATTGGCATATTGGCTTCTCATGAAGCATGCGACTCACCGGATTTTATAGCTAAAATCGAACATACAACCCAAATCGTGATAGATCTATCTAAAGAGCAAAGTGGAACATACCTGACCATAAAGAAGGGTGGAAATAGGTATACGCCCTCAACCTACTTGAGGAGAAAATACGGCGTAGAAGGCATAGAAATCGCTCTTGCGTCTCAGTAAAACGAGACTGCAGCCTAGACTGGACTTTTCTTTATCCCAGGTCCCAACACTTTTGTAGCCAGATACAAGAGCGATATCGAAGAAAACCTTTAAGAAGACGATAGTTCTTATTTGAATACTTCTACAACGTTTACGTTTGTAAACATATGGTTCAACACCAGGGCGTGGACGAATGGAGATGGAGCCTCAATACGACAAAATTGAAGCAATTGTCCAAAGATACTCCGCTGAAGAATCAGCTTTGATCGCGATACTACAAGAAATCGAGGACCTATATGGATATCTCCCTGCTTGGGCATTAAGACATGTTTCAAAGAAGCTGAACGTTTCACTTGTCCAAGTGTGTGGAGTGGCCTCATTCTACGACGGATTCCATCTCACTCCAAGGGGCAAAAATCTAATTCGTGTTTGTCTAGGGACTGCATGCTACCTTCGGGGCTCAGGACGGGTTCTAGAAGCCCTGGAGAAGGAACTATGCATAAAAGATGGTGAAACTACACCTGACTTGCAGTTTAGTCTCCAATCGGTTCGCTGTCTTGGCACATGTGCATTAGCGCCAGTAATGATCATTGGAGACTCCTATTTCGATAAGGTCACTCCCGCAAAAGTAAGCAAGGTTTTGAAGCAGGTGCAATCCAGGAATGAAAAGGATTAGTACAAACCAAGAGTTGGTGGCCCTTCGGAATTCCCTGCTTAAGCAGATTGATCCAAACACACCTTGTGTGAGGGTATGTATCGGAACAGGATGCAGAGCGCGAGGCAGTCTAGACGTTTTGGAATCGTTTCAAGATGCTGTCAATAGGCAAGGATTGGGGGAGAAGGTCAAGGTCAAACAGACAGGATGCCATGGTTTCTGCGAGAGAGGCCCTGTCATTGTAATAGGCCCAAAAGAAATCTTCTATCACGGAGTAAAGACGCGTGACGTGCCTGAGATTGTAACGGAAACTTGTTTACGCTCGAAAGTAATTGACAAGCTTCTCTACGAAGATCATTCAACTGGTCAAAAAATCCTGCGAGAACCTGATGTCCCCTTCTACAAGATGCAGACAAGACGGATTCTTGCCAATAACGGGAGAATTGACCCTACAAGCATATTGGACTATATCTCAGTTGGCGGGTATCGAGCCGTTGCAGAAGCCATCTCAATAAGACCCCCTGAAAAAATCATCACTGAAATCGAAAAGGCTGGACTCCGCGGGCTCGGTGGCGGTGGATTTCCCACTGGCCAGAAATGGGCATCATGCCGCAAAGCCGTTGGAGATCCTAAATATGTGATCGGAAACGGTGATGAAGGAGATCCTGGAGCTTTCAGTGACAGAAGCCTAATGGAAGCAAATCCTCACAGCATCCTAGAAGGAATGATAATAGGGGCCTACGCTATCGGTGCGAATCAAGGCTTCCTATACGTCCGTGCAGAATACCCGCTGGCTTTGAAACATCTTCAACTAGCAATAAACCAAGCTACCGAATATGGATTCTTAGGAAGGGACATCCTCGGTTCAGGATTCGACTTCAACATCAAGATAGCTAGGGGCGGGGGAGCGTTCGTCTGCGGAGAATCATCTGCCCTAGTCGCCTCAGTCGAAGGCAAGATGGGTGAACCAAGGGCAAAGTATGTTCACACTGTGGAACGAGGCCTATGGAACAAACCTACCAATCTAAACAACGTCAAGACATGGGCTACTATCCCATTAATCATCAATAACGGCGCAGATTGGTATGCGGAAATCGGAACCCAAAAGAGCAAAGGAACCGCAATCTTCTCTCTAGTCGGGAAGGTCAACAATACTGGACTGATTGAGGTTCCTATGGGAACTCCACTCAAGCAGATTATTTATGACATTGGCGGAGGAATACTTGACGGGAGAAGACTGAAAGCGGTTCAAACTGGAGGCCCTTCAGGCGGATGCATCCCTGAAGAACTGCTCAATCTCCCCGTAGATTTTGAGAAACTATCTGAAGCTGGGTCAATGATGGGATCGGGTGGGATGATAGTTATGGACGAGGACACCTGCATGGTCGATGTAGCTCGCTACTTCCTCGACTTCCTTCAGTACGAGTCATGCGGGAAGTGTGTGCCTTGTCGAGAGGGTATCAAACGAATGCTCGAGATTCTAACAGCAATCACTAAAGGTCACGGAAAGAAAGAGGACTTGGGGCTTCTTCACGAACTAGCGGAGATGGTTAAAGACTTCTCACTATGCGGTCTCGGCCGAACATCTCCAAACACAGTGCTGTCGACTTTACGATATTTTGGCAACGAGTATGAAGTTCATGTGCGAGACAAGAAATGTCCTGCAGGTGTTTGCAGGGATCTGATAGAATACCTAATCCTTGAAGACAAGTGCACAGGGTGCGGCGCTTGTTTCAAATTGTGTCCACAACAAGCTATAAAAGGCGAATCAGGAAAACTCCACTTGATAGACTCATCCAAATGCATTCGGTGCGGCATATGCCGCGACTCTTGTCCGTTCAAAGCAATAGTCACGAAATAGGAAGTGTATAAATGGCAACACTCAGAATTGACGGAGTTGAAGTTCAAGCTGAGGAAGGCACCACCATACTGGAAGTCGCAAGATTCTACGGATTCAACATACCTACTCTATGCTACCATGACGAGCTAACCCCATATGGAGCTTGTCGATTATGTATGGTGGAAGTCAAAGACAGAAAGAGAAGAAGAATCGTAGCATCCTGTCTTTACCCTGTGAAGGATGGCATAGAGGTCAAAACGAGTTCACGAAGAGTAGTGGAGGGCAGAAAACTGCTTCTGGAATTAATGCTTGCCCGATGTCCGAACTCGAAATATCTGCAAGATCTGGCTTCTCAGATGGGAGTGGAACAGGTCAGATTCAAGATGGAGAATGAAGACTGCATTCTATGTGGTCTTTGTGTCCGCATGTGCAAAGAACAGATGAGCGGAGGCGCAATAGGTTTTGTCGGCAGAGGTAAAAAGCGAGAAGTCAGCACCCCATTCCGCGAGGCCAGTGAAAAATGCCGGAATTGCGGGGCGTGTATGTACATCTGTCCGATAGTAGATCTGAATTGCAGAGGAAAAAGGACACCTGGTGAATTGTGCAACTCTTGTCTGACAATAACTCCGAAATGCTTATCAAAATATGATCAAATCATGTGTACTCTACAATCATGTGGAGCATGTGTACAAGAAGAGGAGAAATAGAATGACCTATTCAAAACCAAATGCGAGTGCAGCAACTCTGACGAAAAACCGAACAGAAAGATGCCCCGTCAGCGGACTCTGTGTAACGTGTGTAGATGGATGCCCAGGACCGTGCGAAGTGGCCAAATCAGCAATAAGAGGCGGAGAAGTAATCTATCCAGCACCATTCGGTGTAATAACCACTGGCTCTCAGAAGAATTACCCAGTAGATCTCTCCCACTTCAACATCATGGGAACAACTGTAGGAGCCACAGGCATAGAAGCAGACAGTGACAGAGCAATATTCCCGAACGTGAGTTTAGAAACTACCATTGGGCAAGGAAAAGGCATAAAACTGAAAATACCATGGTTCACGTGCGGGCTTGGATCAACCAAGATTGCGAAAGACAACTGGAAAGAACTGGCAATTGGCGCGGCGATTTCTGGTAGCATGCAAGTGATCGGGGAAAACGTCGTTGGAATGGACATCAAGTCCGAATTTCGCGACGGCAAAGTAACTCATTCTCCGGAACTAGAGTGGCGAGTGAAAACCTTCCAAAACTTCAGAGAAGAAGGATATGGCGCAATCGTAGTGCAATCAAACATAGAAGACACTAGACTTGGGGTTCTGGAATATGCGATTTCCGATCTAGATGTAGACGCTGTGGAGCTGAAATGGGGACAGGGCGCCAAAGACATCGGCGGAGAAGTCAAAATAAAAGATTTGGCCAAAGCGCAGCTCCTCAAGAAAAGAGGATACATAGTTCTTCCCGATCCAGAAGACCCAGCTATCATTGACGCCTTCAAAAGAAGACACTTTACAGAGTTCGAAAGACACTCTCGTGTAGGCATGGTCACAAAAGAAAGCTTCATCGAGCGAGTAAAAGAATTGAGAAGCTGGGGAGCCAAACACGTTTTCCTAAAGACTGGTGCTTATCGCCCAGCTGACGTAGCGAGAGCCGTGAAGTTTTCATCGGAGGCGGGAATCGATCTACTCACGATAGATGGGGCAGGTGGCGGAACTGGAATGAGCCCATGGCGTATGATGAATGAATGGGGATTGCCAAGTGTTGAAATCTGGTCACTGGCCTATCAATACGCAGACAGACTTGCCAAGAGAGGCGAATACATCCCCAGCATGGCTTTTGCTGGCGGGATCACACTTGAAGATCACGTGTTCAAAGCACTGGCATTGGGAGCTCCCTACGTGAAAGCAGTAGGTATGGCGAGAGCACCACTCACGGCAGTCATGGTCGGAAAAACAGTTGGAAACAGAGTCATCGAAGGTAACCTTCCTGTATATTACGGAAGATATGGAGGCACTATCGACGCAGTCTTCACCGAAGCTAGCAGTCTCAAAAGCAGATTCAAAGAGAGATTTACAGAAATACCTACTGGAGCAATAGGTCTTTACACATACAATCAGCGACTGGTGCAAGGGATGAAACAGTTAATGTGTGGTGCCCGAAAATTCTCAGTAGATCGAATATCCCGAAACGATCTGGTAGCCTTGACTGCACAAGCTGCGAGAGTATCCGGAATCAACTACGTCATGGATGCTGACAAGGAAGAAGTCGAAAAAATACTCGGATAGAGTGACAACTTCAGACACTCTTTAAAGTCTTAAGTAACCAGTCATATCAGAGATAGTGTTAGTCTTGGAAGTCGTGAGATGACTGGGGAAATCGGACCATTAGACGTTGCTCTGGAGCAATTGAGAATCGCAGCGGAGAAGTTGGAACTAGATACTAGCATTCATGAATTCCTCAAAAGCCCGAAACGAACTCTAATCGTGTCAATCCCAATAAAAATGGATAAAGGAACCATTCACGTTTTCTGGGGCTGCCGGGTTCAACACATAGATGCTAGAGGACCTTTCAAGGGCGGAATCCGCTACCATCCCTGCGTCGACTTGGCTGAAGTCACAGCTCTTGCCATGTGGATGACTTGGAAATGCGCAGTGGTTGACATTCCATATGGTGGCGCCAAAGGCGGCGTATGCTGCAATCCGAAGCAGATGTCCAAGGCTGAATTGGAAAGACTGACCAGACGATACACGAACATGCTTCTGGATTTCATTGGGCCACATAAGGATGTGCCTGCTCCAGATGTTTACACCGACGCTCAGACGATGGCGTGGATAATGGACACTTACAGTCGGTTCAGAGGATACAGTGTACCCGAATGCGTGACAGGAAAGCCAGTCATTGTCGGTGGCTCTGAAGGCAGAGATGAAGCCACTTCTCGAGGGATCATAATCTGTGCTCGAGAGGCTGCCAAGGCTCTTGGGATAAAAATGAAAGGGGCAACTGTTGCAGTGACAGGATATGGCAACGTTGGATGGAACGCGGCGAAAATAGCTTACGACATGGGATCGAGAATCGTCGCCGTAAGTGATTCTACTGGTGGTATCTTCAATGCGACAGGGTTAAACCCGTACAAAGTGTTCGAACATAAGAGAAAAACTGGATCGGTCGTGGGCTTTGAGAACGCTAAGAAGACGCTGTCAAATCCTGAAGTGATGGGAGTGGACTGCGACATACTGATCCCTGCAGCCTTAGAGAATCAGATCACAAAGGAAAACGCTGAGGACATCAGAGCCAGAATCGTGGCTGAAGGAGCTAACGGACCTACAACGACAAAAGGAGATGACGTCCTCAACGAGAAGAACGTCGTCCTAGTCCCAGACATCCTCGCGAACGCGGGCGGTGTCACAACTAGCTACTTCGAATGGGTTCAAAATCTGACAAGAGAACACTGGAGCCTCGATGAAGTGAACTTGAAACTTGAAAGAATTATGGTAAGAGCCTTCAACGAAGTGACCAAAACCATGAAAAATGAAAAGACAAGCATGCGAACCGCTGCGCTGCTTCTGGGCGTTGGACGGGTCGGGGAAGCGATAAAGACACTTGGACTCTGGCCCTAGCCTAGTCGCAGAGCGACCAATTCAACACCCTTGCTTCATTCAGGCCTGCATCACCAGCCAACATGACACAGAACACCTGAAATACCAACGCAACCTATCTCTGGTCAACTGTTGCAGCTGGATGGGCTTTTTCTCATCTTCCAGTTACATCAGAACAAGATACCCACTTCGAGGAAACCAACAAAAAAAAGTATAGTGCTGCCGACAGCCTAAGGGCTTTAGATCGGCAGCGTCACCGATTTTCCCTATGAAACAGTTACGAGGCCTTCAGAAAGCTGGTGTTCGATGGGCCATCCAACTGTGTCTTTTGGCGCTTCCAAGTATCTCAGTGTGGCGAGTTTGTGGACGTAGAAGCCAAGAGAGGAACTTCCTTCAGCTTTACCTTCAAAAGTAAACTGAATCAGTTCAACGTTGCCATCTTGTGGCTGTGTCCCAGCGACCCAGAACAAATGTTCAATCTGGCCTGAAATAAATTTCCAATGGGGAGTTTCAGCTCCAACATATTCAACGACTGATCTATCGAACTTCAGTCCAACTTCATATCCCCAAAGGTCCTTCACGTCGTCAACCCTCAAGGTTACTGTGAAGATTTCGCCAACTTTGATGTCTGGTTTGTCCGGATCGAAATACAAAGTACATTCTGGTTGATCAAACTGTGTGTCTGTGTCAGCAAGAGCACGTCTATAGGTAGAGTACACCGAAGCACTCGCCATGAGCACAACAAAAAGACCCAGTGCAGCTACGCTCTTCATTTTCCATAGGTCAAGCGTCTTTGTTTCCCTCCTTTTTATGATCGAGGTGCCAATGCACCACGAATGAAACTGAGAAAGCGGTTTATTTAAGACTTGGCTTAGGAAAGGCCACCTACACTCTCGAAAACATTGACCTGTTTTCGCACTCGGGATTCCACAAAGAGAAAATCAGAGTAGCCAGTGATTGTTCCCGACACTTTCAGGTCATAAGAACTGCTGCGCAAAATGGTGAGGATTTGGTCATCGTCAACAGGACTCACTGCATAGTAGACTGCAGTGGCGCCAGGAAGTATTTCTTCTCCTACGTCAACTGCCACTCCGCCAATATCGTTGTTCTCAACGAAGAACCTAATGTCAATTCTCTCAACAACCAATCGGAAACCCCCTGAATTTTCCAAGGTGAAGGTGATATTCAACTCAACTTCGTCAGGTTCGACCAATGGATAGGAAACCGAATCCAACTCGAAAGTTTCTAGTGATCGGATCAGAGAGGCAACTAGAACATTGTTCATGTACACTTGGATTGCCGCAGTAGCCAGGAGCGTTGCTATGATCACTATTGCTGCGATGCGTATGAGTCTCTTTCGACGCAGTTTCTTCTCTTCAATCAAGATCTAGCTCCCTTCGTAGCCGTAGAACTGGGCTATTGCAACGATGTCAAAGATGCTGATTTGGTTGTCACAATTAACATCAAAGTTTGGGTCAAACCCGGGGTCACCCAGCTGAGAGTCATAAGCTATTGCTATAGCAACGATGTCGAAGATGTCGACATCCCTGTCTGAATCAAAATCACCAGGATGAACAACCCTCATGTCTTCATATAAAAGACTATTGTCGAGAGTGTTGGTTTCACCGTCCAACCAATCTGCAGTCACATTTAATGTGTATTCTTCATATTCAATAGCATCCATTGCATTCCATGTGAAGGTGACATTGACTGATTGATCCTCTGCCACGTATACTTGGGTTCTGTTGATGTCGCTATTGTTTGTGTAGAGAGTGATATTGAGATTGGTGGGTAGATTTCCATTGTTCATCACCGTTACAGTCATGCCAAGGCAAGATCCTGGGAAGATTATAGTTTTCCAGGGTATCAGTGTAGTGATGACCACATCATAGATGGGTTCTATCACTAATGTGATGATTCCGTCATCGAATCTATTGTTGTCTGTTCTGTCTTCACCATCCAAGATGGTGGCATTTGCCCAGATGAAATAGCCTCCTATAGACAAACCAGTTGTATTCCAGTGGAACATCAAGTCGACTTCAGCTGCCGGCGTGAAATCGGAGACTGCCTGAGCGTCAATTATCGTGTTGTTATAGTTGATGGTGACGTTGAAACCTGGAATAGTGATTGTGCCGTTGTTCAACACAGCTACTGCAATATCGATCTGGTCGCCAACAAATGCACTGGTGGGAGATGGCGTGACGTCTACAACTGCTAGGTCATAGAAGATGTTGCCAAAGTATCCACTCTCGACTGAATGCGGAATTGACTCGCCGTTCGAATTGGAAATGGCGCTCTTCGAGATGTCTAAGGTATCTTCCCCATACTCGAGCACTACAAATGTGATCTCGAATACAGCACCACTGCCATTGAATGATGGAGCAGGATATAGTGAGCTGGCTGCAACCCAATATGATCCCGCTGTGGTATTCACCTGGTTTGCCACCAGGAACGTTTGTTCATGCAAGACTCCCCCGGGGTAGTCTTCTACTGGAATCTTCAACAGGTGAGAAGAATAGCTCAATAGTGAAGCGTTCCATCTCAAGATGATGTCAAAGCCGTACAGATCTGTGACATTTGAGATTCTCAGTTCCACAGTGAAGTTGGTTGAGGGAATGAGTGTAGTATCCTCAATGAGTGCAGGTTCAATATGAACCTTCGTTTCACTCATGGGTGTAAGGTTCAAACTGGTTTCAGCTGGTTGATCTAGTTCAAACCCGAAGACCGTTGTCGACATACAAAGAAATAGCAAAACTACAATACTGGATCTCATGCCAAGCCCACTGGGTTAAGAGTTGGGCGAGCATTTATTCCTTATGGAAATGAGTCTGCATGACTGCATTGCTGAGTATACGCACGTGTTTTCGCCAGGAAGAAAGGCCTGAGATGAGGGGCTTATCCTGAGCTGCTCGAAATACTGTGGTGTGCCTTGCTATTGTTCTTCCGTTGCAGTAACGTAGAAGCTTTCGATCACTCTTGTGGGTTCGATTCTCAGACATTGTATGACGCTGCGGCATCCGAAGCATTCATCTGGGAATCGACTGGCCTTCGGTAGAGTTGTGAGATAGCCTACGTAGTGAGGGCACTCTCTACTCCCTGCGTCTTGTTTTTTCTGAGGATGCGTGTCTTCAGCACTCTTGACAGATTGTAGAGGTGTGGAAGCCGTCTTCGTTTTTCTTGGAGTTTGCTTTTTCAAGAAAGTGGTGATTTTCGCGTCCGCTGTGGGTTCCAGCTTGAGTAGAAGATTGAAGTAGAGAATCAAGGATAGTGTAACAATCGTGAAGAGAATAAGAAAGACTCCATCGAGCAACATCATTCTGTTTCTACCTTCCTTGATTATTGAATATAGATTTGATGATGTTAGAATTCATACAACAGATCCAGGTAGGAGCCTCTGAATCTTAGTGTACACTATTCTTCCTTCTGCTTGACTCAATGAGAGCCTAAGGAAAGAAAAGGAGGAGATTTTACATCTCGACGTCAACACTGATTTCGATTACGGCTGTCTGATCAGCAGCTGCTGTTGCATTCGCCATCGTTTGGACAACGATCGAATATTCCTGGTTTGCATCTATCTGTGCGAAACCAGTTTGAGATGGGGCAGTCCAGCTGACTCCATTGGATGTGTAGTTCAAAGATATGCTAGTTGAAGTCTGAAGCGTGAAGTTGATGAACACGAAATTCGCGGCATTGCCAACCAACGAAACGGGTGTCAACCTGACGAAGTGGTTCGTGCTAGTGTTGTTGTTCCTCACCCTGAGAGGATCATCATACGTCATAGTGATGTTTGGATAAGCTTTGAGATCAGCTAACGTTGCGCTCTTGTTGTCATTGAAGATCGTTAGTCCTGCAGTTGCATTATCTAGGCCTTCCACAAAGTAGATGTCGTTCGCAGCTGTAGTGACAGTGGAAGCGACGTCTAACGAGTAGTAGACAGCTGCAGTTGCTGAAAGAACGAAAATCGATATCATGGCTAGAATAAGCATCTTGGCAGACTTGGTAAACACTCGACCCATTCATTCTCACCTCCTCAAACCCTTATTCGCTAGACGCGTCCGTATGTCTGGACTCAGTACCAGGGGGATTGTCACACCAAGACCTAAGGCACTGAATAGTATGGCCACTGGGAAGAGATACAACTCCATGATCTGACCGACGTAGCTGGAAACAAAGAAGGCTGTAGTCAAGATTGATGGAAAGACTACTGTTCCTGAGAAAATCTTGGCGAGAGTCCACTTCTTCTGAACTACTGCTAGGTAAGCATTGGCAGCAATCAGATTGGAGAGTGCCACAACCAAATAGATGAAGCAGTACCAAAAGCGCATCTGATCGCCGAACAGCATGAGAAATTCCTTGCTTATTAGAATGTGGACGTATCCGCCTATCGCTGCTACTTGGAAAATGTATGGTAAGGCTTTCGGGAAGTGGTCATCTAGCAGGCAGGTCAGTAGGCTCATGGCAACGAAGATGTCAACACCCAAGAAAGCGAAGAACTCAGGCAACAAAGCAAACGGCAATCTAACCTGCCTCATCCAGCGGCTGCACATCAAGTGCTCTCAGACATTATTTAAAAAATATGAATTGAGAATAAGTAATCCGAGGAGATCGAGGCATCATTGAGAAGGCGATTCTGTCTGTCGCAGGATGCAGGTAGAGGCTTGTTTGAAGCTTTTAATAAAGGGGTCACTATCTAATCCGTGTCTATGGAACGGCTTGAATGGGGTACGTGAATGAGTTTCGAGATGTGGGCAGAGAAATATCGTCCTAGATCATTGGCACAGATGGTGAATCAGAAAGAGATTGTTGAACGTCTAGCGAGCTTCGCCAAGTCAAGAAACGTGCCGCACTGTATCTTTGCAGGTCCTCCAGGGACTGGGAAGACAACTGCAGCTCTGTGCTTGGCTCATGACTTGTATGGTGATGCTTACAGAGAGCACTTAATGGAGCTGAACGCGAGTGATGAGCGCGGTATAAATGTGGTTCGTCAAACAGTGAAGACGTTTGCTCGTGTGCGGACGCTTGGTGAAATCCCCTTCAAAATCCTCATCCTAGATGAGGCAGACAACATGACTGGTGATGCACAGCAAGCTCTGAGACGGACTATGGAACGATATACGGAAACTTGCCGGTTCATTCTGATAGCGAATTACAGTGGGAGAATCATAGAGCCGATTCAGAGCCGCTGTGCTCCATTTCGCTTCAAACACCTCATGAGAGGTGCACAAGATGAGTATCTCATGCAGATTGCAGAGAAAGAAGGCATAAACCTGTTGAGAGACGGGTTGGATGCGATTTTCGATGTTTGTGAAGGAGATTTGCGGAAGGCTATCAACTCACTGCAGGCAGGTGCGTCAATTGGGAAACCGGTGAGCTCTGAGATTGTTTACTCTGTGGTTGGACGCGCCAATCCAACGGATGTCAGAGGGATGATTGAAACGGCGGTCAAGGGGGATTTCATAGAGGCCAGAAAGAAACTTCGTGAGATGATTACGAAATATGGAGTAGCTGGAACGGACATAGTAAAACAGGTTCATCTGGAGCTCTTTCGTCTGGACATACCGGAATCCTGGAAAGCCAAACTGGCGGATGCGGTAGGAGAAGTTGATTTTCGCCTCACTGAAGGAGCCAATGAGGAAGTTCAGCTGAGCGCTCTATTGGCAAAACTCACTGAGGCAGGTCACGAATAGAAGGGTGGCTAGCTCTCAGTGCATGTTGCGTGGACTTTCAAACACAAGCCCAAGACTGTGACGGATATCATCGGAAATCCGGAGGCTTTACGCCTCCTGAGTGACTGGTTGAAATCCTGGATCAAAGGAATCCCCAGCCAGAAAGCAGCCTTCCTACATGGTCCAGCCGGTGTGGGCAAAACTGTTTCAGTTGAAGCCTTGACCAATGATCTTGGCATGGAGCTTGTGGAAAAAAACGCTAGCGACTACCGAACACAGGAGCAGATCAAGTCCTTCGCTGGACTCGCCTCTCAATACAGCAGCTTCTCTGGAAGAGGGCGCGTAGTCCTACTGGATGAGATGGATGGGGTATATGGAACTGTGGACAGAGGGGGGATCCCTGCCATCATCCAAGTTATCAGAGAAACTCGCTGCCCCATCGTGCTGATAGCCAATGATTACTGGAACAAACGATTCGTCGCCTTCAGGGACAAGAAGAAATACCTCATTATCGAGTTTAAGAAACCTCCACTAGGAAGCGTTGCCCAGCTCCTGCACAGAATCTGTGTCAAGGAAGGGATTGTTGCTGATGAAGAAGCCGTGAAGTTCATCGCACGACGTAACCAGGGTGATGTGCGATCGGCTGTAACTGACTTGCAAGCCTTCACTCAAGGAAAGAAGACTCTCACATTCGATGACGTTGAATGGATTGCTCATAGAGATCGCAAGGACGTCATTTTCAGTGTTTTGCGTCTGGTTCTTTATGCAAAGAGCTGCAGGGCTGCGAAGCAGGCAGTGGATATGGCTGACACCGATCTAGAAATGCTTTTTGAATGGATATATGAAAACACTCCACACCATTTCAACGTTCCATGTGAGCTCTCCAATGCCATGGAAGCGTTGGCGAGAGCAGATTTGTACAGGGCACGAATCCGACGAACTAGGAACTGGAAGCTAACCCGCTACTTTGTTGATCTCATGACTGCTGGAGTAGCTATGGCGAGAAACGAATCAAGGCCCAGTGGATGGATACCGTTCAGGTTTCCGCAAAGAATGAGGATGTTGTCCACTGGTCGATCTGAGAGGTTGATGAAAGGGAATATTGGGAGAAAGATAGGAAGAAGAATGCACGTGTCGATATCTTCGGGTGTGAATGATGTTATACCTTATTTGAGGGTGATCTTCGAGCACAACCCTACAATGGGAGCTGGACTGGCTAGATGGTTGGATTTCAATGAAGAAGAAGTTGGCTATTTAGCTGGAAGCAAGAGACAGATGAAGCTAATCTTGAAATCGGCGGACTAGCGGATCTCGGTAAGCCTGAATGCGTGCATACGCAGAGCGGTCTCAGTTCGTGGAAGCTAGTTCGATTGTCTCACGGTCGCTGTTCTGTAGAAGGGAATCCTGTTTCGGCAAGTATCGGAGAAAAGCTCTCTCAATTGCTGGTTGGTTGCTCCCTGTCTCATGGGGGTCAACACGTCAATCAGATTCGAGTTCAGCATGAGGCAGGGCTTCAGTTTTCCGTCGCTTGTCAGCCGCAGTCTTGTGCAATGACTGCAGAACTCTGAGTTTTCAGTTGGTCGAATGACTTCCACAACCCCTTCAGGCAGATGATACACACGTCTGTTCTGCATGTCCGATCGAGCCTCAACACGCAGGGCGCGTTTCGCAAAATCCATCTCAACGTTTTCAAGCGGGTAATGGTGGAGATTGTAGTAGGCTTCGGTCAGATTGATGGCCTCCAACTCTATGAGCTGCAAGAGGGCATGACTCTTTCTCGCAAACGCAATCATTCCGGGAATCTCGTCTTCATTCCATCTCCTAAGAACTAGCATGTTCAATTTCACAGGATGCAACTCTGCGTCAATCGCTGCTTTGATCCCACGCAATACATGTCGGAGGGCCCCTCCCATCAATTTCGTGTAGATGCGTGGGTTTAGAGATGGCAGACTTATGTTGACTCTCATCAATCCGCTGCCTCGCAAATCCTTGGCCGTTGGTGCCAAGAGAGTTCCATTGCTGGTCATCGACAGATCCTCAACGCCTGGCAAACTGGCGATGCCACTCACAATCTTCAACAGGTCTCTTCGGAGCAGAGGTTCGCCACCGGTGAGTTTTATCTTCTTTATATCCAGGTCAATGGCAACTTTCGCCAAGCGGATGATCTCCTCTGCAGTCATTTCTACAGGTTGCCCACTAGGATCTGTCGATTGGCCTTCTCGATGGCAATAAGGACACTGAAAATTGCAGCGTTGAGTTATTGAGATTCGCAGGTTCAGGACCGGACGACCAAACCCATCTGTGATCATGGCATTTCCCGAGAATGCTTTACGATGTGACCTGCTTCAGGCAATATAAGCTTGTCGAAGCAGAGTCGCACTGCGTCCAGACTTCCAGGAATGCAGAAAACCGCTTTGCCCCGAGCAAGCCCGGCCATCGCTCGGCTCAGAATGGCAGCCGACCCAATGCTATCATAGCTGAGTTGACGAAACAACTCGCCAAATCCGGGTAGAATCTTGGAGAGCATGGGAGTGACGGTTTCTATTGTCACATCCTTCGGGGCAATTCCAGTCCCACCACAGAAAACTACAGCATCGACGGTTTCGTCTTGCAAAGCGACAGCAAGAGCATTCTCAATCATCTCTGTCTCAACTGAGACAAGAACACGTCCAGAAATTCTGTGGCCATGTTCAATGAGTTTGCGAACAATCAAGTCGCCTGAAGGATCGCCCATGTGCTCTCCTGCTTCTTTTTGGGCAAATCGAGAGGTGCTGCACGTAACCAGAACGAAGCCAAGTTGCTTTGGCGCGTGAATCTTGTGCTGGCGGGACGATTCACTCAACACTTCTTCACCTTGCGTCGGACTCTCACATCTGTGATGACCGTAGCGGGATATTGTCCTCCAGCATCTTTCTCGTACTGCTTCGTCATGTCCCACACAGTCAAGAGGGCGACAGATACGGCCGTCAACGCCTCCATTTCTACTCCTGTTTTCCCGAATGCTTTCACCGTTGCTTCAACGACGACTCGTGAATCCAACGTTTCGATTTTGACAGTCACGGTTGATACAGCCAGCGGATGACAAAAAGGTATGATTTCACTCGTCTTCTTCGCTGCCAAGATCCCTGCAACCTTTGCGACACTGAGAACATCACCCTTCTCAACCTTGTTCTCCTTGATTAGTCGCAGCGTTTCCCGTGACAGCTGAATCTCCCCTCTGGCGGTTGCTTCACGGAAAACATCCGGTTTCTCACTTATGTCAACCATACTCATCTCAAGACTTCCTTCACGGTGATGTTGATCTGCTGTCTTGCTCCCAAACGTCCATCAACTCCTTTATGGCTCTTGTCTTGGCATTGGAGTCATTGAAGCGGTAGATGCGAATACGCCCAAAGGATTTGTGTCTTATCAACCCAGCTTCCTCAAGCACTTGCAGGTGTTCATTGGTCGTCGTGTAATTCAAGCCTGCCCGTCTCGCTATTTCCGAAATGTTTAGTTCCTCTATTTCAGAGAGAATACGTAGAATTCTGACTCTTCCTCGTGAGGAGAAAGCGTCCTCAACCATGATCACGCGTAGCCCCTCTTGGCATGGCGTTGCAGGCTTTCGCTCAATGCTGCTTCCAAATCCACCGCAGCGATTCGAAGCAGTCCAATCAGTGTGGTTTTCCCACGTTGACCGTTCGTTGAGATTTGAGCCTTAATTAGTCCCAGGGCCGAGAGTTCCTTCACATACTTCCACAACTGAGTATGCCCACGCCGTTTCTCATCGAGCTCTTCGCACACAATCGCATAATACTCTTCGGCTTCCCCCATAGAAATATGGGAGCTTTCAGTCTGTTGAAATCGTCGGGCAATCCCGAGGAGCAAGAGTTTCTTGTGCAGATCTAGGTGCGTGATCTCATCTCTCCGGACGCTTGCATACACGTTTCCGCCAGCTTTTCTGATGTGTTCAGGCACTACTTCTCTCACTCCTTCAGTGTCTGCATATTTTCCAGCTCTCCACAGAAGCTCGATTGCGTACCGGGCGTTTCCTCCTTCTTCTTCACCTAACTCGGCTGCGAGGGAGACAGTTTCGGGTGGCATGACTCCTTGTTTGAACGCAAGCATGATACGATCATGTAGGATGTCTTCAAGCTGCTGTCTGGAGTACGCACCTAGCTGAATTATGTTGTTTTGAAGTGTGCTGCGAGTGCTTTCATCCAGCTTGTCCAGCCAGGTCAGCTGGCGTAGGACGCAGATGAGCGAGAGTCTTCCCGGCGTTCGTGACCGCGTTTCCTCTATGCGACTTAGTTTGTAGAGGGGTTCTGATCCTTCGTTTTGGATGAGGGGCTCCAACTCGTCTAGGGTGGCGATGAGATAGATGTTCTCATCGTCAAGAATCTGCATGAGCACCTGAAACAGCTCTTCGGCAGAGTACCCGCGCTTCGGGAAAGTCGGGTGAAACTGTGACACGATCTGTTGCAGTATGAGGAAGAAGCTGCCTTTGTTCTGGCGGCAGTTGACGTGCGCATAGTGGAGGTTAATGTTGCGTTGCTGTGCTTCACGTGTTATGCCACGCCCAAAATGCTGCGTCAACACGGTTTTTCCCGTTCCAACCTTCCCGGTTATGATTACGCGTTGCGTCATTCGCCCTGGTGTTTCAATGGAGTGGCGAAAATACTGAGTTAAGAGGCGGAGCTGGGGATCGCGATGTTTGAGTGTTGACGGGGTGTAATTGATGTCAAGTTTCGTTTCATCCTTAAACACTGTGGCGTATGACATTCAACCTGTCTCCTAGTAGCTCAAATTATCGCGGCTATTAATGGTTTTTATCTGCTATAGCGTATAGCGACGTGAAACTAGAGTGAAAGTGTAACGTAAACCTGTTTACTTCACCAATCGGAACCATAGAACGGCAGCAGGGTGCTTCTCAGGCCTCGTGTGAGCGATTCGCCACATTCCAAGCAAGCGCCAGAAACTCTGGAATTCTCTTCCATAGGTTTTTTTAAGGAGCAGTCTATACTGGTATATCGGAAAGAAAGGAGAAGAAAAGAAAGTTGCTACATATTGACAGAAAACAAGTTTATACGCTGCTTATTCTCGTCTCACTAATCTCAGCATCACTCTTTGCTGTCATCTACACACCTGCAAGTGCTCAGCTCTCAGATGAAATGACTTTGCATGGACCGGCTCTGAAGCCGATTCACATGCACTCAGATATCACCCTCAACCCAATCCACATGCATCACACAAAAGGTATCCTGTGGCCTGGAGAGTACCCGATCACCGAGCCCAATTGCACCACCGACTGGCAGCTGATTGCGCCAGACGTAGATCCGCCCTTTGAGAAATGGCATCTGTCGAGTTGGGAAGATCTAGGTGATCCATTTGGACAGCTCAGTCCCAATGATCAGATTGACATGACAAGCTGGGATACTCAAGTGGTTGAATGGTTCCACGTTGACAGAATGACGCTAACGCTCAACCTCTCTGGTCCGCTTCCGTTCCCGTTTCATTTTCCGGAGGTTACCAGTTTGCTTCTGGAGTTGAAATGGCCCTACTATGATCCAAACATCGTCTTTGCACCTATCGGGACGACCTGGCATGAGGTCTGGCCACAATACAGTGGGTTCTATGGAATCACTGACTGGATTGATGATCCCGGAGCCCCTGATGGCATGCTCAGCTTCACAGACGCCATCTCATTTGACGGTGGAGTCAGTTGGTATCATGTGGAAGACATCGCCACAGACCTCAT
>CAYFWV010000055.1:0-6218 GCA_964346975.1 uncultured Candidatus Bathyarchaeia archaeon
CAAATCCTCACACTACACGAGGAAGCCGGAGTTGACTCCAGAATTTCCATTGAAATAGGATTTGCCCGTGGCCTAGAGTATTACACTGGCCTGATTTTCGAACCTCTGGTTCCCGACATGGACATCTCACTCGGCGGAGGTGGACGGTACAACAAACTCGTCGAGCTTTTCGGAGGCGAAGCGACGCCAGCTGTTGGAGTTGCCCACGGACTAGATCGCATAATCCTGGCAGTAGACAAGCAACACGCTAGTCCGAAGCCTGCATCAAGAACCGTGGCGATTATACCAATCGGAAACGAAGCCATCCCGAGAGCCATGATCCTCGCATCAGAGCTTAGAGCATACGGAATCCCCACAGAAGTGGACATAATGGGGCGCAAAGTTGCCAGCTCACTGCAACACGCCTCCAAGAGAAAAGTGCATTACACAGTAATCATTGGACCTCGGGAACTTGAAGATGGAAAAGCGATGGTGAGACACATGACAAGACACGAGGAAAAACGAGTCAGAATTGAAGACGTCCTCGCAGCCATCTCCAAGAGCTAGATGCTGACCCAGCACACCCTAAGCTGCTGAAGATTCCGCAGAACCAGTCCGAAGCATCCTCACAACCATGACCAGGCATAGAACTATCAGCATCACCCATGCCAAGACACCCAGAAAGAAAGTCACAAGAGAAGCAAAATAGGCAATATCAATTCCTGTCAGAGAGTATGTACTCGATAGATCAAAAACAGTAAAATAGTAGTTGAAAAACCAGTGAAGCAAAATTGGGGCCTGAACTCCGTAGTAGAGATATGCCAGGGCGAAGATCACACCATTCAATGCTGCTTGGGAGATCTTCCCAGGTCCCCAACCACCATAGTAGTGAGCCAATCCGAAGAAGACACCAGTAAAGAATACCATTATCCATTCGCCCCAAGTCATCCCACCACCAAAGAAACCATTCTCACCTATTGTTTTTAGTCCCAGCTCACCCTTAGCCTTGTCAGGCTGAACAATTGACAGAAAAAACAACCGCAGTCGCCCGCTCAGCGTCAACATACCTCTCGTCCTTCCTCCCACCACAGAAATGTAAGTCACCAGGAATGCCCCGATGGGAACTATACGAAAAACCACCTCCTCGACGATTGGAGCACGCGAAACCATTATGAAATCCAGAAAGGAGTCGCTGATAGGCGGCTCACCTGTTGGGAACCCAGCTTGGCTCTGCAGAGTGTGCAGGATGATTGTGGTCACAAACAGCATGGATGTGATCATGGGCATTGCCAGCAGATTGTTAGTGAAGGGATTTCCCTCAGAGACACCTGAGAAAAGACTTTTGACTTTGTGCAATAGCCCTTCCCTATATTTCCACGCTGCAACAAAGCACAGAGCGAAGACCCCCCATAAAATCAGAAAGTACAGGCCTGCGTTCACATTTATCTCGACATCAACAATTAGAAGTGGGTTAATAGAGATTGATCCGCGGCTAAAGACAAGACCATCTGAAGTGGAAAAAAGAACTAAGATGCCCAAACCCATGGACAGGACATATGAGACTATAATAGCGAAAGAAATTGCTACAACAATCAAGAGAAAGACTCTTTGCACAGCTTCAAACAAATCGGCAGTCATCAGGCAATCCTTTTAATGGAGAAGAGAACTCGATTTTTATTAACTTTTTCCAGATTTCGATATCATGTGGTCAGCAAGCTCACTGAAGAGACAATGACCAGAACCACAAACAACCGTTTCACCCAGACATTTCCAGCTCGCACAGCCAACTGAACGCCAATCTTGGCTCCTGCTACGAAACTCACCAGAAGCACCAGCCCATAAGTGAAGTCAATCTTCCCGTTCACAAGGAAAACTGAGAATGCAATCATCGAGAGTATACTCACGATGAATCTTGTGATGCCAGCGCTCTTGATAAAACTCACTCCGAGAAATGAAATGAAAACAAATGTAAACAACGTAGATATTCCAGCTCCATAGAAGCCGCCGTAGATGCCGAGAAAAAAGGCTAGAATAGCCATTGTCAAATAGTTGGCTTTTGTAGGATTGAGTTCCTTTTCCTCCAAGCCAAGCTTTCTCTTGTAGACTACTACTCCACCCATGACTAGCATCAAGATTCCAATCATGTACTTGAGAGTCGCTTCTGCTGTCTGAAGAACAATAGTGGCTCCCATGTATGACCCACCCGAAGCAACTAGTGCAAGTGCCAAAGCTAACTTCACACTGTATTTCACTTCTCCGTAGTAGTCTGTCGCTCCTACTCCAGTGTTGAAAATCATCGCAAACCTGTTTGTCCCTATAGCCAGGTGAGGGGGCAACCCGGAAAAAACCAGCAGGGGAACTGAAATTAATGATCCACCACCTATCATCGCATTCACAGCACCCGAGAAGATACTACCCACCAGAAGCAGTAGTAGAGTCGCAACGTCCATAGCTCATTATGAGAAACCTTTCTATTTAAATGTAAGACAGACACTCACTACTCAGAGCAGAGCTTTGTGAAAAGGCGAATCTCAAGATACACACTCACTCACCAGTGAAGCTGACTGACCACAAACAATGTAGTTAGATGCAGTGGATAATAGACATAGAAGATATACTTCTTCCAAGAAAAATACCAAGAGTCCCGAGTTGTTGCCATCGTCATTCTGACCCAACCTTCTTTATGAAGAACGATAAGCGGTAATGCAGCAAGAGACAAGAATTGGATGTTTCCCGTCACTAGAAACGGAGTGTTGAGCGTGAACAAAACGACGACTCCAAGCTCCGTATTCTCCCTCAACACCTGCACACATCCTATGAGAGCCATCGCATACAGTGTTCCCTCAGAGTTGAGAGCAACAGCAGCTAGGACAGGAAGAATGAGAAGCGCATTTCTCATTCTGAAGAGAACAAGAGCAGAAGCGCCAAAGAATAGCGTGAAGAGGATATTCAACTGCTCAAACGGTCCTATTCCAAAAGCGAGAAAGTAAGGAATTTGAGAAACAACACCGAAAGAACAGAGTCTCACAAGATAATCTCTGTGATTCCTTGTTCTCTCAACTCCAAGAACCAAGAGATAGCAGAATAATGGAATGGCAATTCGCCCCACCACGCGTAGAAGAAGAAACTCAGGAAACAATATGACTCCAACATGGTCGATAGTCATCGTAAGTACTGCTATCACCTTCAGAATCTCTCTGACAACGTCAAAGCCCATCTGCAGTTTGAAGACCAGAGTACCTCTTACTGGCACAAGCTAAAAAGCTAACCATTCCGCTGCGCCGCCAAGAAGAACCTAGGTGCTTATAAACTCTGTAGACCACAATCTCAAGAGATGTAGTGATGACCGCTACTCTGTATCTGCACGATAGCTATCTTAAAGAGTGCGATGCGACAGTGGTGTCCGTCCGAGACGGAAAGTACGTTACTCTAGATCAAACTATTTTCTATCCTAGAGGGGGAGGACAGCCTCACGACACTGGAGAAATCGCAAGGAGAAATGAAACCTTCAAAGTCATTTTCGTAGGCAAATTCGATGGAAACATATCCCACGAAGTTGATCACCCAGGCCTGATGGAAGGAGACTCTGTTCATTGCATTCTCGATTGGAATCGCAGATACAGACTTATGAGAAGTCATACTGCAGCTCATCTGTTCGCCTCACTTCTGTGCAAAGGAACAGGCGCACTCGTGACTGGCAATCAACTGGAAGAAGACAAGATCCGCTTTGACTTCAACCTAGAACAATACGATCAGAACACACTCACCAAGTACATAAGTGAGACAAACAAACTCCTGAGAAAAGACGTTTCTGTGAGATGGTATGAACTACCCAGAAAGAAGGCCTTGGAGATAGCAGGAGTGATCAAAATGGCAGAAGCGCTGCCGCCGGACGTTCCTAATCTACGCATAGTTGAAATAGATGACTTGGACAGACAAGCAGACGGGGGAACTCATGTTAGAAACTTGAGAGAAGTGGGACAGATAGAGCTGATTAGGACTAGAAATAAAGGAAAAAACAACCGGCGAGTCTATCTGAAACTCACATAGCACAGACAGCTTGAAGCTTTCGTCCCAGAAATCTGTACTAGAGCGTTTCTTCGCCTGAGCAGTCTCCCCTGCGCTAAAGAGGAAAGGTCGTGACACACAACTTTTATCTGTTGGGCTCTTAATGTAGCCGTTGTTGCGTCATAAGGGAGAATTCTTTGAGCCAGTCGTCGAAAAAGCGCACTTCGCTAGAGCGGTTTCGCCTTAAGAAGTCACTGGACATGCTGGCTCGTAAAGAAGGTCGCGGAACAGAACTTGTGAGTCTATATGTTCCGCCTGGAAAGCAGATTAGTGAAGTTCTCAACACTCTCAGACAAGAGTATGGCACCGCTGCAAACATAAAATCTGACACCACAAGGAGCAATGTCCAGGATGCAATCACGAAAACTCAACAAAGGCTGAAACTGTTTCGAAAGGTGCCTGAAAATGGACTTGTAATCTTCAGCGGATCTATACCTCAGAACGGTCCGGGGAGTGAGCGCAATGAAACCTATGTGCTGACACCATTGGAACCGATCACCATCAACCTCTATCGATGTGACTCAAGATTCCACACAGAACATCTTCAAGAAATGCTGAAGGAGAAAGAAGTGTATGGAATTCTGCTCATGGACTCCAGTGAGGCAACATTCGCAACTTTGCAGGGAAGACGCCTCAACATTCTTACCGAGATCACTTCTGGAGTCCCAGGAAAAATGCGAGCAGGTGGACAGTCAGCAAGACGATTCGAACGACAAAGGGAAGCAAAGGTCCTTGAATTTTTCAACCGTGTGGGAAAACATGCAACCGATGCATTTCTGGACACAGAAAATCTGAAAGGAATAATCATCGCAGGCCCAGGCCCCATAAAATATGATTTTCAGAAGGGAGATTATCTCCATTATCAACTGAAAGCAAAGGTGCTCACCTCGATTGACACCGCATATGTAGGAATCCAAGGAGTCAAAGAAGTCGTTGAGAAGGCTCCTGAAATCATGCGAAGAGTCCGTTACATAGAAGAAACGAAACTCATGCAAGACTTTCTCTACGAGGTTGGACATGATACAGGTCTTGCGACATATGGAGAGAACGAAGTCAGACATGCTTTGAAGATGGGAGCAGTTAGAGTACTTCTTCTCTCTGAAGCTTTGGATATAGTGCGTGTAAACGTTAGGTGCGCAGCATGTGACTCATCCAAACTAGAAACGATGAAAAGCAAACAACTTGAGAGTTTTCGCCAGAGTCTTACAGGACAAGCATGCCCCAAATGCAAGTCACCCTCTCTTAATGCGGATGAAGCTGTGGACGTGGTTGAAGAACTCGCTGAAGAGGCGGTGAGAGCAAATGCCGACACGGAGATGATTTCTGCTGACACAGAAGAAGGTCAGATGCTTAGAGACGCGTTTGGCGGAATAGCAGCAATACTCAGATTCAAACCCTAAAGAGAAGCGAGCAGACACGTATGTGGTCTGAAAAGTTACTAGTCAATCTGGGACAATGCAAGCAGCGCCTTAACAGACTCCTTCAAACTTGACTCCTTTGAACCCTTGAACTTCCACCCCTTCACCCTCATTGGAGGTGATGGTGATTCTCTCGATTTTGCAGGTTCCTGTTATATGTTCAGAGGCCTCGGACAATGTTACTGCGTCAGCACGATTTGCCGCGTGCACCGTCAGTTCCTTGATGGGGGCGTTTAGAGGCATTCTCTTTCTGGATTTCTCTCTTCGAATCTCGCTGATTACTGCAACCAATAAGTCGCCTTTCTCCAGAGCCTCCTGGTCATAATCTGCTCCAACGTCTGGCCATGGAGTAACATGTATGCTTCTGTAGCCCATGTCTTCTGCGAACATCGTTTGGTAGATTTCCTCTGTTATGTGCGGAGCAACTGGTGCAAACAGTCGGAGAAACCGGTAGAGAGCCGTATAAAGAGCGTATTGAGCAGCCTTTCTCTTCTCTTCGCCGTAAATACCTGAATTATAGAGCCTATGTTTCGCTGCTTCTATGTAGTTGTCACACAGGTCACGCCAAGCAAAGTTTCTGATTTCATCGAGCGCAGTGTTGAATTGACCTTTCTCCATCGCTTCCGTTACTTTTAGGGTCGCCTTGTCCATCTTCGCCATCAACCACTTGTCAAGCAGAGTAAGCTCCGGAGTTTCTTCAGATTTGTAGTCTTTCAGCAGAAGACTGGCAAAGCGGGAGGCATTCCACATTTT
>CAYFWV010000056.1:0-21349 GCA_964346975.1 uncultured Candidatus Bathyarchaeia archaeon
GATCATTCTTGAATTCTCCCTTCTTTCTGGCTCTTCTCGTCGTCGTACTTCTTCTCCTAGCGATACCCTTCGTTCTCACCCTTGCTTTACTAGGAAAAGAAAAGGAGTGATGCGCACGCCATGCGAGTCTTTGCCTTGAGGAAATCAAGCCCATACTTTGTCGGCTTCTTCTTCTTTCTCTAGCCTTCGACTCTCAGCTCTATGCACATATTCAAAGGGCATAGTGGCTCTATGTAACGCTTCTTTGAGAGTAAACGGGTCCATTGTGTCCGCGAGCTGAGTAGCTCGCCAGTGTCGCTGTATATGGTTCATTATGCCCAAGCCTCTACAAATCTGCCAAGCCCTCTGCCGAGTGATACTCCACACTCGAGAATCAGGATCCCTCGAATTGCTCCTTAGGAAATCAAGCCACTCAATTATGTACTGAACAAATGGATCATCTAGTCTTACCGAGTCCCACACAAAGTGCTCCTTGAGCCTAGAATCATACCTGACCTTTTCCAGCGTAGCCCCACACTCTCTACAATAACTGGATTTAAGCCCATTTCTTTCGCCACAACTCTCACATAATTTCTTTCTACAGCCACGTTTTAACACTCGAAATCGACATCGAAGAACTTCTCGCCCTTTAACCCTGGAGATCTCAAAATCGCCAATCCGAATTCCTTTATATCTATCTAGAAACTCGCTCCTTTGTCTATCCTCTTTATCTTCAGGAAAAACTCTGCCTACACTCTCACTAACTCGAGTTTTAAAGAGAAACTCAAAAGCGATCAGCGAAGCGTCTCTCATGGAAAGATAGGGACATCGCACATAGCGGGTTTTTCGGGCTCTCTCAAGGATCTCGGCAAACTGTGATCTAGTGACATTGGGGAAATCTGTTGAGCTTCTCTTCCTTCCCGCCATCTTCTGTCATTCTGTTTCTGGTTTTACATTTCTTGCTAATGTAAAATTAACATCGTTTTTCGCTCCAATCCTAGGTTTAGGTTTAGAGGAGGTTGCTGCTGAGGGTAAGTGAGCGAGCGAGCCTTTTGCGACACCTCGAGTCAGGATGACCTGTTCAGTATATGCCCCTTTTACTCTTCTGCATCTTTCACAGAATCCTTTCCTTTTGATCGAGAGGTTATGTTTCTTAACATGACGATAGATTGTACCTCGAGCTCTACCACACAGCCTCTCAGTCTCACTCACCTTACCAGTATCTACATACGTCTTGATGATCTCAGCATGATCCCAATCTGAAAGCTGAATGCCAATTCCTACCTGAGGCACTTCGCCATACTTGATTTGAATGTTCAACTTTTTGAAGAGGTTCTCTTTCTCCTCTTTATGCCAAGGTGGCTTACTGAAGAGACCAATTGCTATTGGCCCTCGACTGGAAAGCAAAACAAACTGATGAGGCTTAGGGTTCATCATGGAGATGGGGTTCACATAGCCGTAGATGAATCTGAGGTCTCTAGGGAGTCCTTGAACGCCTACACGCTTGATGAAAATGTAGTCGCTCACGTCTCGAATTTCTTTATCTATGCTGGTCCACCTGATCGTGTCTGCACCGACAGCATAGCCCATATGACGGGCTTCTCTAAGCAGATAGATGAAATCGTTTTTAGCAACACTCTGGTTTCTGGAGATCTTGATTCGTGAGTAAATAAAGTTGGACGCTTCTCTGACCATCAGAAACCAAACTTTGCTCCATTGGATCCGTCGGTACAGCACGTTGTATAGGATGTGATTTAGGGCGTCGAATTCTTCGTCCAAGTTGCCGTAGAAGGCTGACACGCTGAGAATCACTTTGTAGTCATTGAGATCCGACAAAGTTAGTTCTGAGACCTTCTTGTACGGCCATTCGCTTGATATCTCTACACTGTCGCCTATTATGAAGAGAATAGAATCTTTGAAGGGAGATCGACACCATGCCAGGCCTTCTGAGTCTCTGGAACCGAAAAGGTCGATGATCTTATCAAAGCGTATGGCGAGAGCCTCTAGAAGAGCGGATTTGCCAGAGCCTCTCAATCCAAGATTCGTGTAGGTGTGAGGTCTGTTGAATTGGATCTTACCTCTACCGCGTACCCACATGAGCTTAATCTTCGGCATTAGATTGCTGGTTTTCTGTGACATATTCCTCCACTCTTCTCACATCGTATTGGGGTCTCTGCAGTGGTGTCAGTATGGGTCTTGATTCGATGATGTAAGGCGGTGTGTTTGTGACGTCGAGCGCTTTGAAGCTCAAGTGCAAAAGTTGCATGGCTTCTTCAAACAGGTCCGGCATGAACGGTTCAAGATATCCGCAGTCTGTGCAGTTGGCTAGAAAACAACTCACTTTCTCAGCTAATTCCCGATCATCCAGTCCCCTGTACCATGGATCACCTTCACAGAAGAAAAGCTGAAACGTTTGCTGCACAACCGACCTTTGTACAGCAGAGCCCAAAGAAGGATCGAAAATGTTGTCCTTCACAATGCTCAGTATCTTGCGAATCTCCTGACGTCGAGCTTCAAGATCGTCCACGTTGAAAATTGGGATGAATCCCGCGTCTTGCCTCATGCGATCGAAAGCTTCTCGAGTCCTCTGAGGCCTCCAAATTGCTTCTGAAATTCTTTGCCTAAGACCTCTCTTTTTTGGTTTCATGCTCATATTTACCACCAGTGGAAAATCAACTTGCCAACAAGTAACACAAACGTGATCACTAGCAAAGCAGTGGCGACAGTTCTCATATTGAAGATCCTTGTAATCAAAGGCTGTTTTGTGTCCATGATTCTGGCATGCCGACCTCTTATAGCCTTTAGGCGATGGTCAGCTGCTTTCTTGAAGTCTTCCGAGGCTTCTCGTTCTGAAATCTCCAGCCTGTCTTCCAAGTATCGAGCGTGAGAAAGCAGTTTTTCCTCTCTCTTCCTCCCATCCCGGTACAACACCATCAGGGCATGAGCTTTGCTGACTCCCTGCTCTGACATGTCAGGAGCCCTGAAAGTGTTAAGAGTCTGATGATAGGCGAAGGAGCAGTCGCTCACTAAGCAGACTGGGAACCGTTCACCTTCCTTAGTCTCCCAATCTAAAACGTAGACTGAGATGTCCTCGCAAGCCGGATGCTGAACAAAGACACCTTTGTGAAAGAACTCTCCAAAGGCTCGTCTCTAAAACGCTTCATCCCACGGGCACGGCAGAATCCAATACGCCATATCAAAGACATCTGGGTAAGGCAGGTCTGGATCTTGGTAGGCATAGGCATCAGCGAAGTACACTTTGTAAGCTATTTTACCATCGGGAAAATCAGCGAGTCTTTCCCACGAGTCGGGAGGAACTTTGACATCAAAAGTTCTGCAGGTTCCATCAGGAAATTTCCATTTACTCTGCGGAAAGGGTATGTAGCCTGCAGCATCGCTTCGACACCAAGCCCACAAAACAACCACCCAAGCAAGCCAAGTGAAAAGCGACACCGTGATGGCTATATCATACATCGCGTCTGGAAGGAACATCTTGACAAACAGCCACATGACCAAGAATGGCCCGACAATGGCACCGGTCATTTTCAAGTTGTTTTCAGTGGCATTTAATCCCTTGACGCCTTTGGGGCTTCTGAATGGCAATCGGTTGAGGATCCCTTCAAGCATGGTTGTCGCTTTCCTTTTCTAGGCTTTTCTTAGGCTTGGGTTGCTTGAGTTTCAGCGTTTCAGCTACATCTTTAGGGATCTCGATTTTGATCTCAGACTTCCTGATGGGTCTCTTCAAGCTGTCTTTCTGTGTTCTGGTTTTGAAAAACCTCATAACAGCTTGGACATCTGTCTGTTTCTCAAGAAGTTCATCAACCTTAGCAGACAACGCCTTGAGGTCTGGATCTGTGCTTAGGACTTGGTGGGGGTTATTCTTTGGCTGCCTCTGAACTTCTCTGATCACTGGGGCATCAGTAGTTCCAGGATTGCGATGAGGTCTTGCTCGTGCCAGTCCTGCCACAATCCACACTGACATCATCAACAAGAGCAGATGTTGGTATGCATAGTTTTGAAGGTAATTCCACAAGTCAATAAGATCCCAGGCAAGCCAGCCGAGAAACCATATGACTGCACTGCCAGCCAATATCATCAATGCGGAAATCGCAAATCGTGTCCGATTGCTCATCTTTCCACCACTTCTACAGCCCACTGCCTTCTGCGGATCTCAATGTGTGGTTGTCCTTCAGCATGAACAAGAGCGATTTCAAGATCTGCATTGAAAAAAGATTGCAGATCAACTCGTCTCAGCCATGACTTCGGTATTGTTTGCACTGTAGATCCAGCATAAGACCTTAGATTTGCATTTCTGGCGTCTAGGAGGATTTCTTCAGGTGTTTTCTCCTGGTCAGCCATAAGAACAACCCGCAGACCAGCCATAAGACACGGATAAAATGCTTTCTCCTACTCAAACGCAAGACTGGCTGGGAGATTAACCCTAAGAAGCCATTATTAACGCGTTGAAGCCACGGGCTCTGCGAAAAATTATAGGAGGAAAGGAAAAAGCTTGAAGGATTCAACGCTGATCATACTGGCAATCGTGCTGATTCTCGTCATCGGCGGAGGCTTCAGCCTACCAAAAATCGACTTAGGCAACTTCAATCCTTTCGCTGGCTTCGGTGTAGGCGGAGATGGTGCAGGGCACAAGGTTGATGTTCAGAAACCCCTCAAATTCGCGCTCACAGACGCGTATGCTGGCTCAGCTCTCGCATCAAAAACATTGAAAGTCTACGCAAGTGATGGATCAACACTTTTGGAAACACTAACCACAGGATCCGATGGAACAATAACCACTGCTTTCACTTACGACAGTGGCGACATTATCTGGGTCTACTATGAGAGTTCTAATGACAAGATGTGGTGGAAGAAAGATGTACCCAAGATGAACCCAAAAGACGCAGAAGCCCTCAGCTACAACTACATCAAACTCGCAGCCTTCTCGATAGGAACCTACACGACAGACACTTTGAAGCATGGAGCTACAACCATAGCTGACGCTGGTGAATATAACTTCACCACTTCAGGGACCATCCAGACTTTCACCTATTCTCTTGCTAACACAGGGAGCGACAACACAGGTCTCATGGAGTCTTACGATCCAATCTATCAGATGAAATACTCCTGCGTAGTTTACGCGACACTCTCAGGCACCAGCTACGAGAAAATCATCGTCTATGGCTTTGACTACGACTACACACTTGGCACCACTCACTACCTAGCAACAGAAGCTGACTCGTATGCCCTGACAAAACACAAAGTCGGAAACAGAAAGCTCATGCAAGAGGAAAAAGTAGATTTCAAGTCGCAAGAGGACGCTTTGGAAGGTTTCGAACGGGAAGCCAAGACCGCCATGCTTGTTGCCATTGAGGGACACATCGCAGGAGTTGTAGCAGTTGCAGACACACTCAAAGATGATTCAGTGCACGCAATCCGAGAACTCGAGCGAATGGGGATCAGAACGACTATACTCACAGGAGACAATGAACGCACGGCAAAAGCCATCGCTCAAAAGGTCGGCATATCACGGGTTTTAGCAGAAGTTCTCCCAGATCAAAAGGTAAAGGAAATCCAGAGATTACAGGAGGATGGAGAAACAGTAGCCATGGTTGGTGATGGCATAAATGATGCACCAGCTTTGACAGCAGCGAATGTTGGAATCGCCATCGGAACAGGTACCGATATCGCCATCGAATCTGCTGACGTGACATTGGTAAGGGGACAGTTGTCAGGCGTAGTCACAGCTGTGAAGCTTTCTCGAGCCACCTTTCGAAAAATCAAACAGAACCTATTCTGGGCCTTCTTCTATAATGCTGCAACTATACCACTCGCCATGCTAGGACTGGCGCACCCTGCTCTAGCGGAGATCGCGATGGCGACAAGTTCAGTCAGTGTAGTGACAAACGCGAATCTGCTCAGACAAGCGAAAATCACTTTCTCTCCGGAAGACTAGCGAGAGAAGCACTAAAGCACGCTCATTGGCAACTCATCTAAGATAACACCTAGTGAACTAGTGGCTGACACAGAAGAACACTTCCGCTTGCCTCTTGTCCTCAAGTGCTTTATGCTAGCAGATCAAGTAGTATAGCGGTGGAATTGTGAGTCCTCTGTTCTCACCTCAGGTCAATGCGGTTCTTCAACTAGCAATTCTCGTTTTGATTCTGGTGAGTATGGAATTTAAACGAAGAAGAAAACACGTATTCCATGGGCTAGTAATGATAGTAGCTGTCGTAGCAAACTTGCTCTCGTTTGGTCTAGTCATGCTCCCATCCCTTTCTCAAATGGTCATTATCCGCACTCAACCGTTCCATCCTATCTCACTTGCCACGCTTGGACACTCTTTTGTTGGTATCGTAGCCATCATTCTGGGAATCTGGCTAGTAGTAGTGTGGCGCTTGCAATCAGACTTGAGAAACTGCTTCCGAAATAAGAAGCTTATGCGTCTGACTATCATTGTGTGGCTCTCATCAATCTTAATAGGATTTGTGCTGTACTCTCAGCTCTACCTGCTCTAGCGACGAATCAGCTACGAAACACTCAAATGCAATTATTGTGTAAAGATTGAATCTGATGAACATTGCACAGGTCTCTTTATTTACTGTTAGTTACTGTGGCAATCTTTGGAGTATCATTCGTGAAGCCAGCCTTCTCTCACCATCCAGAAGTTCGTGATGTTTTTCCCTTCGATACGGATGGCTACACATATCTCAACATTACTGTCTGGAATGATATCCAGATTTCCGGGCACTATGTGGACACCATTCGGGTTGTGGATGGTGACAATGTCACGTCTCTCACAATTGGTCCTCAGGCTTTGAAGCCAGATGGAACTTTCGTTGTTGAATATGCTGTAGGTTCGGTTTCAGGAACGCCAACAGTCGTAGTTAGCGCGCGTTGCACCATTTCAGGTTATGGTCCGACAACTTGGACGGGGCAGATTCCGGAGGTTGTATCATTGATACATCTGTCTTTGTTGATGATTGGGTCCCTTGTGCCACTCTTGTTCTTCAAGAAACATCGGGCTCGAGTCTTGCAGTGTGCTTGATTCCGAAAGCTTTCTTAAGGTGTGATGCGTCTATGGTCAGGAATTCATGTAGCGAGTGGTAGGGAATCTGCGTGATGAAGGATCGGATGAGACGGTTGCTCTGGGAGTTACTGAAGGATTCCAAGAGGAGTGATCGAGAGCTGGCAAAGGTTCTCGGGGTTTCTCAGCCAACCATCACAAGACTGAGGCACAAGCTTGTTGATGAAGGCATCATTCAGGGATTCACGGTGATACCAGAGTTCACAAAACTTGGGTATGAGATCATGGCAATCACTCTTGGAAAAGCAAGGACAACGCTTGACTCAGATGAGCAAGAACGCGCAAGAAATCTGGTGATGACAAATCCGAGTGTGATATTTGTGGCAAGCGGTGAAGGTCTGGGAATGAATGGGGTCATGATTTCGCTCCACAGAAACTACTCAGATTACATGGAGTTCATGCAGAATCTGAGGTCGGAAAGCATGGGCTACATGGAGAAAGTTGAGAGTATGCTGATCAGCCTTAGACCAAGCGCTGTGATCAAACCGCTCTCGCCTAGCTACCTCGCGGATCGAGAAGTCTAGAAGAAACGCTACTCTGCGTCCGGATCTTCTTTCTTCAACTTGTCCAGATATTCGCTTATCAAAGTGGTGGGATCTTGGGAGAATTTCTTATCAATGCCATGGAAGGAGTTCTTGATTCTCCGATCTTCGATTATGAGCGCGTAGAGAATCGTCACAAATGGGACTGGAATAATGGAGAGAAGCCCGTATGCAACGAGAAAGTATAATTGAACAAGCACGTATATCGCATATGACACTGGAAACCAAAACCAGAACGAAACAAGAGCTTCACCGACTAGTTCCAACGTGCCCAAATTTCCCTTGTCCTCCCAGTTTCCTGCACTTTGTTGGAAGAGAGAAACTATTTCTTGGATTTAACCCTTGGCATCACTCTGCCGATCTGAGCCTTTGACAGGCTTCTTGGAGCACGTGGACTCCTGCCGAGTCCCGTAATCCGGATCCCAAAGACTATTGAACACATTTCTCCTTCAACGCATGTATGATGGGGAAAGATTCCTAGATGTAGTATCGGTTGTCTTCTGTCTTCTTTATTCGACCCAGGAACACTCCTGCAAAATACGGTAGCCATCCTCGCTCCTGCAGGTCTAGCCCAGCCTCTTCCACGGTCACTGCCTTCTCTCTTGAGGTACCTCCCGCTTGTTCTATCTTGGAGGCGATTCGATAGCGCATGATGAATTGAAAACCTGAAAGACCAGAACGAGACACCCTACATACCTCCATTCATCGAAACGGATGACTGAGGAGTCATGCAACATTTTGTTGCAGCCGTACAGTCCAAGTCGGCCGCATTTCTTGTCTCCACTCTGCTTTTGCACAGTTCTCCAAGCGTGTTTACCTCGATACGTGTTGACGTCGTTGGTCTCAATTTTCAGTCTCCGGTAGAATAATCAGAAGACAGGTGACAAAAAGCGGCTACAGCCTTCTGCCAACGTTCCCTAAGAGAACTCTACTCACTACGTAGTGCGCGTGGTTGCATATTAAGATGTGTGTGGAACGTCTAAGTCGGACCTCTTCATCTTCTGTACGTGGTGGCTAGTTCAGATTCAGCTGCAAGCATGAGGAGATCTTGATAGGTTTTGCTTGGCACATAAGGCAAGTCAAGGATTTGACTGAATAGGTCCCTGGGAGTGCATGCGACACCACGTTTCAGGAAGTACTTGCAGACACATTGCAGATCTCTGTAGAGGAGATCTACTGCGTTAGGATTCGAGTTGAGGTCGACTGCCTGGGGGAGATCAATAATCCAAATCTTGCCTTTCGAGTAGAGTATGTTAAAAGGTGATAGATCTCCGTGGACCAAGCTTAGTCTAGCGAAGATTCGCAAGTTCCCAACTAGTTCATTAAATGCTTGCAAGGCTTCCCCTGGATTTAAGGGAGTTTCACAGAGTTTTGGTGCAGGTTGATCTGGATCCCCGATGTAGGTCATCAGAATTACATTGTCATGTCTGAGGATTGGAGTGGGAACGTTGGCGCCACTCTTCCAGAGCTTCTTCAACGCGTCAAACTCTTGGGCTACCCAAAGGGATCCAATCACTCTTCTACCGTAGCGCGTGCCTCTGGACACAGCCCTCTGAACCCTGCCTTCCAAACACCATCCTGCGCGATAGATCTTGTCCCCTTTGAAGGACCGCTGAGTCCTCGCCGTGTGGACTTTTGCTACGAAGTAGAAGACTCGATCCTCGCAAAACCTCTTGGTCAGATATATGTGACTCTCCTTGCCACTCTTGATTATCCTCACTACTTCAGATACGACACCTGTATCAACGAACCATTGGAGAGCAGATGGGATCGACAACACGGCTTTTCCCTAGTAACCCGTCCTTGCAGCCGTAAAATGAGTATGCAGCACTATTTCAGGGTTTCTGTGCAAAATACGCTCAAAAATACCTTATTTACAGTAACTAATTCAAAAGGAACGCCTACCGCGCAGTATCACGGAGGCCTTGGACACTCAAATTCCTGACTTTCATTTCCAACTCAACCTCCACTCCATCCTTCGTTTGGGGCCTATAAAAGTGTTCTTGGAACCTGCGTTCCACGGGAGCCTATTCTTGGGATTGAGCAGGAGAACCAGACGTGCCAGGATCGCAGACTGCCGCAGCTAGGACCTACGTTCGTTGAGAGCCTTTATCAGGTATGTTCTCGTCTTGTCTTCGAGACCAAAGTAGCAGGTTCTTCCAGCAATCTCCCTGCGTCTTATCTGATGTTTCTTGGTCAGATGCTCCAGAACTTTCTTTTCCCTGTCACTAAATTCCGCTTCAGGAATGAGGGTGTCCTTCTGACATTTCAAGAGTTTTTTGACAAAGTCTCGCGGCAACAGTCGGTAAACCTTCTTTCCGCCAAACAAATCCCATCGATCGTATTCCTCATACAGCGGAACGAGATCAGCGGACACCCGTTTGAGTTCGCTGCCGCTGTCAGCGTGAACCAGCTCAAAAGCAGCTATCTTGTCGCCACGTTTCTCCCTCTCTTTCTGTCTTGCTGCATCCAGCTGGTGAGAGATCGGTGCACCGTCGAGGATGAAAATGTCGCGGACTTTCTCGTTTTGAATGGCGCACGTATAGCTGACGATTTTCTCAATCAAAGAAACCAAGTGCTGTAGACACTTCGCTAACTCCTCAGGATCAAACCTGGGTCTCTGAAAGTGAATTTCAATGGTTCTTGAAGATTTCTTCAGCTCAGATCCCTCCAGCCGCAGTGTCGAGCAGACAGTGTTGCCTATAGGTTCCTGAAAGGACAAACTCGCAGTTAATGAGAATCCGTCTCCGGCTGTAATCACAAGTGGAGAAACTTCAATTGCAGCATACTTGACCCCTGGCAGCAGCTCTATTGAGTCAACAACTCCGCCTGCGAGAGCACGAGTTAGATTCTCTAGATCAGAGATTGCTAGCTTGTTCTCGATTCTGAAGACCATGGTGCACACCGATGATTGGAGGCACACGCATCTGCAATCAACTACTTCAGCGTATGCGTACAGTCTGTTGTCTATCGTGGAGACCCATATTCTGTGTTTCGGAGTCTGAAAATCAGAGTCACACTTCGCGAGTGTGAGCATAGCTGGTTGGCAATAGGGAGAACTATCCGTATTTTATGCGTGGATCGACGACGCCGTACAGGAGGTCTGCGACGAAGTTCGCGACAATGACGAGGAGTGCGATCACGAAGAAGAACGCCTGCATCACCGGCACATCCGCCTGAGAAATGGCCTTCCATACCAGCAGCCCCATGCCCCCATACGAGAAGACCGTCTCCGTGATGATCGCCCCAGAGATGAGGAACCCGAAGGTTAACGCGATGCTGGTGATGATCGGCAGCGACGCATTCTTCAACACGTGTTTAAAGAGCACAGTGCGCTCTGCGAGGCCTTTGGCTCTCGCGGTCGCCACGTAATCTTCTGTGATTGTTTCCAGCACAGTGGCTCGCGTCAGGAGAATCCACCCGCCAATCAGGAAGATGAACAGCGTCAATGCGGGTAACGTAATCATGTACAAGCGGCCCGCCCAGTACTCAAACAAGTTTGTTGGCGGCGTAATCGCCCACTCCTTGGGCACAATCCCACCGACCGGAAACCACTTCAGCTGCACCGAGAAGAAGGACAGAAACAGCCAGCCGATCCAAAAGACCGGTATCGAGTACGTGGCCAAGGACACTGTCACGACTCCTGTGTCAAAGGATCCGCCCCGCTTGTAGGCCACTATCACTCCGAGTAGAATCCCCACCACCATCGCCCCTATATCTGCGACGCCCATGAGCAGCAGGGTGTTGGGTAAGGCACGCATGATCTCACCTTGCACAGAGGCCCGAGATTCAAAGCTTTCCCCGAAATTCCACGTCAACATATTACGAACATAGATGATGTATTTTTCATGCAGTGGCTTGTTGAGGCCGAAGCTTTCCTTAAGCTTTTCAAGCTTCTCCGCATCCATCTTCCCTTCAACATTCGCCACGTACCTTGCAAGTGTAGTGCCAGGCATGAGGTTGAACAACACAAAATTAACTGTCGCTACAAGATAAACCAGGATCAACATGTACACAATGCGTCGTGCAATGTAACCCTTCAAACCCAAAGATACTCCTCCAGCTATGCTCAACAATACTCTGCATGGGAATTTACTTAAGCTTTGGCACAATAATTGCCGCCCCGAGAATCCACCAGATCTGTACCCGCAACAGAGACTGCGACAAACTTTCCTAGCCAGCAGACAAGTGGGTCACTGGGACCAGGGAGGGTTCGAGCCCTCCCCTTGAACCAGAAGCCTATTTACTTATATCAACATTACAGGAAACTAACTCAAGCTCAATAAGCTGTCCAACAAACAAGTTAAAAGCATTGACCGAAACATAATGGGCAAGGATGACACGATGAGGGTTTTCATTCTGGCTCTTGATGGACTTTCCCATGAGCTAGTCAGCGAGTGGAATCTGAAATATCTTAAGCAGTCCCAACATGGCTACATTCCTTCCATAATCAATGAAAAACATGGGGAGCCATTGTCTCCGCAAGTCTGGGGCTCATTCATAACTGGAAAACTCCAGGACATTGATGACTGGCAGGTTTACACCAAACCAATGAATTGGATTAGGTGGCACACACCAATACAGCGGATCAGAGGAAGCAGTTGGCTCATCAACAAGACCCTCGGGAGAAAAGTTCTCATTCCGATTCTCAACCTAATTAAGCTGCAGAGAAGATTCGCTGGAAACGGGGAACTGAGAGGGGTCCCAATCTTTGATAAGGTGCTGTCGTCTGTAGCTGTCAATGTTCCTTTATACAATCTGGACGCCGAATGGCTCTTCGGCTGTACCAGAAAAATCTTGGAAGGAGACCTCGCCGCTTTCGAAAAACACGTGACAACGAATGCGCAGCTGATGATTGAAGAAACCTACAGACGGATCGCTGAGAAGTGGGATCTGTTCATGACTTGGATTCCCATTGCAGATCAGATGGGACATGTCTTTGTGTCAAGATCCCGAAAGATGAGAGCTCTGTACGCTGGTCTAAACATGCTGGCTTACAACATCTCTTCGAGATTGCCGGAGGATTCTCTACTCGTAATTGTTAGTGATCACGGAATGGAGGTTTCATCGGATGGTGTTTCAGGCTGCCACTCCAACTATGCCTTCTATAGCTTCAACCGCAGCCTGGATTGGCAACCACGCAAGATTACAGACTTTTATGATTTTGTAGTGTCGACTGTGTCAAGCCACGCCTAGCTCACATCATTTGTCCGCGGGGCACTGGGTTCATAAGCCAAGCGGTGGTGACGAAGGCTAGAACTCCACGTGATGATGAAGTCAATCAATCATGGATTGGGTGAGTGATCTTGCTTGACCAGGGAAGATGTCACATTCTCTTTTGTGAGTCAATTATCTGCGTGTGGTAGGCACTGTAGAGCGCAATGACAGGATTGTGGCCGAGTAGTCGATCTTTGACTATTAGTGTCGTTGCTGGAGCCTTTGAATGTGTGGTGAACAGAATATCATGACCTATACACAACCAATCCTGGTGGACAATGCAAGCGATGCTGCCACTCCAGGGTGACTAGCGCTTCGTAGTTTCATATGCAGTGTAGTTGACGAAGAAGGTCAGGTGCTTTCCCCGGCTAATTTCTTGCCACACTTGTAGCAGAATTTCGCCCGAGGGAGATTCTCTTCTCCGCACTTGGCGCAGATCGTTGGCTCCTTGCTCGTGGCTTCTCTGATTTTGTCTCGAGCCGTCTTGAAAGCTTTCTCCATCTCCTTGCCTGCAACAGTGAATCCCTTCTCGATCTCTTCACCCATCTTGGAGAATGCTTCTTTCAAATCCTCCCATGGAGTGGCAATGCCTGCTTCTACCCCCTTGCTTGTTCTCATTGCACATCGTGGGCAGAAATACGCGTCCTCAGGCAGATCTTTTCCACAGTTGGAGCAGAATACCATACCTATCCCATACGAGAAAGCGGGAAGAGGAATTTAAACATATTCAGCCCGGTCTCTCTCCGATTCATGAGCTGTGTGAGCCTGCACCTGCAACACACATGACCTCTTCACACTCGCCTCCAGGTGCAGTGTGGGATTGACAGGTGGAGAAAAGCCTAAACTAGGGCGGCTGAAGTTATTTGTTGGAGCTATGTCTGGAAGGAAGGACGGATATGTCCCTCGATGAGAAAGCATTTGCGGAAGCGAAGCAGCAAGTGGAGAAGTTCATTCAGAACCACCTCAGAAACCATGAATGCGTCTATCCCAGTGATGCTGCCAATGAGCTTGGATTGGACTATGAACTGGTGAGAGCAATATTCGCAATCTTGGAGAAAGAGGATAAGATATGCGGGAAAGATGCATAGCATGACGAAAGCGTTTCTGAAGTATAGAACCGGCCAGAGTGATGCAATCAGCGGCAGACGAATAGTGATTGAAGCGAGAAGATTCAGCAAGCCAACTGTGTTCAGCGGGAGAACCTCGAGACACGGAGGACAGAGGATGACTGCTGATGACGCGGAGGCATGGATCGAACGAGCGTATGTTGCAGGCAAGAATCTCTAGTATTGCTCAAATAGAGTCTTCTTCTCCGAAGCTTCTCGCGATCACTCGACCTCAAGAAGATCGACGACTCTCTAGGGCTCACTGACGTCACAACATGACTCCACTGAGTTATGGAAGGATCGGAGATCTATTGCGCGCGCTTCCAGATCTTGAACCATTTCTTCAGCGTAGAGACATGCATTTTTCGACCAGGGATGTATTCAACCATCGCCCCAGCCTTGAGGATCTCGTCCTCACTTCTCCCTGAGGTGATCAGCTCCCGCATGACTTCACGGACATTACCAATGTAGCTAAGCAATTCCACGACGTTGCTCTTTCTCCCGACAGGTCCATGTCCAGGCACAAAATGCACCGCACCCAGAGAGAGATACTCCTTCAATGCTTGAATCCACACATCAGGATCACCATGTCTGGCACCTCCCCATGGATTATAGTTAATCCAAAGGTTATCTCCAGCAACAAGCACTTTGTCATTCGGAGAATAGACGTAGGTCGAGCCATCGGTGTGACCACCAGTCTGCTTGATGCTCACGCGGACATCTCCATCTTGAATCTCAAGCTGCTCCTCAAAAATCTCGTTGGAGAATGTAGGCTGAAACCCGCTGGGAGTTTTTCGTCCTGCTTGCTTGAGATTCTTCAGCAACAGCTGCGAGGACACAATCCTGCACTCAGAAAAAGCAGGCAGCGCCCGTGTATGATCTGAATGGAAGTGAGTCAGGACTACAGTCTCGATGCGTCTGCCTGCGAACTCCTCAGTCTCTTGCCTAGTGTCCGCTACAGCAGATAAGTGTATTCCAGCGTCAACCATCATGACGCTTTCAGGCAAAACAATGAAGGTCACATTTGCGTATGCAGGAGGCCCAATGATAGCAAAGACATTCTCGGTAACTTTCTCGAACACCAATCACCCTTCCTCACACGCAGATCTCGCAGTGAACTGCCACACACTGCAACTCCAGGTTTCCATGATGATTCTTCTATTTAGTCATTCGCGATCTCTCAAACACTACCAGCTGAACCCGACCTTTCCAAGCAGCGCTTGAGAAAACGTGTTTCTATGAGGTGGTCTCCTGGAGAGAATTTAAATCTCTCTATCCTGTTCAACGGTGCAGTAGTGAATTCAGTGTTTGACGTTGAGAAGATGGCTATTCTGGCAGTCGAATACTGCCTCGGAATGTCAGAGAAGAAAAAGGTTGGGATTCTGGGAAACGCGGTGGCGTCCCCTCTAATAGTGCAGCTCTACAAACATGTGCTCTTGAAAGGCGGCCTTCCAGAAGTGCACGCGTCCATCGATGGATTACAGGAAATGCTCTTCTCCTTCGGCACAGAGGAACAGCTGACATACTCCTCCCCTTCGACAGAACACTTCATCAAAGACGTTGATGGCATCATCAGAATCTTCGCTGAAACCAACCGCAAACGGTTCTCAAACGTTCCCCCTGAAAAGATCAGAATGCATACCTTGGCTCAGAAAAGAATCAGGGAACTCTTCTCAACCCACGTGAAAGTGGGCGGATTGTCAATTATCCCATACCCAACAGATGCATTCGCCCAAGAAGCGGAAATGTCACTGTTTGAATACGAAGATTTCGTCACCAAAGCCTGCATTCTCGACAAGCCGAATCCAGTGCAGGAGTGGATTAAGCTCTCAAAACACCAAGCAAGACTAATCAAACACCTAAGCAAGGCAGAAACACTGTGTCTAAAAGATGAAGACACAGACCTCAAGATGAAGGTTGCAGGCAGAACGTGGATAAATGGTGACGGACACATAAACATGCCAGATGGTGAGGTCTTCACCGGCCCAATTGAAAACACTGCGGAAGGACGGATCCGGTTCACTCACCCAGGCATCTTCATGGGCAGAGAGGTTGAAGATATCACATTGGTCTTCAAGAAAGGAAAAGTTACCGAGGCCAATGCCGAGAAAGGCCAAGAACTCTTGGAGCAGATTCTAAAAACAGATCCTGGAGCGAGAAGGATTGGTGAAGTAGCAATTGGAACAAACGAAGGAATCACCAAGTTCACCAAGAACATGCTGTTCGACGAAAAGATGGGCAACTGCATCCACATCGCCCTCGGTAAATCTATTACCATGACAGGAGGAAGGAACAAGTCCAGTCTGCACTGGGACATTCTGAAGGACATGGGCTCTGGAGAAATCTACGCCGACGACCGACTGGTCTACAAGGATGGCAAGTTCTTAATTTGACTCTGAAAAAAGCCGTTTCTGATGCATAGAGTCGATGTGCAGAGTGAGAAATCTTGGAGCTTTTCTTCATTTGATTCTCATCATAGAAATCACGCACGCAACTAGAAGGTAAAGCTCAAAATCTGCCGGCATGTGTTTCGGATTGTTCATTTAAGCCGCTTGCCCAGACTTGTCACATGATCCTCTTTGAACCCGATGTGCTTGTAGAAAGCGACGACGCGCTGATTGGTTTCGCGAACTTGCAGGTTGATTTTCTGGCAGCCCAGTCTCGTCAACTCCTGAATGGCCTTTTCGACAAGTTCTCTGCCGTATCCTTGTCCCTGATATTCAGGTAGAACTGCAAGGTAGTTGATCCAGCCTCTGTGACCTTCATAACCTACCATGACAGATCCTATGACCTCTCCTTTCAGCAGGCCTACGAAGAACAAGTCTGGTTGAAACTCAGTTTTCTTCTTTATATCTTCGACAGGGTCATTCTGGGGAGTAGTCAGATTGCATCTCTTCCATAAATCGACTACTGCAGCCTGACATTCGGGCTTGAATACTGCGATTTCGAGCGCCAATTGATCCAGCCTCAGAGTTGCAGGCGAGCGTCTCCAGAACCTAATTGATACCACCGCGTTTGAAAAGGCTTTATCTTGGACTGTGGACGCATTGGAGTCACAGTCCTTGGAACGTTCAGTGCTCGAACAGTCTTCGCTGTTGAGAGGCTTTGAGCTGATGCTGCGCTGCCTTCTGGATGACGTGTTCCACAGGATACACTGTGAGGCTCTTTCCGTTGACGGGAATTTCGGTGCGGGTCGTGAATCCTTTGGCTTCACGACTCAGGCGGGTGAGTTTGGCCTGTAGCGCATGGTGACTCTTTCGTCCTCCATATCCCACGAGTGAGAAGTCGGATCCTACGACGCGATGACATGGCACTATCGGGTAGAGAGGATTGTTTGCCATTATCTGTCCAACCACTCTGGGATCTGTGCCCGCCAGTTTAGCGATGTTCCCATATGAAGTGACACATCCGATCGGAATGGCTGCGGCCATCTGCAGAACCTTCAGGATGGGTGCGGGGAAATATTCGTCAGCGAGAGAGAAGCGCTTATGCTCCTCCCTTCCCGATTCGAGTTCCTTCATCATGAGTAGTGTTCTTTCAGCGAATTCTGACACATCCTCAGCTATTCGCCGCTCTACGTTGGATGGGCTGCTCTTCACAAGGCTTCTTACTGCTCTCTCTTTGACTGAATCAATCGTTGTAGCTACAATTCCCTCTCCTGCGTAAGCGAGGCCAAACCATGAGTCATCTATCTTCTTGACACAAAGGGTGATCATGCTTGACACAACGGCACACCTTGGGTACACACTGTGGACCTTCGGGGGCACACCGTCACGGGCTCCATGTGTTCACTTCACCTGCAGGTAGCGAGTAGCCCCTGGAATCTTGGCACATCAGACGTATATGGATTCTTGTGGTTGCTGTCCACAGGGAGCAACCGTTTTCTACCTTTTGCACAAAGAGCTGTCTTGTGCAGAGCGTTGGACTCATAGATCTGCTCGACGTAGTCACGGTCGCCAGCCACTATGGAGAAATCCTATGAGACTGAGAGTCTGAAGCACATTCCACATACTCAAGAACAGTGGTCATGCCCCAGCCTAGCTCAGGCATTCATTTTGCACGAGGCCTAGTGCCTATCATACAAGTCAATGAGGAGTCTCGTCCTGAACTGGAAAGGTTGTTGGTCAAGTCTACCTAGGTATTCTGGACAGAAACTCTTTCTGCTTTCGGTCATAGTCTTCTCTTGAATACTGCCTGTGCGCTGGATGACCGAAAACTACTGTTCTAGGTGCTACGTTTTTTGTGACCAGACTGCCTGCACCCACTACGCAACCCTCTCCCAACCGCACACCAGCATTGATGATGGATCCTGAGCCTACAACACAGTTGTCTTCTATGATAAGGTCCACTTTCTTCCCGGTTGGAGGGTATTTTTCATTGCTTAAGCATGTGTTTGGATAAATGACGCAGTTGCTTCCAATCTTCGTGTACTCTGGAATGTGGACCATGCACATTATCTTACTGTTTTGACCTATCTTGACATCATGATCGATGTGAACAAAATTAGCGATTAGACAGTTCTCTCCAATCTCGACATATTCACCGATGTAGACAAAATTATAGACTTTGGTTCCATCTCCAATGATTGCCGTCGAATGGATGTCTTGAAACCTCAAATCCTTCTTCTCTTGTTGATTCAAGCTCTCACTCTCCTGAGTTCTGCAAGCCAGATTTTCGGGACTTATCATCTCTGTTTCCGATTCTTAAGGATTGCGCCTATTCCTTCCCAAGAGCAAAAATCACGCGCGCGAAGTCTCGGAGTCAACGCGCAGAGCGCTGGCAGGATGCCTGATGGGCGGATTCATAGAGGATTCTTCCGAACTGCTAAAGACTGGTGGTGTCAAACAGCGCTCCACAAGGAGTTCGTTACTCATTGAAAATGACTGCCTTGTACCAACTTGAATGACGCGATCTGTCATTTTGATCTCATCTACACGCTCGCTCGATATACATTAACACTGCATGTGCGTGCATGGAGGAAGTTTGGTGAGAAGATCCGTGTTTCTATGTGTGTATCTCTGGAGTTGGCGAAACGTTGAAATATTATCGTGTGTCTACAGATATCAGACACCTGCTCTGTGAAGAGGGGAGTGCAAAGAACTTGCTTCAGACCAAAAGACCTGAAAACAGACTACATGCAGGTAGCATCAGCCCCAATGTAGGTTTGCAGCCAGTGAAACTCGGAAAAGAAATGCATCTGCGGCACATTCCGTTTTCAGAGCTCGTAGTTCCATGGGAAGCAGTCGTCAACGCCAATGCTGAATCAGAACAAGATAAAGCCAACGTCAAATCACCTGGAACACGAACACATGGAGCATTGACACCTGACAGCGCGAAAGCACTAAAGGCTACGAAGCAGCAGGGCTTGGAGGACCTGAAAGCCTCAATCGGACAATTCGGCTTGTTGAAGCCGCTCGAAGTGGCCGCGCTGCCTGAACAGCTGGAGTTCTTCTTCGGCAAAGGCAAGTATGCCATCATCGATGGACAACGCCGATATTTCGCACTAAGAGAACTGCTGAGATTGCCGACGGAACACGATGAAAGAGATGAGAAAGAAAACCTGGCGACACATCCTGCGGAGAGTCATATCAAGAAAGCAGAGACACAAGCCAAGGAGAAATTTGAGCAACTGACTATTCGAGACTATGTGCTCGTGCCATGCTTGGTGTATGCGCACAAGACGTATCTGCAGATGATGAGGCACAGCACAGAAGGTAGTAGGTTCACCGCAAAACCTCCCAGGGTTTATCGAGACGTGATTGACGAGATGCTTCGTCAAGGAACGCCTGACCTGAGCCCTGACGATCTCAGCAACCTGTGGGAAACGAGAAAGAGAATTGAGGACGAACGTCAAGCCATAGAGCACACCTTGCAGGAAATCCGACGCAGGAATAGTGTGGAAGGCTCAGTCGCGCATGGAGACCAGACGTGAACCCGTCAACCGTCAACGTCGCTGACAACTCAACGTATACAGTAGCTTCATCTCTCTACTCGTTATTCACGTTTCACAATGCTTTTTCAGAGGCTCGATGTAATGAACCAGTGCTGGAGTGAAAAATGATTCTTGGTTTTGAAGCCATATTCGCGTCAATTGCCGCCATCCTCTGCCTCCTAAGTCTTCGAACATTCAGAGCCATCAAGCATCTCGGAGTCGGCAAATCATTCTGGATTCCTGTGCTCGCCTCAAGCGTGCTCTTTCTCACTGCATCGATCGTCACAGTCCTGGATGAGCTGAACCTGGCTCCGATCCCTCAGACGCTCACAGTAGTTCACGTCAGTAGAATACTAGCCCTCTCCACACTCTTATTCGCCATATTTGTCTATTCCAGGCGAGTCACAGCAAGTCTCAAAGAGGAATTCGCGATTCCACAGCACGCCCTCGAAGATCTCAGCCTGGAGGTTCAGCTTCCAGAAGAGGAACTAGAAACTCCTGAGGAAACCCGTGTCAAGGAACGCGTGACTCAGCCTCAATCACCCCCTGCAACCACTGTGGAATGTCCACATCACCTTGGATATCTACGAGCTCTTCCACGAAATGCACCTCTTCCCCCTGAATGTTTCAGCTGTGATCAGATAATCAAATGTAAACATCCACTTGTGGACACGCGAGACCGCGTCGTGGCCAGTCAGTAAACGCTCAACTCACTTGACTGGCGAGAATCTGGTGCCAGGCTGCCCTTAGGGATGCTCAGAGTACAGGCTCTTGAACGCTTCACCGTGGACCTCGGCAGGGTCCAAGCTACGTGATTGGTTCAAGCTCGAAAGTGAAATTTGCCTCTAGAAAAAGGAGGTACAGCTGATCTCGCTTGATCCAGTTGTTTCTGCTGTGCACCTAATCAAGTGAGGGTGTCATGTGGGCGATGCTGTTGGTTTCGCCTGTCGTTTGGGGATGATCCCTGTCCTATCCAAGATCGTGTAGATGAGCCAGATGATGATCCCGTAGATGATAGCGTTGAACGCTGAGACTATTAGCACCGTGGCAGAAATGCCGAGAATCGGGTAATCCGTCTCGGCTCCGACTACTGCGTCATAGAGCATTCGTCCTGGCGGAAGCTCCTGGTATCCCATTGTTACTACGAAGAAGAGTGCAAACGCTACTAGGAATATGATTGCGCCTCTCAAGTTTTCACCTTAAACCAACCAATAACCGTGTATTGCCTTAATAATTCTTGCGAAATCGATGGTTCATGACGGGGAGCATCCTCGGTTCCAGCGAGGAGCTTCCAGAATTGGGCGACCGAAGGCCTTTTGGCTTGGGATCTAACTTTACTCAGCAACATGAGGGCAGATACCTACTACAGCAGGACGCTGTCCGCAAGCAAGCTCCGCAGATGCTACGAGATCGCTCCTCCAAGGATCAGACAGTACCTTGCAGCAGAGATACAGTTCGTTGTTTCCAAGATTCAGGGAAGTAAATCGGT
>CAYFWV010000057.1:0-48210 GCA_964346975.1 uncultured Candidatus Bathyarchaeia archaeon
ACGTTAGAGCCCTCGTTGCTTCAGGAGAAATCACGACTCAGGTATTAAAGGATTTAGTTGATTCGTTTCAAGCTTTCTCATGCCATTGATATATTTCGAGAGCACCTCAGGAATAGCTACTGAACCGTCCCTCTGCTGGTGTTGCTCCAGTATAGCCATCATAGTTCTGCTCGTTGCGACGGCCGTGTTGTTTATTGTGTGGACGAAGCCTTTCGGAGCTTGCCCCTCCTTTCCTCTATAGCGTATGTTTAGACGTCTCGCTTGATAGTCCGTACAGTTGGAGTTGGAGCCTATTTCCCTGTAGACGCCATCAGCCATCCAAACGTTGATGTCATATCGTTTTGCAGCAAGCGTTCCGATATCTCCAGTGCAAACATTGACAACTTTGTGATGTAGATCTAAAGATCGGTAGAGCTTCTCTGAGTTTTGCTGTAATTCCTCATGAATGGCCCAAGATTCCTCAGGAACGCAAAACACAAACTGCTCAATCTTGTTGAACTGATGCATCCTGAATAGGCCTTTGGTGTACTTGCCGTGGGCTCCGACTTCTTTGCGGAAGCAAGGACTGATCGCGACAAGTTTCATTGGAAGGTGTTCTTCAAGCAGGACTTCATTCATAAACATGGCTGCTGAAGGATGTTCACTCGTAGCGATCAGGTACAAATCCTCGTTTTGGATTTTGTACATGACGTTCTCGAAATCCTCCAGGTCTGTTACTCCTTCGTAGGGTTTCCGCCGCATCATGAATGGTGGTTGGATGAGAATGAAACCTTTCTCACGTAGAGAATCTATTGCATATCGCTGCAAGGCGAGATCGAGTAATACTCCGCATCCTCTGAGGTACAAGAATCCATGGCCAGCAACTTTGGCTCCCCTTTCTTCGTCTAGGATTCCCAGCTTCTGAGCAATGGTTAGATGATCCATAGGTTTAAAGTCGAATGTTGGGGGCTCTCCCCAGACTCTGACTTCCAGATTGTCTTTCTCGCCTTTTCCGAGTGGAACAGATGCATGTAGGATGTTTGGCAGCTTCATCAGAATGGCTGTAGTTTTCTGCTTTCGGGCCTGAACTTCACCTTCGAGAACCGTGATTTCCTTCTCTAGCCCTCGGGCTTTCTCCACTGGTTTCACTACATTTTCTCCGCTTTTTTGGAGAGCTGCAATCTCGCGAGTCATCAGTCTTCTCGTATGTCGAAGTTCATTGGTCCTGCTCAGAAGATCCCGCCATTCTCGATCCAGTTCGATCAGTTTATGGAGCAGGCGAGTCTTCTCAGCAGCGTTGCGTCGTTGTAGGTCCCGTTCTACGATTTCAGGATGTTCTCGGACTAGTTTTATGTCCAACAAGATCTAATCCACGATCCTCAAACATGATTAACCTTCTTGCAGCTGCTACTCGTTGCCTATTCTCTCAACGTTTGGCAAGCAGTTGGATACTTCATCTTGATTTAACTACTTGAAAAGTCTTTTCTGCTACAGAGATACATGCTAGGAGATCATCCAGTGTGGAGATGAATGTATTCAGAGTCTTCTCGCAGTTCACAGTTACTCGGAAGAGACAGTTGTCTCTCTCGGTTTCAATTCCCAGACCAGGAGGGATGATGATGTTGTCAGGTGAAGTCGCCCTATTGATCGACTCTGCTTCTCTTCTCGATTGATAGTGGAAGAGGAGTTCAGCTTTGAGCTTCAGTGTGCTCCATCCTCGCTCCAATCAATTTGTTCGTCAATGTGATGAACGCCTCAACATCTCCTCTCGGTACCTGTGCCCCTGCTGCAATGTTATGACCCCCACCTTTGCCACCAAATCTCTCAGATGCCTCACACATGATTTCACCCAAGTTCAAACCTTTACGCGTAAGCATATCCACTGTCCGTGCGGAAATCTTAGCCGAATCATCTGCAGCAAATGCATAGGCGATTATTGGCTTCTCGCGTCTTGCAAGGCTTGTTGACAGAATTGATGAGAGGGTGCCGATCATCTTCTCGTTGATGAATTCTTCCCCTCGCACCACGTAAATGGATTTCAACTCTTCAATGCGGTTCGGTGCGTCAGTTAGCCACCTTAGGTACTCGGTTATTTTCTGTCTATATTCTTTGAGAACTGTTTCAGCTTGCTCTAGTGCCGTGCTTCGATCACCAGCGCAGATGGCAACTCCCAGCCCAGCCTTTTCCATACGCCCGGTGGCATTTAGCAGAAGTGAGAATTCTCGTGCATCTCTTAGAGGTGTCCAAGGTTCCTCATGTGAGAGAGTGTAGACAGAGCCCACGAGGTCTGACGCATTGCTATGGTACCCTGTGGAAACCAGATAATCTGACAGTTCTGAGCAGAGGCGTTGCTTCTCGTTTTCAGAGAGGTCTCTGAGAGCTCTCCATCTGTCACCGATTTTGGGTTTGATGCCTAAGCTTTGGAGAAATGCGTAGCTCTTATCCTCTTCTCCACTTATCCCTGGTATAAACGGGCTTGTGCTGTAGGCTAGGGCTTTGTGTATTGGGCGTGTTTCCCTGCCGAAAAACATGAGATCTTTTTCAACTTTCAAGGATCCAGCAGCTATAGAATCGGCCACGATGGTTTCATTTAGTCCTCCGAGGGCCCGTTGTTCATATTTGTCTTGCAAGTCACCTAGGGCTCCCACGACTGCGATGTGAGCCAAGTCGACGTTTGATCCATCCAACTCTTTTGCCACCAAGTATGCCATGCCAGATCCGCTTATGTCCTTGGAGCCGTCAATTCCGTGGATGTGAGGATTTACCTGGAAAATGTTGGATGAAGGTTCGCCAACTACCTGGTGGTGATCCAAGATCACGACTTGGCCATTCGGAACGTTCTCACTAATAACCTGTAGATAGCCACTGCCCAAATCCGTTAGTATTGAAAGATCGGGCTGATCGGATTTGATATCCGCAACAATCTTCTCGTCCACCCATTGTTGAATTCGCAGACGGAACTTCGCGCCAATCCTCCACAGTGCTTTTGCCACAACGCCAGCTGCAGCCAGTCCGTCAGCGTCCAGATGAGAAACAACATGTATGAATCTGTCTTCACTGGCACAATTTGAGATAATGCTCGCCGCCTCGGACGCATCCCTAGTCAAGGCTTTTATGGCGTCTTCTCCTCTCGCCATGGTAGACCCAAAACTAGATCATGGAAGCGACTCTGTGCTGGTATTTCCAGTCTGACGGAAGTACGCCCTTTTTCTTGTAGTATCTCGAGAGTTTGTAGATTCTCGCTTCGACAACCTGAAGTGATCGTTTGTTGGATAAATCCATCTTGTTTTTATCGAGATGAGTCGAAAGCCTTGTGGCCTTTCTCAGGAGCATGTCTAGATCCTCCGGAACAGATGGTGCTAGATCTGCTTCCTCTAAGAGAGCGGTGATGCTCTTTCCGGTTATAGGTTTAGCCAGAGGAATTCCATGTTGATCTCGGAGTATTGTGCCGATTCTGCTCGCAGACTCCCCCTCTCTGGCTAGCTTTACTACGAGCGCCTCAACTTCCTCTGGTTCGTACTTGCACCATGAAGGTGATCGTTTGCTGACGGGACGAACTGAGTGTGATCGTCCTTTTTCTTGTTTGGGCAATGCTTCTGTTCTCCAAAGGCTCTTTCTACCACTCAATGCGGATATTTAAGACTTCTGAGCTATAAATTTTCCAAGAACCATTCAGCGAATCTTTGGAAAGCTATAGATCGATGCGACACACGATTCTTTTTCTCAATCCCAATTTCAGCAAAGGTCTTCTTGGACATAAGCGGTTGAAAGATGGGATCAAAACCGAATCCTTGAGTTCCACGTGGCTGGTCAATGATTGAACCTTCAATCTCCCCAACAAAGTACGTGGATTCAGAAGTTTCCGGTCCAAAGGAAGCGACAACTGATTTGAACTGGGCTTTCCTGTTCACCTCGTTTTCCATTAGTCTGATGATTCCTTTGCATCCAATTGTTCTGAAGACGAAGGAGGAATAGGGACCGGGGAAACCTGCTAGCGCATGAACAAATAGTCCGGCGTCCTCCACTAGTACTTGTAGCCTGCACTTTTTGTATGCATCCTCAGCACTTCTTCTCGCCACATTTTCCAGTTTGTCATCTTGGATCTCTACTTTCGGGATATGCTTCAACATAGCGGTGGCTATCTTGTACTTTCCGAGAATCCTTCGCGCTTCATTGAACTTATGGATGTTCCTCGTTACTAGAAAGACTTGTTTGTTTCTTGTGAGCGAGTTCACCTGTATACCTCAGGTAACGTGTCTACATATCCTCTTTGCGTGAAGACTGATTTCGTTTTTTCCTCCGGTCTGAAATGTATCTGCCCCGCTTCTCAATTTCAGCTATCTTTTCCATAACGTCACTGGCTTTCTCTTCACCGACTACTGCAGAGTAGCCTTCAAGAACTTCCTGAAAACAGTGATCTGCATATTGAAAATGAGTGCTTTGGAGTGCACGTTTCATAAGATGAAGATCTATGCCCCTTGGTTCCAGTTCCGCGCTCTTCTCTCCAAGCCCGAAATCTACAAAGACCGTCTTGTGACTAGGTGTTTGTATCATATTGGAGGTTGTGAGATCGCCATGAATAATGTCGTTAGAGTGAAGAAGGCCGACAAGTTCACCGATTTTCCTGGCGAGATTCTTTCGGGCTTCGCAACGAAGAGTGTGGAGGATCTGTTTCACCTGGGTGCCTTTGACGAATTCCATCACTATGTTTGAGTTGACTATGTCGACCATGAAGATTGTGGGAGTTGGAACCCCTGCCATCTTTGCATGATGGAGTAGCTGTGACTCGCAAATCGTTCTGTAGGTCCGAATTCTTCTGTCCAGTTCGGGAACTCGATATGTCTTTGGGATCCTCTGTTTCACAAGTACTCTGCGGCCATGCCATTGCTCAAGAAATAGGCTCGCTTCTGCTCCTTTCTTCAGGAGAACTCTACTCTCGAACCCATGGTGCGTCAACGTCTTCAAGCCTCCATCTCAGACGAACAAGACTCTTCTCTACAGGTGTGACTAAACCGTACCGGAAGGCAAGTATTCCAGTCCAAGCAATCATAGCACCGTTGTCCAGAGCATATTGTTTTGGAACAACACAAAAGCGGCTACTATGGTCACTAGCCACTGAGCTAAGAATCCCCTGCAATCGCTTGTTTGCTGCCACGCCTCCTGTTAAAAGAATCTCTTGCTTTTCAGTATGTGCAAGAGCCCGCTCGGTAACTTCTCCAAGCATGGAGAACACCATCTCTTCCAAACTAAAGCAAAGGTCCTCAATCAGATACTCCCCTTCCTTCAGGAGTCGTGTAATTGCTGTGAGGAGTCCGCTGAATGACAAGTCCATCCCTTTGACACTGTACGGTAAGTTCAGTAGCTTTGCACCCTTTCGCGCCTGTTCTTCCACAATTGCTCCCAGTGGCATTCCTTTGCTTTGACGAAAGCCAGCTTCTCGAGCGAACACATCCAGGCAGTTTCCTGCCGCGATGTCTAGGGTTTCGCCAAAAACTCTATATCTTCCTGCATCAAATGCTGCCACTATAGTGTTACCTCCAGAAACATACAAAGTTACAGGATCGACTGCTCCTGTTGTCAACTTGCCGATCTCAATGTGTGCTACACAGTGATTGACCCCGACCAATGGAATATTGAGATACGATGATAGTGCCCTTGCTGAAGTGGCTCCCGTCCGAAGACATGGTCCCAGTCCAGGACCTTGTGAGAAAGCCACAATACTGATCTCGTCGGGCTTTACGCGAGCTTCTTCGAAAGCTGTAGAAATGACTCGCCCAGCAACTTCGGCATGGTGTCTCGCAGCTTCCCTGGGATGAATACCGCCTGTTTCAGGAATGAAAGGATTAATGACATTGGACAGAACTTTCCCGTCAAAAGTCACGATCCCCACGCTGTAGTCATCCGCTGTAGATTCAACACCGAAACAGACTCCTTCCTCTGAAACTGACTTGTCGAGCATGTTAAAGCCCATCGCAGCAGGTAATCATCAGATTAATCGCCTTGGCGTTTACCCTAAAGCATTGGCAAGTTGTTATTATATACATGCTTTTATTCTTGGACAATCTTATTTATTGTTGAAAGCTCGAGGAAGACAAGATGCCGAAGCGAAGCGACTTGGAACACAAAGCCCTTCAGTTTATCGCTAACACTGGCGACGTAGGCATCCTCCAATCAGACCTTTGGAGACACATGAGTGCAACTAGTAGAGAAGGATCAAGGATAGCTCTGAAACTTGAAACTAAAGGACTCATTCGACGTGAGCGCGAGCTTTCTGAAGGCAGATGGACCTACAGGTTGTTCCCAAACAGGAAACCGACGTCGATAAATTCCATCATTGATTGTCCCTGCCTAAGCTGCTCCGAAAGCATTAGATGTGGAGCCTACGGTGCAATCTCCCCAAACAGCTGTGACAAACTGACTGATTGGATAATCGACTTGATCCAGAAAGACAACGGTTTTCAAGGTGACAGCTGAGTTTGCCCAAGGCGTGGGCAAATCAGAGGAAAAAAGAGTACTACTACAGAAAGGCCAAAGAGGAAGCATATCGTTCCAGAGCAGCCTACAAGCTCTTGCAGACTGTGAAGAAACACCACTTCATAAAGAAGGGGGACATTGTTGTGGATCTAGGGGCGGCCCCTGGAGGTTGGCTGCAGGCCATTAGGAGAATCGTAGATAAGGAAGGCTTCGTTCTAGGTGTGGATTTGAATGAAATCAATCCTTTGAACGAAGAAAACGTCTTCACCATAGTCAGTGATATCACAAAACCGGAAACGCATGAGTTGATAAAGGGCATCCTGCCTTCGTTAGCTGATGTTGTAGTTTCTGACGTTTCGCCCAGAGTTTCAGGCATCTGGGAGATTGACCACGCGCGGCAAATAGGACTGGCCCGAGCATCACTTCTTGTAGCTCTGCAAGTTTTGAGGCCAGACGCCAACTTCTTCGTCAAAGTTTTCCAAGGAGACATGTTTGGAGATTTCTGTGCAGATGTCAAGAGATGCTTTCTTGATGTGAAGATAGTGAAACCAAGAGCGAGCCGACCCAAGAGTGCTGAGATTTTCATACTTGGAAGAAGCTTTCGTGGAGCCTGTGATCCTGGGTTGGAATTGAAACACAACCTTGTAGTGTCAGAGTGAATTGTTAAATCGGGAATGCATCTCTAGATAGAGATGAGACAGACATGAAAGTTATAGCAGCGGACTCCGGTGCAGCCATATTGAACCCCAGGTTTGAGCCCTTGCAAGTTGTTGCTGCTGCAGCGGTTCTTGTTGAGTCCCCCTATCGAAGCGCAGGTCGTTGCTTGGTTGAACCCATCTTTGCTCCAGCGGAAGATGGGCATGCTTTGATAATTCATGAACTAGAGATTTGTCAGGAAATGATGAGAGAAACAAGAGCCGACATCATTCACCTAGACTTGTCTGTGGGAGGATTGGCAGTAGAAGATATCTCCCCGGCCCAACTCAGGGGCAAAGCTCGCGGTCGAATACTGGCAATCCTGCCACACATCAGAAAGCTTGCCACGAACATAAAACGTATCTATGGAATAGATGTTTTGGCCATTGGCAAAGAGAGCGTGCCCGTGAGAATTGCTGAATTGACTGCTGGAGCCCACGCGATTCTACACACATGTAGAAGAGCAATAGATGAGAATGAAGAGGTGACCCTGGGCTTGCCGAGCAAGTGCTATTCACGAATGACTCGAGATGGGGTTACTCTTCACTCACTCATTCCTGCTGAGCATGATGTCACTGGGTATGCGGGAGACCAATTGGAGTTGCTGAAAGAAGTCGATGTTTCCGAGCTGCTGAATCCTTGCGCGAGAGGATTCCGAGCATTGAAGATCATCTTGAAACGAGATTGATCAAAATGGTGCGCATACTCGAGAAGCTTCAGCTCCTGGAGTTCAATATTCAGACGCGCCTGTTATTCTTGGTGATTGTTCTCGTAGCGGCAATACTCGCTACTGCCTTAGGTGTCTTGTTATTTAGCGCTGATGCTACGGAAGCCCAACAGCTAAGAGAAGAGATACTTGCGGATTTTGAGCGAGCAAATGATCCACGTTTCATATTTGGGAACAATCTCTTTCTCACGCTTATCATGTTTGTACCCATAGTTGGACCTATTTGGGGCCTCTTGGTTCTCTTTAACACGGGATCAATTATCGCTTTGATCAGCATTGCTGAAGGATTTCCACCTCTTCTCACCTATCTACTGTTGTTCTTGATGCCGGTCTTTTGGCTCGAGTTTGCCGCATATGCGCTTGCAATGGCTCAGAGCATGATCCTTTTCCTAAAGATGCTGCAACGAAGAGGCAAGCAGGAAGTATCAAGAACCTGCGTGGTCATCACGCTCTGCACTCTGATTCTGTTCGTAGCTGCAGTAGTTGAATGGCTCATACTCAATCAGTGAAACCAGATTTCACTCTGCTCAGCACAATTTGCATTGAGGATAGCCAAGGCAACCACGCTACTTTCCTGCATCTCTCTTCCCGGACCTTTGCGTTTTGGTAATTTCCAGACTGATGTCTAATGCAGGTGCACTATGAGTGATGCTGCCAACGCTTATGATGTCGAGACTTGCGCTCGCATACTCAACAATGTTTGTCCCGGTGATTCCTCCACTTGCCTCAACCAACACTTTGTTCCTCAGACCGTTCTTTGTCAACGCCAGTATTGTCTCTTTAGTTTCTGATGGTGAGAAGTTGTCAAGCATGACGATGTCAGCACCAGCTTCTGCGGCTTCGAGAGCCTCTACCAGAGTTCTTACTTCAACCTCCACTTTCTTGGAGAATGACACAGTAGCTCGTGCTTTTTGCACAGCTTCTTTCACGCTGCCAACGATCTTTATGTGATTGTCCTTTATCAGCGCTAGATCATTGAGATTGAACCTGTGAGTGTCGCCACCTCCCACAAGGACGGCTTTCTTATCGAAGTAGGCTAATCCCGGGGCAACCTTCCTTGTGCATGCCACGCGAACGTTGTACCCTTGCTGCTCAATCTCGTCCACCAAGTGTCTAGTTGCTGTTGCTATTCCACTCATCCGAGAGAGGAGGTTAACTAGTGTTCGTTCCACAGAGAGAATTGTTCTTGCGTCCCCTCTGATTCGAATCAATGGAGTGTTTGGCTTGATGCGTTCACCATCATCAACAAGCGCGTTTCCGACGAGCTCTAGGCTTCGACACAGAACAATGGCCTCCTCAATTCCTCCGACAACGCCGGTTTGCTTCGCCAGAATTTCCGCTTCAACGATGACGTTGGCTGGAATGACTATAGAAGTGGTTATGTCCCCGTGCCCCAAGTCCTCTTGCAAGAACCGATGGAGCTGCTCTTCCAAGATTCTCTTAGGCAGAAACGAACTCTTTGCCTCCCTCAGCCACAGCTGTAATAATATCGATTGCGGTCTCTAAACCATTCCACGTGGAAACTTCTTTCTGGACTTCTTGAACTCTTTCAAGAGACCTCTCATTCATCATAGTTTCTCTAATCGCCGTCAGTAGAGCTCCCTTATTTAGTTTGTCTTGTTCCAGGATCTTGGCCACGCCAAGTGCAACTCCTCTCCTGGCGTTGTTAATCTGTTCAGTATGACTGGGTGTCGGTACTAGTATTGCCGGTTTGCCATAGCATATAGTTTGAAGTATGGTTCCATGACCAGCTCTAGAGATCACCAAATCAGAAGCTTTCAGATATTCAAAACGATTTGGAATCCACTTGGACACCCAGAAATCACCGTAACGGGTGAAACTACCGTTGGATTCCGGATATCCTAGTGACATTACTACCTGATATTCATCAGACAAGCTTGCAAGAATCTTTCTCAGAACGTTAGCAAAGTATGCCCGTTCTTTGAGAGGGCCACTGATTGGTGCGAAAATTAGAGGCTTTCCCTCTTGAAGACCAAGTTTCTTGCGAAGTTTCTCCTTTGTGGGCAGAGAGTCCGGTTGGACTGGTAAAATCGGACCTATAAGCCTTGTTTTTCTCTGATATGCCCGTGGGATATTCAGATTTTCCCAGGAGATCGTGTACGGCTGAGGAAAGTCTGGAATTATTACAGCAGCAGTGCTCGTCCAGATTTTTCCGATGAGAGCGAGGGTTGCCGCATCAGCAAATTTCGCCAGTCGTAGGTAATGGGTCCGCCGAGGGATGATTACCTGAAACTGGTTAAGTATACAAAGGCTTGGTATCGAGAGCATGGCTGCCGCCAAGATGGCTGATGCCCTCGAATCTGAAACGACAACGTTGGGCTTCAATATTCTCATGATTCGGATTTCTTTTCCAACCTGTTTGAAGAAATTGATAGGCGCCATAAAAGGCCCCGGGCTCAAGGCTGTTCTCCTGAAATCCACAGTTCCATCAGGCTTGACCTTGACACTCATAGAGGGGATTTCTAATGTAGAAAAGCCCTCATGACGAACAAAGCTTACAGCATCCTGGTATGTTGAGAAGAAGACCTGTGTCTCACCATTCTTTATCAGTCCTCGAGCGAGCGGGAGGCAGCGACCAACGTGACCAAGCCCTACACCGCATGCTGCAAACTGAACTCGCATTAGCACATTTCTCGCATGATCTTCTGCTTTCTAATTCTATCTGGAGAGGACACTAGCCAGAGGTTCGTCATAATGCTTTTGTAGCACATTTATAAACTGCGCGTCTGCGAATCTGCACTAGACCCATACAAGCAAAGAAGCTGTGATCGATACAAGTTTATGGTGTTTCTGCAAACCTGAACATTTCTCAAGAAGATCAGGGAATTGATCAAGACCTAGCACGTTTCTCCATGTCCAGGATGACTATTCAACTAGACTAGATTTGGGCCTTTTAGCTCGACGACTCCTTCAGGCGTCACTTCACTAGCAATGATGCATTGAAACGTCATAATCTTCGTTTCTTTCAGAAGCCAACAGTCAGGCGTGAGTCCAGCTTTCATGCAGCCATGACTGAGAAAGTCTTGAGCTTCCCAGTGATATTCTACTGGAACTTGTGGCAGAAGTAAACCTTTGAATGAATCCTTTTCCACAATGATGCCATCCCTTCCAATCTCTATGCTCGATGGGAGTAGTCTAGGGGTTTCGACCGCTAGTAGTTCCGGCAGCGACAGGACACTCACTTCAAAAATCAGATGATCTATTTCTTTGAGAGTGACCGATAAGAAACGTGGATCTTGGGTTGCTGAGCTGATGGCGCATTCAATGACAGCTTGGACAAGAATTGTTGTTGGAGATGGGTAGCCTATGCAACCTCGCAGGACTTTTGCGCCTTTCTCGATGCTGTTGATTGTCACGAATACCCCATGACGTTCTTGGAGCTTGGCAGGTGAGTTCTTGGGAGGCTTAAGCACCAGTCCATTGCTGAGAAAAGCTTTCACGGCGTTTCGCGCGAGTCTGACTAGAAATTCCCCTTCTTGTGGCGTAAGCTTGAGTGTCACGTGTGATTCTCCTCATGTCCTCTTGATTCAAGCATGCTGGACCCCTTTAAATGCCTTACACCTGTCTCTCCCAGAGCGGTCACTCCATTTGTTAGAATCCCTATACCTTCGATTTCGATTTTCATTGTATCGCCTCCTCTCAGGAATTTTGGCAGAGGCTTAGTCGCAAACCCAACTCCTGCAGGAGTACCTGTGGAGATGAGGTCTCCAGGCTCTAGAGTCATGAACTTGCTGAGATGGTGCAAGATTTCGAAGACGTTGAAAACCATGTTTCGAGTGTTCGAGTTCTGCCGCAACTCCTTGTTGACCCATGTTCGAATCCGTAGATTCGATGGTTCTCGAATCTGATTGGAAAGTGTTATACAGGGGCCAGTAGGAGCAGAAGTGTCTAAGCATTTTCCTCTAGTCCACTGCTTATCCTTGAACTGTATGTCACGTGCAGAAATATCATTCAGAATTGTATATCCAAAAATGCATGATTCAGCATTCACTGCTGATATGTTCTTTGCCTTTTTCCCGATGACGTCTGCGAGTTCTGCTTCGTAGTCCAGCTGTTCCACAAACTCTGGTTTTACCACATGATCATCAGGGCCGATTATTGCGGTTGGTGATTTGAAGAAGAACAAGGGTTCACTAGGTGCACGCGCGCCTTGCTCTGCAATGTGATCTTTGTAGTTGAGACCCAAGCAGACAATCTTTGAAGGATGAGCAAGTGGTGGCAAGAGTCTCAGATTCGCCAGCGGATGTGTTGCCCTCTCAATCTCATGTTTTGCCAGCCTTCAAGCAACTGCTCTATGTCTTTCTCGATCTTACCTTGAGAAATGAACATCTCGAGACTTGACGGAAAAGGTTCTCCTAGTATCTTTGCCAGATCAGGTAGGGAAACTACACAGTCATCGTCCAAGATACCGTAGCTGGAAATCCCTGAGGAAAGGAACTGAGCCAGTTTCAAAACCATCACCCCATTCTCAGCATCTTGCCTACGGTGATATGATTCCTATTCTAGTGACTGTCACTCCATGGTTTTCGAGCTCCATTATCAGTGGGTTGATTCCTACAGAGTCACTTGCAATGTGTCCGGAAACTACGAGGTTTCCAGTGCCGTCAGCTTTCAGTTTCTCCAGATCACCTGGGCTGATATGAATGACGATCAACGTGTCCACACCATATTTGAAGTACGTCTTCGCGACTTCATACCCTCCATTTGTTCCAGCACCGTGAGACACAATTGTGTGGCCAGCTGTATTCGCTGGATCACCTAGACGGACCTTGATTTCTGTTTCAGATCTCATGAATTCAGGCAATTTACAGAGCAAAGAAACCATGCTGCCTACCGTTGCATCTTCCTTAGCTTTGGCAATTGCTTCGGACATGATCCTCCTGCCCAGCTCATCCAGAGGGGTGTGGATGTTCATGTATGGCATTTCCAGGATTCTGGCTACATCTACTGCATGACCATAGTTCTTTGTGTGCATCTCAACCTCAATGGCTGTCATCTTGTTTCGGATCGCGAGTTCAGCTTCTTGTTTCGGCACTCCAGCGCCAACCATTTGGTGAATGTGTCTTCTGAAAACCTTGTGGAAGTCAATGATTGCTGATCCTCCTTTTGGATGATGCGAGATCACAGCGTCGTAGCCATATCGCTTCGCTAGCAGAAGTTCAGGTACATCTGCGTCTATTCCGAAGAGGACTCTCCTAATGTTCTTCCCATGGAAGTGGATGGCGCTATCAGCGGGCGTATGACTGAACCCTGAGAGATGGAGTGCCATCTCCATGATTTCTTCTGTACTAGTCAATTTGGTGTCCCTCATCGATTATCCACATGATTGAATCTCTATTGTAAGCAGCCTCCGCGTCATAATATGTTTTGGCATCATGTTGACTTAGTTCATGCGCTCAATCAACCTTGAACCCGACGCCAATCCAAACTCCGCTCTTGACCCTTGATTGACTAATTGGCTATAGTTCGGGATGTTGACGTATAGTTCCTTTGTGGAAATGCATATAGGTAAGAGAAGCGAGTTTTAAGAGGGATTGAGCATTGTCCCGAAAAGCAAGGAAAAGCGCGTCATCACTTTCTTACTATTTCCAGAAAGCGTACTGGAAGACGGTGACAGCGAAGCCTTCAACAATTCTCTTGGCAGCCGTGGTTCTATCTGTCTCAGTCTTCTTGCTTGGTGGAGGCATTTATGACATAGTAGAGCAGCCGATTGTAGCATTTGTCAGTGGTGGAAGAATCATCCCTTATTATCCCCAAGCGCTGAACGAGCAGCTGCTAGGTGAGAGTGTGGCGTCCATGGTGCTGTATTCGTTTGGAATCGTGGGGCTGATTCTGATTTACCGAAGCACTAAGTTCGCCTACAATCCGAGAGAGGCGCTCACTACGCTTCTCATGGGTCTTGCTTTGCTGGTGATAGCTTGGATGCTGATAGAGTTCTTCCTGTTTCCGGGTACGATAAAGCCTCTCCAATAGACACTGGATAGCGAACTTCCTCTGGTCTGGTTACCAAGGTTTTTTCTTTGCGTGAGTCAAGTATGCTAGGACATTTGTCAATATGTGTATAGGTATTGTCAGCAAAACTATGAGCCCTATCGTCAATGGAGACACTGGATGTATTGCAGAGGCCAGGACCAATGCGCCCAGAACAAAGTCGATCTGATCAACTATTGGGAGTGATGCTCCAGGGACTAACCCTAGTCTCCTCTTGAGAAAAGCTCCAGCCAAATCTCCAACCAGAGCTCCCAACGACAACACAAACCCTAGAAGAGGACTGTAATCATTGAAGAGGTAGCTTTCTCCAATGCCTACGAGCGTTCCAATGATCAGTCCCGCCGCAAATCCCTTGATCGTCTTGTGAGACCCTAAGATAGGCCGATTGTCGAAAAACTTCTTCCCGAAATCCAATGCCTGGCCTCCTCCAAAGACCACAGGAACAGCGTTAGCACTGTAGGCTGGAAATATGAGTATGAGTGATTTCACAATCAGCTCGACCAGAGTGTCCATACGCCAACCCTCAGCCCATTCTATTTCGGATATTCATGCAAGCCATTCTTGCTGATCTTCAAGAATATTGGCTTTCCTGACCTCTTACCATCATTTGTTCTCACTCTCGCTTTGACTATTTGGTCACTTCGGGTCGGATCTAGCCGGATCACGAAATCTGCCCAAAACTTCAACACCCTCGACGCCACAGGTTGCACTGCATCATCCAAGCCAAGCATAAGGCTTCGAACTTGACTTGCTATCAACGTTGCGACCTTGTGCGTCTTGGTCATTTGAGCGAGATAAGCCATTTGACGGTTGAGTTCTCGATTTAGAGTGAATGTGTGTCTTAGGCTCTCCGTTAGTCTCTCGCGATACAAACCTGTGATCGTGTCAACTACAACCAGTCCCACTTTCGTGCTTACATACTGGTTCAGATTCTCCAACGCAAAGGTTTGTTGTTCAAAGTCTTCAGGCCTCATCAAGATGATCTGAGACGCGAGAGTATTGAAATCCCTACCGGAAATCTGAGCCATTCTGCGTGGAAAAAAGGTTCTATCACAGTCAAGGAAGATTGTTTTGTAACCCATCCGAGCACAGTTCACGGCACACTGGATAGCAAATGTTGTCTTCCCAGTCTCAGGTTCTCCATATATGAGAACTGTGTTTCCTTCTAGCAAGCCTCCTCCTAACTGTTCATCGAGAGCACCGCAACTCGTTGGAACAATCTTCCTCAAGGACACTCACATGTGAGAACGAATAATCAACTGCAAAACTAATAACTTTACCTTACTCTAGGGGTAAACTAATTTTCCCAGGTTAATGCAAAGAAAAGCGTGACGTACATTCTTGAATTTGATTTGCGGTTTGGCTTCGCACTCCCACAACAACAAATTACCATTGAAACATTTCCCCCCACAAGTCATAAAAACTCATGCTATGGAAGATAGGATGGGAGATACTATGAGTAAGAAGGTTCTGGTGATAGTTAGTTTATACACCATTTTGGTGTGTGTCTTTCGGTCAGATTTTATAGGAATCTCGAAATCTCCGAAAACCCTGGCAAACACAATTGGATTTCCAACGAATATGCCAGCAATTTACGTAGAACCATCAATCATTTCAGCATCCCCAGGTGAAACCTTCACAGTAAGCATTAAAATCTTTAATCTGACCACGAATTTCTGGCAGACAACTGAATGGTGGAAGAGAGGAGAGGAGCTTGGCCCTTGGGCGACTTATCCGAAATATAATTACTCTCTGGGTAACCTTGCTGGCCTAGATGTCCAGCTCGGCTGGGATGAGACGATGTTGAGGTTTGTCAGCAACAACACAAGGATTCCAGCGGATAAGTATTCGGATGGAGTTCTCTACTCACCGATACTAAAGCTCATGGACAACGTCACAGAGACCCGCTTTCCATTTCCACAGCCCGAAGAAACAAAATATTGGCTTGCATACACCACACTAGACGTCACGCACCCCTTCAATGGAAATGGCACGATTGTTGAGCTAGCCTTCGAAGTACTGAGGGAAGGCGCTACTTATCTAAACATCACAATGACGAGGCTTTCAGACCAAGCGGGAGAACCGATTCCTCACAAATGGCGTTCAGGTTTCATCTCGTCACCTGAGCCTATCTACATTCGGGCTGATGGAAGCATCGACCCACCAACTGCAAACATAACCACTATGGATAATGTTACTTACACTTTTACTGATAATAATTATGATACGATTTTGGTTGAGAGAAGCAGCATAATAATCGATGGAGCTGGCTACACACTTCAAGGCTCTGGAAACGGCACTGGCTTCAGATGGTCTGGCATAAACAACGTGACATTGCTAAACTCAAACATCAGAAATTTCTATGCTGGCATCTGCCTTGACTCTTCTTCAAACTGCAGTATTTCTAGAAACATCATAGGAAACAACGAACTTGGCATCATGCTTTCTTATTCTTCAAATTGTAACAGCATACAGGGAAACACCATAAGAAACAACCAGTATAGCATCGTGTTTTCTGACTCAAGTTATAACAGCATACAGGGGAACAACATAACAGCAAATAACTGGTACGGCATCAGCCTTGACTCTTCTTCAAACAACAGCATACAGGAAAACACCATAACAGCAAACAACTATTATGGCATCCTTCTCCACTCTTCTTCAAACTGTAACAGCATTTCTAGAAACACCATAAGAAACAACCAGTATGGCATCAGGCTTGACTCTTCTTCAAACAACAGCATACAGGAAAACAACATAAGAAACAACCAGTATAGCATCGACCTTTACGATTCTTCAAACAACAGGGTTTTCCACAACAATCTCGTCAACAACACCATTCAATTGCATTCCATCAACTCGGTGAATATTTGGGATGATGAGTATCCTTCTGGTGGTAACTATTGGAGTGACTGTTCTCGTTTTGACTTCAACCAAGATGGAATAGGAGACACACCTTATGTCGCAGATGTTAGCAACACAGACAATTATCCGTTGATGGGTATGTTTTCCAGCTTCAACACTTCTCTGGACCATCAGGTAAACGTTATCTCTAACTCAACTATTGTTGATTTTACTTACTTCGAGTATAACAGTACAATCAGAATGCACGTATCTAACATGACAGGAAATCAGACACATGGTTTCGTTAGAATCACAATCCCACACACTTTGATGACTGAACCCTACCGCGTAACCATTGACGGGGTTAATTCAACCTACTGGAACTATTCACTATATGATAATGGCACTCATAGATGGATATACTTCGAATACGAACACTCAACGCTTGAGATAATCCTAATTCCAGAGGCTCCATCACTAGTCTTTCTGCCCTTTCTCTTAATTGCAGCAATGTTTGCAGTCCTTGTTTACACAAGAAGAAAGCAGAACCAACTTCACTCTATTTGACCTTTTTTCTTAGAAAGTCCTTTCGGTAGCATACGTAATAGCTTTGTTTATATCGACTATGCTATCAAAGGTAGAGTCATGAAAGCAAGAATCGCCGTTGCAACGGTCTCAGGTAAAGCGTACTACTTGTTGGTTACCGAGCTAAAGAGCAGAAACGTCTCTTTTTTGAGCCTGACGCCAGATGAAACGATTCCAGTAGATATCAAGGTGGTAATAACTACGGAGAAGGAGCATTCTAGAATCACTCACCCAAATGTGCTGGACTACAGAGACGGTGACCCGCCTTCATTGATCATAGATCAAGCTGTCAGAATAGCTCGAGGGAAAACCACTTATCAGAAAATCGTGGTCGGCGTCGATCCAGGTCGAAACTTTGGTGTTGCTATCCTCGAAGACCGCAACGTTCTGGAGGCGAAAAGCTGTGCAACTCTAGATGAAACCGTGGACACGATTAAGAGTGCGTTGACACGTATGCCTGCCCACCAAGCAATTGTACGAATAGGAAACGGTGATCCTTCTCCTGCGCAAACGCTTTGGCAACGTCTAGATGAAATACTGCCAAGTGATGTGATCATAGAGAGTGTTGGAGAAGAGGGAACAACTAGGCCAAAGAGTGGAACATCACACCGGCGAGGAAAGAGGGACATTACCTCTGCAATCATAATTGGCCACAGGCAAGGCCGTGTCTTGACTAGAGGCACTCAACGACGAGTCTGACTTCTTGAGGAGCTTCTGCAGTCATCATGGAGAGCTGAGAAAGCAGGTGCCCCGCCTCATGTTGACTGACTTGCCTTTGGCGGGTCTAGATATTGTTATATGTCAATCTGACAAATCATCCTCTATGCCAAACAAAGTTCATTGTGCGCACATCCTTGTTAAAACAGAGGCAGAGGCAAAAACTGTAATGGAAAGATTGAAAAACGGAGAGAAGTTTGCGAACATTGCCCGTGAGCTTTCCCTTTGTCCTTCTAAGAAGCGAGGCGGCGACCTCGGAACGTTCAGCAGAGGGAAGATGGTGAAGGAATTCGAGAAGGCTGCGTTCGAACTTCAGAAGGGACAAGAATCATCTGCGGTGAAAACGAAGTTTGGATATCACATAATCAAGAGACTTGAATGACAGACCAAAGCTTCGAGAACGTAGACTGAAATCCAGAATTCACGATATCGCTGAATGTTTCGAGGTGGTTGAATTGACGCGAGCTAGAATAATAAAAGAGGAAATCACGCACAGGGACACTCGTTTGCTAGCGATCTATGTTGAAGCAGGGAATGCATCCTTAGTACTCCTCAGCGAGACCGAGGATCAACTTGGCACGCTGGCAGCATCTGTACCTTCCACATCTGGAATCCAGTTTCAGCAATCCTTGTCCTCAGTGCTCTTGGGAGACCGAAATACTACGACAGCACGGATGTTAGCAGAAAGACTGGCCACGAAATCGGGCAAGATCGGTCTTGTTTCAGTATATCTAAGAACCCTCAGTGAAACTGCTGCGGCGCCTCTTCTCATCAAGCTCTTCGAGCAGGTGACGACAGAAGCACAAGCTGAATCCCAAAATGAGCAAACAGACATTGAAACATGATGCGCGCGGTACTTGGAGGGCTTTTTCTAGTCTGCATCATCATTCGGCTGCTCGTGTATCTTGGCCATTGTTGCTGTTTTGCTGAGTAGCTTCATACATAGTAACGATGAAGCAATAGGCGAAGAACGCCGACCACGCGCAGGCAGGAACCAAGTATAGGATAGCAATTGAGTGAGTAGCAAATGCGAATGAAATGACAGAGAAGAATCCAGCCAAGAGAATTCTCTGCTTACCAGTTGTCATTTAGCTTCATGGAGACTGGTGGTTTCAGGCTGTTAACTGTTTCTCTGCAGTGATGTGCTCACGGAGGGATTTCTTTTCGGCTCGGGGTCTTCCACGGGTCTTTCAGTTTCCACCCTTGACACGAGCTGCTACAGCTTTGCCCAGGGAAATTGCCTTGGTAATATCCTCAGGTTTTGGGGATCCCCGAATCTCAAAGGAGTCAATCACCTCAAATCCTCCTTGTTCAAGGCGGGCCTTCACTCTTTTCATTCCTCCGCCGCCCCATCCGAATGACCCGAAGACTGCTGCTATCTTCCCCCGAATTCCAAAGGAAGCTATCAACTCAGTCGCGTATGTAGCCAGGGGATGTGCTCCCCCGAGAACTGTGGGGGTGCCAACGACTACGGCGCTTGAGTCGACCAGATCTCGGAGGACATGGGAAACATCTGCAACGGTTAAGTTGTAGGGAATAGCTTCCACACCCTCGGTTGAGATAGTTTCAGTGATTACCTGTTCCAGCGTTTGAGTGCTTCCCCACATGGAGACATAAACGATCACAACCTTCTTCCTCAGTGGTCCCCGTGTCCAGTCTTCGTAGGCGTTGACTATAGGTTCAGGATCTCGGTAGATGGGACCATGACTTGGAGCGATCATCTTGGCTTTTGTGGCCTTCACTTTGTCAAGAGCTTTGCGTGCTGAAGCTGCAAGAGGCATCATTATTTCTGCATAGTATCTTTTGGCCTCAGGCAAGAGCATCCCACCTATTTCATCAGCGTAGACTCTGTCAGAGGCCAAGTGGGTGCCGAAAAAATCGCAGGAAAACAAAATTCGATCTTCTACGTCAAACGTGAACATGGTTTCAGGCCAATGAAGCCAAGGGGCGTCAATGAACCGCAAAGTCTTTTCCCCAAGCGTGAGAACGTCCCCTTCTTTGACCGCAATGGTCTTCTCACTAGGGACGCTGAACATCACGTTCGCCATGGATACTCCCATCTTGGTCGCAACCAGCTTGGCGTTGTTCGCGACTTCCATCACTGCTGAGATGCCGTGTGCGTGATCAGGTTCTGCATGATTCATGATCACGTAGTCGATTTTATCAGGGGGAAGGATTTGACTGATTTTCCTCAAGAGCACATCTTCAAAGCCTGGGTTTACAGTGTCTACTAGTGCGGTTTTGTCACGTCCCACAATGAGATAGGAGTTGTATGACGTGCCATACGGCAGGGGTATGAATGCGTCGAAGATTCTGCGATTCCAGTCTTCGATACCAACCCAAAAGACGTTTGGACTGATTTCCACTGTCTTGAGAGACATCGAATTCCACGGTTCTCTTGTGCAAGCTACTCCTAAAAAAGCTATCTTCAAACGATCTGGATGTCACGAGGCCTCCGGATAGAGTGGATTGTCTGTCTTTCTTGAGAGTGACAAAACCTAAAGAAGCTACAAACCTAGATTCACTTGCTCGTTATCCAATGATCAAAATGCTCGGATGATTGTGTATTCATGTCGCTGAAAGTTCAGGATATCATGGTTAAAGAGGTCATCACTGTGGATGAGAAGTCCACGGTCAAGCAGGCAGCAGATGTGATGAATAGATTTGAGATTGGTTGTTTAATAGTCACCAAAGAGGGCAAAGCCGTTGGCATACTCACAGAACGAGACTTGCTCAAAAGAGTAGTGAGTGAAGCCAAGAGACCTACCAGCACCAAGGTGTTGCGTGTCATGTCTAGGCCCATCATCGTTGTGGAACCTGACATGGATCTGGAGGAGGCTGCGAAGCTCATGTTCAAGTTGAAGATCAAGAAGCTGCCAGTAGTTGAAAGCGGTAAGTTGATGGGGCTGATAACGCTCTCTGATTTAGCCCGCTTTCAGCCTCAAATGATTAGAATTCTGAGAAAACTGAGCGCGCAGATGGCTCCCAAACGAATGAAAAAAGTTGTCCAATACTACGTTGTGTAGTCTTGATTTTGTTCGATACTGTATGCCAAAGTTTATGGCTGAAGAGGTTGGCCGCCCTCTCGGTTCTCTTAGATGAAAGACAGTAAAGCACAGTTTTGCTGATTCAGTTTTGTGTTTTTTCAGCAATTGGCTTGCTCGCATTTCTTGTAGGGTTTCATGTCTTCCTTGGCTTCTTTGCTTCACGCTTGCGACTCTTGGAACTAGCAGTGATTGCTGTCTTAACTTCTGAAGTTGAGGCGTCTGTTTTGATGCCGTGTGAATCGAAGTGGGTCAGATAGACTCTTCGCTTTGCGGTGTGTAACTTCTCCACTACGGAGCTGTTTGGCGGAACCTGAAGACCGAGCCTGTCGCAGAACCTGTCTATCACATAGTATGTCATAGGTGCATCTGCCTCACTCTTCACCAGCGCAAGCAGCTTGGAGATCCTTTTCTTCAGTCTGAAAGGCTTGGTTTTCGTCTCACGCTGCATCAGGGTCACAAAGCTCTCGTCGACTATCCCGCCGAGCCAAAGAGGCCCTCCCACACGCATTTTGGACCCACATTCTGGACAGACTGAACTGTCACAGTTGACGATTCCTCTAATTATCGCTCTGTGAAGACAGGCATAACAATGAGTAACATACCCAATGTTTTGCAGGCTTGCATCTGCCTTCTTGGCTCCGTAGTTGGCTCTGCTGTAGAGCCTTACGTAATGCTCTGAACTGTAGCTGAACATCACTTCAAGGCCGATGTCATGTTTCGCTGCAGATCTTGCTGAGGCAGCCGCTAGGATGCGAACAGCCAACTCATGGCAATACTCTGTTCTCAGCGGATACGCACCGTACTTTCTCACACAGGCCTTCGGATGCACGCCACACAAAGGAGCCATATCCGTGGCAGTCAATGCGAGGAAACCGCCTCGTCTCAGTGCTCTCAGTGCTGAATCCATGTAAGGTGCAGGTGAACCGAAAGGATCAAGATCAACACAGTGGAATCGCTTCTTCGGAGCCGCATATCGACTTAGCAGTAGATTTGCATCCTGGTTCTCCACCTTAACCTTATTCAGCAATCCATTAAGTGCCACGTTGTTCAGGGTCATCTTGTAGGCCCTTTCACTGATATCGTTGGCGACTACGGTCTTCACGTTATCAACCTCACTGGCTAGTCTGATTGCCCGAATCCCGCAACCCGACAATGGTTCACAAATGGAGACGGCTCCTCCTCCGATTCTCTGAAAGGCCTGAACAGCTAGCACCGTTAGATCTCGATTAAGCTCCATGACGGGATTGTAGAAGACTGGTGCTTTCGAGGGTGCATAATCTGAAGGCGTTTGCTGAAAAGCCTCAAGCCGTGGTGTGATAGCACTGACAGCTCCTTCTGTCACACGCTCGGTCGGAAACGGGAACGCCACGTTCTCTACCAGATCAAGCAGTTAGGTTTTCAACACTTAAAAACACGTCAGAGTGATATTCTAGGCAAAATGAGCAACGTCACTTTGATAACTGGACGTCCAGGCATAGGAAAGACGACAGTCTTGAGCAAGACTGCTGAAGATCTCGCTTCAAGAGGCTACAAGATTGGCGGGATGACAAGCCAGGAATCAAGAGAGAATGGAAATCGAGTAGGCTTTAGAATAGAAGACTACATCTCCGGGAGCGTTGGATGGCTTGCACACATTGACCAACCAGTTGGACCTCGAATCGGCAAATATAGAGTAAACCTTACTGACTTAGATTCGATAGGTGTTGCAGCCATCGTCCAAGCCTTGAAAGATGCAGATGTAGTTGTGATTGATGAAATAGGCCCAATGGAACTCGTGTCTGAAAACTTCAGAACCGCGGTGGAAAACGCTCTAAACAGCTTCAAACCACTTCTGGGAACAATCCACTTTCGCACCCACCGCCGGATCATTGCCCAACTTGGGTCAGGCGAGTTCGGCGAGATGATCGAGGTGACTGCCAGCAACAGAGACCGTCTTCCAAGTCAACTTGTTGACAAAATCCTTAAACTCTTAAGGTCAAGACCTGTTTAGAGGCGATTCTGTGCGAATAATGGGTGTCGACGAAGCTGGGCGTGGTTGTGTACTTGGTCCATTGATTGTCGCGGGTGTTTTGATGCATTCGGAGAGCGTGGGTAGGCTTGTGGACCTCGGAGTGAAGGACAGCAAGCTACTTTCCCCCCGCCGACGTGAATCTTTGGCCACGGAGATCAGAAAGGTCGCTCTCTCAATACACATTGTCAAGCTCTCACCTGCAGAAATTGATGCGGCAGTGAACACTCGAAAGAGATTATTTAAGCTGAACAGACTGGAGGCGAGAGCGATGGCTGCATCGATTGAAGCATTGAAACCGGACCTAGCGATAGTTGACGCCTCTGATGTTTTAGCTGACCGATTCAAACAACATATTGTAGAGTGCCTTGACTTTCGAGTACAGGTGATCTCTGAACATCAGGCAGATAGAAACTACCCCGTGGTTTCCGCCGCGTCCATCATCGCAAAAGTTGAACGGGATCGCATCGTCAAAAGACTGAGAACTCAGCACGGTGACTTTGGAAGTGGCTACATGTCTGATCCCAAGACCGTGAGTTTTCTTCGAAGGTTGGCACGAGAGGGTGATGAATACCCTGATTTTGTGCGCTGCTCCTGGAAGCCAGCGCGAATCGCTCAGGCAGAAGCCAGATGGAAGCAGACTCCTCTTCCAGAGCGCTAAGTCACCCTCACTGCGCTAGAGTCGTGCCATCAGATCTTCTGAGCATTTGATGTTTTCGAAATCCTCTCGACAAATCAGCGGGATTTTGTTGACTGCAACTCTGCTGTCTGCCACGAAGACGGGTCGGGCCTCCAGAACCTTGCTGAGACTTGCGATTTCCTCGCTTCTAGCATCAAGATTTCGCTCTGTGTTGTTCGCTACTCCTCCCAGGAGACTCGTTTCTGTTTCAGAGTTCCTAGCCACAAAGTCAAACGGAGCCCGTTTCAGCTGCAGAACCGCGAAGTTGAATTGAAGGAGCTGTCTGAAAACGAAATGCAGGAATCTACTTTCACTGATCAACCGCTTTGCGGTCGCGATGAACCCTTCAGAGTCGTCAGGATGCTTAAAAATGTCAAAGGGTTTCACAACAGGGACACCCCACGCAGTTCCCAGTTTGTAGGCTGTAGAAACAGAGGCTTTCGTCAGTCCACGTTCATATCCATAGAGTGTTCTTCGCGAGACTCCTAGAATCTCAGCCATCTTTCCCATGGACAATCCATTCTGAATTCGTCTCTCTCTTATTGTGTCAGCATCCAACCGAACATAGTACCCGCCTGGACCTGCTTCGATCAGTGGTCCTGTTCCGTTCGAAATGGCATCTTCCAGTGTCGCCTGAGTTATTGCACCCACACCATACCGAAAGTACACTGTGTCATCTTCCAGTGGTTTGTTTCGACTTTTCTCACAGATAAACAATGAAGCTCCGGAGAAGCATCGTGCCAGCGCAGCGAGTCCTTCTGCATCCTGTCGATAGATGTTTCCGATATTGGGTTGAATTTTCACGAAAACGAGGTGCTCTTCTCTGCGGGCTGCGAAGTCGAAACAACTGCGACGTGCACAGCATCGTTGCGACACATCGAAGCCTGATTTTTCGAAAAGGGATTCAATGCTGTCCAGAATCTCTGTTCTGTCCATTCCTCCCCCTCGGTTATGAACCATTATGCAAAGGTCAAATATAAACGTGTTTCACAATGAGAAAGCTAAAATTGATGCAAATCAGGATTTGGGGTCTAAATCCTCGATACAATCATGGCGTGTGCCTTATCATACGGTTCAAGTAGGATAGTTTGCCGTATGAAAAATCCACGATTCTTCAGAACCTGGATTTCCTGTTTGTAGACGTCAGCGGGTCTTTTGGTGACGTCGATGCTTTGAGACTTGATGGCTAGCATGCTCCATCCACCTTGTTTCAGAAAAAAGCCCGCATTGTCAGCTAAGACCTTTGCTTGCTCTGGTTGAGCTATGTCACAGTATATATCATCCACCTTACTTACAAACATCGAATACTTCTCCGGAATCCGAGAGTCCTCCAGGATCGGAGTCATGTTCAAGCGAGAAACACATACGTTGTTGACAAGTTCCCGCATCGTACGGGCTGAGAATTCTACACAATAAACTTGGCCGCTGTCCCCAACAATATCTGAAACATGACTAGCTGTCGTTCCAGATGCGGCACCCAAATAGAGCACCTTGTGATTCTCCAGTATAGGCAAAAAGTCCAATCCCTTCAGTATTGCTGCTGCCAGTTTACTGCGAAACGGATCCCAGATTCGATATTCAATCCCGTTGACGGAGATCAAACGTTCTCCGTACACGCTTCTCCCGGGAGCCAGATTCTCTGTGGCGAGTCTCCTCTTTCCATCCGTGAATTCTACCCAGTACACACGCGCAAAAGTGGGATGCGGCTCAACGTTTGCGCCCACGTTGCTTTCTTCCCCTTTTCTGACGCCTGCGATCCACGCGTTTCCTAGGTCGTGTCTGCGGTTTCACCTCTTTGGAGGGTGGCGGAGGCTGCCGATATTTCTCCTTGATTTCATCCATGCGTTTCTCCAAGCTGTCCTTCAACGTGTCACCAATATATCTCGTGCTAAAAGCATCAGTTCTTGCAGCTATCGCAAGTTTTCCAGCTAGTGCCCTGGACATCTTGCCCCTTTGCCATTTTTTGGCGTCATGAATTGAAGTGTCTTGGAAGATGATCCCGTGTTTTGGGGGTCTTGACCCCGTCTTGAGGGCTCGGAAGAGAGCCTTCTCCGCTCCTAGAACCTGGATTGTGCTCGCCGGCATCTTGGCGAGATTGGTCAGTCCTCCGGCCAGTGAGATCAGTTTGGCAGCGAGCAACGATCCGACCAGAGCCTGAACGTTGGGTGCCACCTCGCCCACCATTGAATCGGCATATTTCGTCAGAGTTTGTCTTAACTGGCACAATTCAAGGGTATGCTTGCAGAGAGTCTGAATCTGATCTACATCGTTTTTATCCAGTTCTCCACCCATGGAGTTGCCAGCTGCTTCAGCAATTTGGAGGGCTTTGCTTTCTGACTGGCCGCCGTCAATGAGGGCTTGACGACTGAAGTTTGCTCTCCGACCAAGGCTTAGAACCAGCTTTGAATACACCTCATGTTTATCCACGAGTCTATCTAGCTCAGGGAAATGGATTCCATACCATTCACGTATTCTCCCAAAGAACAGATTCACAGTTTTGTCCAAGTCTTCAACACTGAGGATGGCTTGCACCACCATGAGATCTCGCTTTTCCCCAGCCTTTCGCACTCTCAATCGAGTAAGTTCCACCGAAACTGATCGAGTCAGCTTCTGGAGCTCTTCAGGAGTACTCACGAACCCAGCCTCTACCGCATATTGCTCAACCGTTGGACGCAATTCCTGGTCCTGCAGAGGCACTTGTGCTACGGTGGTCTTCACGGCTATCTGCTTCTCCAGTGCTGAGGCAATTCCAGAATTTCCCACCACGAACGTGGAGTAGCCCTTCTTCTTGAGTCTCTTGACTAGTAGCGCTGTCTCTGGAATCAGCTCTCCAGCATCGGTGAGATTCAACTTTTCGGCAATCAGATTTGGAGTCTTCTCGAATAGAAGCGCATCGATGATCCGGCCTTTCGCGTCGAGGCCTAAAACGCCAATCAATGATGTAACTATCGTTATCTTCATTTTGATACCGACTACAGGCACGTTTTATCTAAGATTCACTAACCTTTATCTCTGCTGATGAATAACTCTTACTGGAGCCTTTCCCCATGACAGCGATCGCAGTGGAAATTGCTGGCTTAGAATTCTCTAACCCAACGATGCTGGCGGCTGGAATGTTAGGCATGTCCGGGTTGACCCTCCAACGTGTGGCAGACGCAGGTGCGGGCGGCATTGTGACCAAGTCTTTGGGACTACACCCTCGGATGGGCTACGGCAATCCCACAGTTGTATCCCTCAAGAATGGACTTCTCAACGCTATGGGTCTTCCCAACCCTGGCATCGACGAGTTCGGTGACGAGATGAGGCAAGCTCCTGTGACGGTTCCCAGGATTGTAAGCCTCATTGCTGCCTCTCCCCAGGAATTCGCGCTCGTGGCTAGAAAGGCCGTTATGATTGGAGCTGACGCTCTGGAGCTCAATGTGTCATGTCCGCACGCTGACGCACTGGGAGCTGAGATCGGACGAGATCCTGAGATGGTTCAGAAGATTGTCAGAGAAACCAAAGCAAGCGTCAAGATTCCGATATTTGTCAAACTCACGCCAAACGTGGCTGACATCGCTGAGCTAGCTCACGCTGCAGAGAAGGCTGGGGCAGATGCGGTCACTGCAATCAACACTGTGAAAGCGATGGCCATAAACGCTGAGGCCGCTGTGCCAATCCTCAGCAACAAAGTCGGCGGATTGTCAGGTCCCGCAATCAAACCGATAGCCATTCGGTGTGTCTTCGAGATTTTTGAGACTGTGGAAATTCCAATCCTTGGATGCGGTGGCGTAGAATCCTGGTCAGATGCGATAGAGTTCATACAAGCTGGAGCATCCGCTGTCCAGATCGGGACTGCCATTGCTACGAAGGGTCTGGACGTGTTTCGTGACGTTGTTGAAGGGATTGAACTATTCCTGGAGAGAAAGCGTATCAGTAGTGTGAATGAACTTGTCGGATTATCCCATCGAAGCTAGCCTCTTGAGAACAGTGGAAATCGAAGAGGTCCTCGAAGAGAGCCCACTGGTCAAAACCTTTCTGTTCAACGATCAACTCTCCAGCCAAGCAAACCCAGGCCAGTTTGTCATGGTGTGGCTTCCCCGAATCGATGAGGTTCCGATGAGCATCTCCTCAACTTCTCCCTCGGATCTCGCTTCAATCACAGTGGCAAAAGTCGGGGAAGCAACCACCTCATTGCACACCAAAAATGCTGGAGACACTATTGGTATCAGAGGCCCTCTTGGCAACAGCTTTTCACTTGCCAGTGGGAACGTTCTTCTTGTTGGCGGCGGAACGGGGATTGCGCCCTTGACGTTTCTAGCGGATAAGCTCCTGCCTTTAGGAGGCCAAATATCGTTTCTTGCGGGCGCCAAAACAGAGGCAGAACTGATCTGCTGGTCAAAGATGGAAACACTGACGTCAAAGACCCACGGAGAATGCCTCGTGTCGACCGAGGATGGAAGCCATGGACACAAAGGCGTTGTCACTGACCTGGTGGAAGACGTTCTAGCCCACACGAAGTTTGACATGATCTATACCTGTGGGAAGGAATTAATGATCTGCAAGACGTTCAAGTTAGCGAAGAAGTATGGCGTTCCTTTACAGGCCAGCCTGGAGCGACTCATGCGTTGTGCAATAGGATTGTGTGGAAGCTGCACGATCGGTAAGTATCGTGTGTGTGTCGACGGACCAGTCTTTGATCATGATCAGCTCAGCGAAGTTGAAGCGGAGTTCGGCCGCCTTAAGCGAGGACATGATGGTCGTCAGGTGCCAATCTCGAGTAGTCTCAAGTAGCTGTCATAGGGCTCTTGTATGGTCAATTCTGTCCAATGCTCGCTCGTGCAACTCAGGGATTCTGAAGCACAAGACCCCGGAGGTTAGGGATAGACCCCAACTTTCTGAACCTTCACTTCAAAAGAGTTATATTCGCGAATGATCTTTTGAGTGGGAAGGCGGGATGTGCAAATGAAAGGTGACCGTCAAATTCAAAGCTGATTCTAGTCGTTGGCCCACACTGAGCTACCGCCCCCTTGACCTTGAACGAGAAGTACGCCGATTCTGGAAAGACCACGGTATCCTTCAGAAAATGGATCAGGACAGGCTTCATAATCACAAGGGAGTTTTGGGATATGTGGAAGGCCCGCCGACACTGAATGGTTATCCCCATGTCGGCCACGTTCGAGGGCGAGTGATCAAAGATCTGCGATACCGCTGGAAAACCATGCAAGGTTTCTACATTCCATTCTGGACGGGCTGGGACTGCCAGGGATTGCCTGTTGAGTTGGAAGTGGAGCGTGCGCTGAAGGTGAAGAACAAGCGGGATTTGCTGCAGCGGATTGGCGAAGAGAGGTTTGTCACAGAGTGTAAGCAGGCCATTATGAAATACTATGAAGCATGGCACAAAGCTGACCTCCAAGCCGGAGTCTTCATAGATGACTCCAAAGCCTACTGGACATACTTAGATGAGTACATCGAACGTGAATGGAAAATCTTGGAACGCTCTTGGCAGCAGGATTTACTCGGTGAAGGCTACTACGTTGTGGCTTATTGCCCCCACTGTCAAACATCTTTGAGCAATGCAGAGGTAGGAATGGGCTACGAAGACGTGGAGGATCCCTCACTCTACTTCAAGCTCAAACGAGCTACGTCCAAAGACGAGTATTTCCTCGTCTGGACAACAATGCCGTTCACGTTGGTTACAGATCTGATGCTTGCTGTGCATCCTGACGCTGAATACGTCAAGGCTAGAGTTGGAGCAGAAGTTTGGATTGTTGTCCAACAACGTCTAGAGGCGACGATGCAGGAACTGGGCATTCAAGACTACACAATCACTGAAACCTGTTTGGGCCGAGACCTCGAGGGAGCAAAATACGAGTACCCTTTTCAGGAAATCGTGTCGAAGCAGCAAGAACTCGATGAGCACCCTCTTGTTCACACCGTTGTAACAGAGGAATTTGTCGATATATCCACCGCAACTGGTGTAGTTCACCTTGCTCCGGGAAATGGAGAGGATGACTTCAACGCCGCGCAGAAGCGTGGAGTTCCAATCTTTGCCCCATTTGACGATGAAGTAACCTTCACTGACGAGGCTGGGCTCTTCGCCGGATTGTTTGCCAGAGACGCAGACAAAGTAGTTGTCGACGAACTGAAGAAACGGAACCTGCTCGTTTCCGTCAAGCAAATCCGTCACGAGTACCCAACTTGCTGGCGTTCTCATCATAAGCTTGTGTGGTTTGCACGACGCGAATACTTCCTTTGGACCAACGAGATAAACTCCAAGATCATCGAGGCTGCTGAGAAGGTCAAATACTACTACAAACCTCCGAAAAACCGCTTTCTCGCATTCCTCGGCGAGGCCAAACCATGGTGCGTCTCGAGGGAACGCGTTTGGGGAACCCCCCTCCCAGTGTGGAAGTGCCTGCAGTGTGGAGAAAAAACCCTCGTGTCCAGCAAGAAGGATCTGCTTGAGAAAGCTAAGGATTCGCCAACGGGTCACTTTGAACTCCACAAGCCATGGATAGATCGCATAGTCTTGACCTGTCGCAATTGTGGCGACGACATGCATCGTGAACCTTTTGTCTTAGATACCTGGCACAATAGCGGCGCAGCTCCCTACGCACGGTTCACTGATGCAGAGTTTGAAAGATACGTGCCCGTTGACTTCCTGGTCGAAGCCATCGACCAGACCCGAGGATGGGCCAATACATTACTTCTTGAACATGTCATTCTCACTGGGAAAGCAGAGCCGCCTTACAAAGCGTTCTTGTTCTATGGACATGTCCTCGACGAAAAAGGTCGAAAAATGAGTAAGAGCCTTGGGAACGTGATCGATGCCAACGTCGTGTTGGACAAAGCCTCTGCTGACCTGTTTCGCTTCTACATGCTTCGGAAATGCTCCCCAATCGATGCGATGAACTTCGACAGAGCTGAAATGACCAAACGACCCTTCCAAGTTCTCAACACTCTCCACAATCTCTATCGGTTCTTCATACAGAACGCTGAGTATGACAGATTCGACCCATGTGAGCACACGATGCAGTGGGTGCGGACACAGCAGACTCTGAAGCTTCCAGACAAATGGATTCTGTCCAAGCTGCAGAGGACGATAACAATTGTGAACCAGAAGTTTGAGAGCTGCGAGTTTAACTTCGCCCTCGCAGAGCTGGAGGAGTTTGTGGTTAATGCTCTAAGTCGCCAGTATGTTCCAATGGTGAGACAGGAACTGTGGAGCGACAACCAGCAGTCACTGAATCGGAGATTCACAGTCTATGCAGTTCTGTGGCAAGTGCTGAGAACCTTGAACCTGCTCTTCAATCCAATCACGCCCTTCCTTTCAGAAGCCATGTACCAGCAAGTTCACAGATCGCTGGACAGCAGATTGTCGTTGTCAGTGAACCTAGACGCTTGGCCAACAGTGGACAAGCGTCTGGTTGATCTCAAACTGGAAGAGAACTTTGAAGTCTTCTTCACATATCTCTCCCTGACGTATTCCGCTCGACAAACTGCGAACTTGAAACGGAGATGGCCGCTCAAGAATGTGATTGTCGCGGGGCCCAAAACAGCTCTTGATGCAATCATGAAACTGGAGGACTTGTTCCTTGAACTCTCCAACGTCAAAACTGTTGAATACACCGCCACGCTAGCAGATCTCAGCAGTCAAGCTTCTGAAAACAGGATCGTTGCCTCGGAAAACGAGTTCTCCGTATCCATTGACACGAGCAGAGATTCACTGCTTGTCGGTGAAGGATTGATGCGAGACATGGCACGACGAATCCAAGCATTGCGCAAGGAACTGGGATTCTCACCGATGGAAATCCTAGAGAGAGTGTACATCGCGGAGCTCGATCAACGGAGCGAAGCACTACTGAAGCCGCACCTCGAATCGATGACTGAGTTGGTTCGAACTAAGCAGATAGAGATCTGCAAAGATAGGGTTGAGATCGACGCGGAGTGGCATGAATACCGGATTGACAAGCAGAACATCTATGTAGCCATGCCGAAGACGTTTCTGCGCTCTCAGGCTAAAAAATGAACAGACAGAGCCCAAAGATAGCTAGTAGCAAGATAGCTACGAACTTTCGGGACAGAGACAACTTCGAAACATCATCGAGTGGGCCTGGGTGTCTGTACATTGAGAGAAACAGCACGAAGGCGAGCATTATATATTGCTGGGTAAGCAGCAGGACCAACACCGAGACGATGTTGAAGATCGTGCGTGCGAGATCATTGTCTATGAGGCTTCTCAAGGTGTGGCCGCCGTCGAGCATGCCTGTTGGCAGGAGATTGAGCACGGTTACAAACATTCCGATCCACCCAGCGAACGCGATCGGATGCAGAAGGATGTAGTAGTACATATCTGGAGCTGGTTGGAAGTTTACGAAAATGTCGCCAAGAATCATGAATAGGTAGGAAATGGGAAGCCCGCCCTCCAGAGGTGTTGGTGAAGCTTTGATGGGGGACAGCATGAGTCCTATCGTTGTCACCACGACTGTTAGGACAAAGCCGGCAATCGGCCCGCTTGCGCCAATGTCAAACAATGCGTCCCTGTTTGGAGCATTTTCCTTCTGCACAATGACGGCTCCAAAGGTTCCAATTCCTCCCAGGAAAAATCCAGGGATTGCAGGTGGTCCAGGAATGAAATATGGCATTGTTGCTTCCATGCCGTGATGATTCGCAGCAAACTTGTGTCCCATCTCATGCGCGCCCAATATTCCCAGCAGTGCCAAGGCAAAACTGCCCGCTCCGAGGAAAGGGTTCAAACCCTCCTCAGCGAGACTGAGTGAAAGCACGTAGCCTGTGATGAGCACTGTTCCAATGGTGACAAGGAGCAGGATCACGTTGATGATTGGGCGACTCGGTTTAGTTTTCGGTTTCGGGACCACTTTTAAGACGTTTCTGCCCTTTCGTTGTCTCAACATGGGTGAAAGGCCCATCGGATCTAGGTCCCTGATGAGTTTGATGAATTGTTGTTTTGAATTCGTACCCAGTTTTACGAAGAACGTTGGTATATCATACTCGATCATGGCTTCTTCTACTTCAAACTGTGCAACAACTTTCGACTGAATCCGATCGAGCGAAAGTGCATCACTCGTTTCAGTGGGTTCTTCTTGTGGAACAGGAGACTCGCTCATTCATCTCTACGACTCGGTGCTGTTTGGGTGTTATGAAGTGACAGGGGATTTAAAGGTTCGTTTTGTGTTGGATTACTTGCTTGGAGGTTCCTGTGTTGCGGGTTCTCTCCTTGACGCTCTTCGTTCGTGAGTGTTTTTGTGGTGGTGTCTGGTGTCGAGCAATATGTTGTCGTAATTAGTAAGACTTAAATCTCAATATGTTGTTATCTTTTTTGTGAACCCGAAAAGGAGGGATAGAACTCAAATGAAGAGACTTTTCAAGAGCAGAAAGGCGCTGAGCCCCGTCGTCGCAGCCATCATACTCATCGCCGTCACAGTCGCCGTTTCAATCGCTGTTGCCGCATGGATGGGAGCATTAACCTTCACCTTCATGCAAACGGAACAGATGCAAGTCACTAGCATGACCTACATAGCGAACAGCACAATCAGGCTAGCAGTGAAAAACACAGGTACTGCAAAGGTCACTCTAGCAGGAGCAAGCCTAAACGGTAATCCCGTTCTGAGCGATGACTTCACCACTACGATGACAAACAACGCCTGGGAGGCAGGCGAGTCAGGGTACGTGGACATTACGTATACGTGGACAGCTGGCAATACGTACAAAGTCATCTTGCAGTCCAGTACTGGCACAAACGTAGCTACCTACACTAAGGTTGCTTAGTATAGCGCCCTCTATTTGTTTGAGAGTGGGGGTAGGGTAGAACCACCCCTCTTCTTCCACTATGTTTGGAGGTAAAAGAATGGTAGTAGAATTGAAGGAATACGAGTCAGCATCAGAGATAGCAAGAACAATTGATGACGAGATTTCACGAACCAAGAGCATGCTAGGCGAGTATCTTCGGCGCTTAGATGAGATCCGCGCCCTAGCAGAGCGATCCAAGAAAATCCGCGATGTAGTATTCAAACTCGCGGGCAAGAAGGCGAACCAAGAAACACTTGGCGAGATCGCAGTCGGCGGCCTGAGCGTTGTGTTAGATGCCAACCCATTCCATGAATTGACAGCCATCGAAGAAGTCGTGAGAAGTCAGCAGGACAGACTCCTCGTTTTACAGAAGTCGAGAGAAGCGCTGAACTGGGTGGATCAGATTGGAGACACTGACGGGCTCAAGTACTTGGTTCTGGAGAGAGATGGAGTGCCGGACCGAATCCTTTTCAAGATTTCATAGGATTGCCTGTGCAAGGTGTCGAGAATGAATGAAGCATATGTATCTGCGCTAAGCAATGCTCTCACTGAGATTCAGAATATCTGCCCAGACGTGAAAGCCTCGTTTCTCTTGGACAAGAAGGCCAACTTGATTGCGGGAGACATAGGAACCCCTCAAGTGACCGTGGATGGTGTAGCGTCCGCTCTGGAAACTGTGATCGCGAAGAGTGAAACTATCGGAGGCCTAGATTCGCTGATTGTGGAAGGCAGTAAGGGGAGCGCTCACATAACCTCTGTTGACGACACGCTTCTCGTTATGATTGCCAAGAAACATGCAGACATGAAGTATCTGCAGACTGTTTCACGAGTGCTGATTCCAACCATTCTGAAGCTGTCTGATCACGTTGCCCCTACCTCCCTCAAACAATCACCTCCTTACCCAAGTTTGTTCAAGCCCACCGAAGTTGAGGATCCCCCAATCGAGGAAATCCACGAGCCTGACAGCGTTAATGAGGAAGAGCTGGAGGAACTTGAAAAGGCACCTGACAAGGACCCTGAGAAGGAACCAGTCCGGGAGCTTGATCTCCCGTCGAATCAACTGATCGTGGAGACCTTTGGCGGCCTGCTAGTCCGCAGCGACACAGTTCAAATCTGCAAGGACATCATGTCTGAGTGGGAGGATGCTGTGGAAGGCAAACGGATCAATCTCGTTGAAATTGAAGCCTTCAACGGTGAAGCCAAACAATGCAAAGTCAAAACCGTCGACGAATCGAAACTGGAAAATAAGGCAGTCATTCGGATTCCCGAGAAAATCTGTCAATCGCTAGACATCAAGAAAGGCGAACTGGTGCGAGTAACACCAGTCGTCGCTTGATGGAGAGGATTCGCATGGTATCGAAGAAACGTAAAAGGAAAAAGACGAAACTCGAGGTCGAAGAGAAACCAGAAATCACCATCGATCTCTCTGATGAATCCCAGCCTGAAGAGGTCATTGAAACCACTGATACTCCTGCAGAGGAATCTTCAGAAAGGGCTGAGACACCTCCAGAAGACCCGATTCAGCACGCTATCACCCGCCTTAAAACACGAGATGGCGTCGTGGGCTACTTCCTGAAGAACACCAAATCCGCTAGCATTGATCTGAAAGATCCAACGAGAATTATTGAGTATGCAACCCTGTCCTCCACAGCCTTTGAGACAAGCGAACAGGTCCTCGATCTCTTTGAACTCGGCAGCGTTGAGCAGATCATCATCACTGGAGACACGTTGAAGCTGCTCTCCTTTACAAAGGGTGAGAATCAAGTCAGCGTGTTTATGGAGAAGAACATCGACCATAAACGTATCTACAAAGACTTACAAGACTAGTCTCATATTCCTTCTTTCTTCCTTCTTTTCCGATTCCAACTGCAACATTCTGTTGAGTGGGAGTCAGCCTTAACACTGAGTAGGTTCCTCCCGCCGTTTTGGGGTCACATCATCAGAGCGCTCAGGGCAGATGATCTGCTCTCTCTGCCCTTTGCACGAGCACTCTGAACTGGATTAATGTTTTATTTCAGAGCATAGACTATTTGTCTCGGATGCCGGGATGGCAGAGTGGATAATGCGCAGGCCTTGAGAGCCTGTGGCCCTTCGGGCCGCATGGGTTCAAATCCCATTCCCGGCGCTCTTCTGCTACAAAACTGAATCTGGTCTAAACGTGCCGTGATTTCAGCTGCATCTTCAATGGGATCTGCACAGATCAGACCGGCCTCCCTACCCCCTCCATCCCACACCACTGGGAGTATGCGAGACTAAATGTGTGATAGTCTGCCGAAATGTGAGTGGGCGGTCCTCTGTGAACCGAAAATAATTAAACACGTTTTCATTGACGTTCTAGTCATGCAAAACAGGAGATCAACGTCGCTGGTTGTGGCAGTTGTCGCGATTTTCGCTGCGTTGAATGTGGTGACTGATTCTCTGGCAAGCTTGCCTGTATTCCCATCTGGTGTGTGGTATAGCTGGAATTTTCTGATGTCTCCCTTGACTGGGGTGGCACTTGGGTACTCAATGGGATCTCTGGCAAGTTTCATTGGAGTTATGATCGGGCACTACATCTACTTCATCGATGTGTACGAGTTTCTCTTTACTGTTGGTGCTCCCATCGGAGTCGCCGTGTCGGCTCTGATCTTCCGAGGAAGATTGAAGCCTGTGCTTGCTTACTACGTCTTCCTCTTGGCTGCCTACTTCGCCACCGCAGAGGCGTGGCAATTGCCACTGTGGGGTATGTGGGACACGTATGTCGCGTTTGCCGTGCTTCTGGCAATCCTTCTCCTGGTGCGCACAGGTGTGTGGAACTATCGATCGAGGTTACCTGTTTCGCTTGCGGTGTCTGCGTTTATCGGGTTAGAAGCCGATGTGTTATTTCGGATTTTCCTCTTCATTCCATGTCAAACATACCGGTTGTTCTACACGTTCGATGTTGGAGCGTTGATCGTCATTTGGACCTCTGGTGCCATTATTACTCCCGTGGAAGTTCTGCTCTCGACCCTCACGACCGTGGTCATTGGTGGACCTGTCGTGCGATTCCTTCGCAAGGAACACACGTGGCTGAGTCATTAAGGTGCCGGCTTCAATCGATCATAAATGTGGTGAGCACGGTTTCTTGCGTCCTTCAATGCCATGTGCCCCGTTTTTCCGTCAGTGATGAGTGAGCACACAGGCTCTCCCTTTTCAATGATCACCTGAGGAAATGGCACGTCCCTGACACCTTCAACGCTGGAGAGATTCGGGATTATCGAACGGTGGTGAGCATACAAAATCACTCGTGCACAGGAATAGTGAGTACGTAGCTGAGGATTGGGAAGAGTGTGATCAAGGCAGGCCTGCATGTGCGCCATTGTCAAGTTGACACCAGCAACCTTTTCAACGCACTCAAGTGTTCCCTGAAACCGAGGATTCACTTCTACAACATATGGAACAGCATCGGGTGAAATCACCAGATCTATGCCATTGGACCCCACCAAGCCGAAACTCAACGCAAGCTTCTGTGCATATTCTTCACACACCTTTCTGAGTGGGCGCCTACTCGAGTTCGAGAAAGCTGCTGGAACCACATTCCCGCAGTAGCCAAAGGGCTCTGTTTGCCCAAGCTCTGCAACTCCCAGTAATTGCTCATTCACTGTCAGGACCTGTGTTTCGTTGGCTGACGAAAGAAAACTCACACTTCCATCAACACCAGCGATCCACTCTTGAACCAGCACATGGTCGCTGCCACGTTTTGACGAAGCAAGAGTCTTTCGCAACAGGTCGCTCAATTCGTCTCTGTTCCCAACCTTTCGAATTCCTCCACCTCCAAGGCTGACAAGCGGCTTCACTACAATCGGGTAGCCAATGTCTTTGGCTGCTTTTTCTGCATCCTCGAGATACCCGACCAGAACCGTCTGAGGATGAGGAATCCCAAGCCGATTCAGTTCATGGAAAAACTGCTCTTTGTTACGCACTCTTTCAATGGTCTGAGGCGGGTTGCCGACTAGAGGAGCCAACGAGTTGAGGTCGCGCAAAACACTGGGAGAATCGTCCAACCCAGAGCCCAATACCACACCATCGATTTCATAGGTTGTACAGAGTCTTCTTGCAGGCTGCACTAGTTTTGCCGGCTTGAAGGAACTCTGAAGCCTTCCACAGGATCTGCCAGCTTCTTGCGTTAGGATTGACAAGCTCTTTCTGCATGTTCGCTTTAGATCTTGATCTCCATAGTAGTCGACAGCAAAGACGTCAAACCCTGCTGTTCGGCCAGAAGTGCACAATGCAGCAACATCAATCCCCACTACTAGGACAAGCTTAACGTCGGCGAGCTTCAATCGCTTCCCCCACCCATACAACTGAGTCTCCTGATGTACGGAATTACTTTAAGAACGTATAGGAGGCGGTAACATTAAAGAAAAGGGCTCCCCAGACGGCGACTCAGCTTTTCGGAAGTCAACGCCTTCCATCAGAACCCATCGAGCTGCCAGATTAAGCGTGTGCCAAAGATTGTTTGATGTTCAATCTGCACGCACCAGATTTCGTTCAGGAGTTCTCTTGAAGACAAGGTGACAAATGGGGCGGGTGGGGTGGGATTTGCACCCCTACCACTGTGGAGATATCACCCGAAGTCACAATTCTTGACCGGGCTTTTTTTGGCTCGAATGCCCAGACCAACAAAAGCAAATTAGCGACAACTCGTCATACTTTGTGTGATGAAACAGGCAAGAGGAAAGAAGAAATTCGAGTTCCTTGATCATGTAGCAGACATCTACATCGTTGCCTATGGCAGAAGCCTAGAGCAAGCTTTCGAAAACGCAGCTCTGGCAACGTTCGAAGTGATGACAGATACCGGCAAGGTGGATCCTACGCTTGCTGAAACAGTCGAAGTTCAAGGATCCGATGAACAAGCGCTGCTATACAACTGGATCGAGGATCTTCTGATCAGATTCGATCTCGAGAGAACTCTCTACGCGAAATTCAAACTGAACCCGATCCAGAAACACGGTCAACAACTGAAACTCACAGGAACGATTTACGGAGAAAAATTCGACGCGAAGAAACATCCTCAAAAGGTCGGCGTCAAAGCTGTAACCTATCATCAAATGGACATCGTGAAGAGTGCAGATGAAGTCACGGTCAAATTCCTTCTTGACATTTGACCAGCTTCTTTGGCTGAATTCTCACGCCAAGTGTACCGGATTGGCCGTTACTTTGCCTTGGCGATGATGATGAGAAAGCCGAGGGCGATCAAGGCGAGGCCGCCCACGCCGAAGATCACTGAGTAGACGATGCTGGGGCTGGTTGCTGTGTTGTAGGTAACTATGGCGCCAATGAGGATGATGAGCAAGGCAATGAATTTCTCGACAATGGTCCACCCAGTCGATTCATCTCCGTCTCGGCTCAACACCAACACCGCCTAAGTTGAAGAATACATGGGTAGTGAGGTGTTATTTTAATCTTCTGAGCTGATTTACGCCGTTTCCTCCAGCTTCGCTGGCAAGTACTCGTCGACAATGTAGGTGAGGCCATATCGACTGAAGGCCTCTTGTTCAGCTTTCTTCCGGATCTTCAGAAACATCTTGATTTCCCGCTGCCACAGCTCGTCCTTGTATCGGGGATCGCGTTGCAGCTCATGTAGCCGCTTGACATCAATCTCCGTTAATGGATCAGTCGGCAACTTGTAGTCCACGATGTCCGTCGCCCACACTCCGCTCCACTTCGCGTCGGGAGTGGTGAGATCTCGTACGTGGGCGGCATTCGCGGACCCGCTAATGATCACCATCGCAATGTGCATGCCCCACGGATCTCCGTCAGTCAAGATGTAGACGGGCAACTCGAGTTCGCGGTTGAGTCGGTGAATGAAGTGCCGAGTCGCTCTGGGAGCCTGCCCAGCGGTTAAGACCAGCAATGCATTGTGTTTCTCGTGGACGTTTTCCTCGATGAACCGAGTGAACAAGCCGCCTTTCTCAATCGCGAAGACCTTGTCAGCGCTCGTCTTCACAAACTCACTGTACGTCAGCGCGGGACCGACCATTAACCCGTCCGGATGCGAGGTGAGGTTCATCTGCCGACCTTCATATCCGGGAACCGTGTATTCAATGGTCAGATCGCCGAAGACGGCTGATCGCTCCTCAGGAAAGATGTTGAAGTCTTCTCTGGCAAACCCGATGACGGTTTCAAGATCTGTGATGACGTTGTCAGACTCCGATTGATCTTTGAAGGACATTTGGTAGGCTTGGGCAGAATAGTACACGTCTCGCAGGGTCGAGGTTTTGCGGTGGGTGGAGAGTTCATGCGCGAAAAACGCCGTCCACACGAGCTGCGTGAACGGTCGGATGTGACGAATGTTGCGGGCACTACGTTTGACCTCTCGATCCCCCAACACGTATTGACGCAGGTCTGGACTGTAGTAGATGTTTTCGATAGATCGGCTCGGAATCTTGATCCAGGGAAACTGCCCCTGTTCCATCTGGAGATACAGCTTGTCACCAAACGCTTTCAAATCAGCGACGGTCTTATTCTTCTTCTCAGCCGCTGATCCACTACTGTTTTGTCTTGACTCCTTCACTAACATCCACACTCTCCAACAATTTCTTGATATCAGGCTGCTGTTCTCGTCCAGCTAATTCAGTTGAGAATCGCGCAATCTTCGGTAAGTACTTGGAGAAGACACTCAGACGTCGTCGCTCCTTCTCCACATGTTCCCGTTTGGACAGAAATCGTTGCAACCGACGAGCAGCCTCGCGAATCCCATTCAGGACTTCTTTGTGCACTTCCGGGCGATCCGCGATGAACTCTTTTCCCACCGTCTTGTACGGGATCTTGGTGCTACAGATGTGTACCAAGATGGCGATGGGCATGTCCTGTGAAACTTTGTACCGGCGCCAGTTCATGCCTTTCACGACCCGGAAGGACACATCACTGGCTTCATCATACAGCAGAGGAATCCGATTCGCAAACCGGTAGAGAATCAGATCACCTTTTTTCGGAATCTCCCCGCCGTAGGCGATCGCCGTCTCCACAACGAACGGGTGACCTGCATAGGTGGAAGGTCGCCGTTGGCACACGACCGTGAATTCAGGTCGCAGCTCCTTCAGTATTCCCGCTCGAAGCAGATCCTTGCCCAGAGGGGAGAGACAACTCGCACTGGGAGTGCGAAACTCCTCAAACCGCTTCATCATCCTGACGAGTTGCACAATCTCTTGGGGACCCAGCTTTCGGGGATTCTTTGTTGGAGGAATCCCCGCGAACGCGAGAAACTTCTCAGCGATGTTCTCGCTGACCCTGTGAAAGTGAGCGTTCATAAACTCCATCATCGTCTTATTGGGAGTGACTCTGATCAAGCGCTTCACTGTTTCTACATCAACACCATACGGATGAGGCAACGTTTCCTTGGGTGCAGGAGGCATCGTCGTCGTCACCCGCGTGAACCGATAGAGGCGCCCTTTAGGATCCACAAAGGTGATGTTCGCATATGGATTGACCAGTGCCGTCTGCTTCAAGTATTCCAGAATCTTCGGCATGGCCCGGAAATAGTCACCTTCCAATGAGAACTCAATGATGGTCCCATGCCACGCTTCCTTGTTGATGAGCACTCGACGTTCCAGGATGATCGGCTTGTTCTTCTGAATGTCAATCATGATTCGATACAGATAGACCTTCGTAGACCCTGTGCTTGACACAATGTAGGCTGGTTTGTGCGTCGTGATTTGCCCATAGAGCACGGCCATCGTCCCACCTAGCCCGAAGGTTCCTCGCGACTGCTTGAGTTTGTACTTTGAGCCAAAAAGCACTTGGCCAAAGGCCGAGGGAATGTGACGCGACGAGATGCCTGATCCATTGTCTTCCACTCGCAGCTTGTAGGTCTCAGAATCCGATCCAGCACCGTCACTCAGCGTTAAACGCACAAAGATGTCTGGAGCAATGCCCATCAGCTCTGACGCATCCAACGAGTTCTCCACGAGTTCTCTCACTGAAGCGAAAATGGCTCTCGACGGATTCGTGAATCCAGCAATGTCTCGATTCCGGTAGAAGAAGTCGGCTGGACTAATCTCTTCAAACGCTTGACTTACCATGCCGCCTTCTCCGTATCTCGAGCTTCTGACGGAGTATATGTTTGAGCATGGAGAATTATATCTTTTCTCTACTTAGATGTGTTGAAAACCCGCTAACCGAGCGACCTCTCAGTCGCAACCATCGTCCAAGAGCGCGACGCATGCATGCGTGACCACAGGCGTTCAGGATTCACTTCAACCTCTGCAGGTTGCGACTCATCACGTGTCTGAGACTTGCTCGTACGGCTCTTTCCAGAGGGCCAGCTTTTTCTTCTTCAGATCTCGCCTCTTCGCATGGAGGAACTTGTAGACGGAGGCATGCAACCGTCCTCGAAGAAACATTTCCACAGCTTGTCTAGCGATGTCAGTTTCTTCACTCGCTCCAACAATGCCAATTGTATGACCATAGACCGTGACAAACGTATCAGTGAGTTCTTCAATCGTTCGTCTGGTCTTCCCTTCTCGCCCGATGACTCGTCCGCTCAATCTCTTGATGTCAGACTCCGACTTGCCAACCCAGACTCGCAAATCGATAATCGTCAGCATAGTGTCTTCATCATCGATGAGCCTTCTCGCTTTCTCTATCGAGAACCCTCTACCGACTGCAGTCACGATTTCTTTCGCTCTGAACAGCATGGATGGATCATCAGTTTCGGGTGTGAGACGGATGGCAACGTTACCGGTTTCACTGTCGATCGCCAGTTGGACTTCGAGTTCTCGTTCTATGAGGTTTTTCGCAGAGGCCTTCGGCCCTATGAGAACACCGATTCGGTCTTTCGGAATCTTGACAAGGCTGCTAGCTTCGGGCATTTTCTGTGACTCTCCTGTATAGTTCATCTGTTGGCACTATATTCACGCTTTGTTTTTTGAAGTAGTGGTTAAGGTTTTCCAGATCTCGTCGAAGAAAGGTGGTTGCCATTGGATGGGAGAAGAGGACAGCCTGCGCCATGTCAAATAACACGGGTCTCCCTCTCCACACCATTACGTTGTATTCACTGATGTCGCTGTGAACCAGTTCTGCTTTTTGATAAAGTCGTGTGATGTATTCAGTGAGCGTGTTGTAGATGAAGTCAGGTCTCTTGGGTGGGGTCTCCTTTAGTCGTGCGGCTGGAATCCCATTCTTCCCGATGAACTGCATGACCAGAACATTCTTCTTGATCGCGATCGGTTTAGGGACTTTCACCTTGGCTTTTAGCGCCAACTGTAGATTCTTGAACTCTTTGAGCGCCCACGAGAACACGATGGATCGGGTGTCGTGCTTCATGTGCGTGAATCTGGAATCTCCTTCAATGTACTGTAGTTTGCCTTTCTTGAATTCCGCAGCAATTGTCAGGTAGATCTTGATGGCGAGTTCGTTTCCATTCGGATCCTTTCCCCAGTAGATCCGAGCCTCTTTGCCAGCCTTCACAACCCCATGGATCTCGTCGATGACGCCTTTGTTGAGGAGCTCATAAATCACCATGAGTGTGGATTTGTCAAAAACCTCTTCCAAAACGTCGTATTCTTCGCTGCGCTTTTCCTTCAGTAACTGTTCAGTTTCATATCTTCTTTCCTTTCTCTCAAGCCTTCCGTCCACGCGCTTTCGAAAAGCCACGGAAAGATTCCTCTGTTAGATTGTCAGGATGCCCCTTCTGCGCAGCATTTCTGCTTGTGCCCGAGTGTACCTCCAGAACACGTCACCTCTCTTGTCACTCTGAAAATCCCAAGGTGAAACCAGCACCACATCACCTATTCTGATCCAGACGCGCCGTTTCATCTTTCCACGTATGCGGCAGAGGCGCTCGTGGCCATCTTGGCATTTCACGAGGATCCGATCAAAACCCAAGAGTTTGACAGCTATCCCCAAGACGTCATTAGGAGATGGCAGCATCAGTTTGCTCAGTGATTGCTCACTCAGAACTTTCTTTTTTCCCAAACTGGCATCCCAACAGCTTCTAATTCCTTCTTTTATGAAGTAGGCTGTTGCTTAAATATATTCATTTACAATCGTAGAATCTGAGCGTGAAGGACTCCGTCAATCTCAATAATAGCATCAGGATGCACCAAGCCCTCTTCAATAGCTCGCTCCACTATCCGGCTTCCAACAATGTTGACGATTGGCGATTGTCGAATCAGATCGATTGCTTCCTCTTCACTCACCAGAGGACCTTTGTAGAATTTCTCACTAACGTGAAATCGAGTTTGCCCTTGTCGAAGCTGTTTGCCTAACACTTCCATGTCACAAACGGCTAGCAAGATGCGCTTGCCTGCCTTGCGCAGGTTCACATAGACGCCCAAAGGGTTCCGCTTCAATCCAACTTAGACAGATTTCGCTGACGATCTGGCACCGCAGGCCTCGCAGACCAGGAAGAAGAAGCGTTTTTCCTTCGTGATCTTGGTATCAGGACGTTTACAAACAGGACATATGACAAAATTCTCAATATAGATATTCAAGAGTCGATCCAGAGTGTCTCTCGTGAACTTCCCTTGAAACGTCGCTCGGGTCTCCTCCAGCGTAGCAGCAGTCGCCATCTCATTTGTGAGAAACTTCAGCAAGTGGCGAGGATCACGATTCAACGCGTCTGAGATCTCCTTGAAATTATTGATAATGGACCGCGTGCGCCCAACAACGAACAGACGGATTTTTGGAATCTCAAAACGCTCCCCAGACCCTTTTTCACGTGGGAGTTTATGTTGAGCACGCTCCAAGAGCTCCTTGTAACTTTTCATTGCCTTCACGCCTGCAAATCATCTAGAGAGAACGAGACGCAGTTTAAAAACTTTTGAGGGCAGCCAGTGGCGAGTGTGCTTGACCGGAGGCTTTCAAAAGCTTAAAGGCTTGGTTCTGTGATTCCTAATTCTCATGCAGGTGCATACATTGACTCAATCCCACAGTCATCCTTACATTCCCAATTCGAGCCTGCACACAAAGACAGCTCTAATGAAAGAGCTAAACATCGAGAGGATTGATGAACTGTTCAAAGACATTCCAAGTAAGTTTGTGCTGAATCATCCATTGAACTTGCCGAACCCGCAATCTGAATACGCTGTCAAACGACAGGTCCAAGCCATGATGGCGAGGAACAGCACAAGCGAAGAGATGCCTACGTTTCTCGGCGGCGGATGCTGGCCACACTACGTGCCGGCTGTCGTGGATAACATTGTTAATCGAACGGAATTCCTGACTTCATACACACCATATCAACCTGAAATGTCTCAAGGGATGCTGCAGCTCATGTTTGAATACCAAAGCATGATTTGTGAACTCACTGGAATGGACGTGGCGAACAGTTCGCTGTACGATTGGGCTTCAGCACTGGGAGAAGCAGCAAGAATGGCTGCACGCTTGACCAATCGATATGAGATCCTAGTGTCGGAAGTCATTCATCCAGAGCGGTACTCCACTCTGACCACATATAGTAAACCCTCACAGATTCTTGTTCGCAGAATCAAATATGACCCGAAGACAGGTCTTCTCGATCTAGGAGATTTGGAAACAAAGATTTCAGAGAAGACGGCTGCCGTCTACATTGAGAATCCCTCCTATTTAGGCCCCATCGAAGTTGCAGTGAACAAGGTTGCCCAACTTGCCCACGAACATGAAGCTCTATTCATTGTGGGTGCTGACCCGACTTCACTGGGGATCCTGCAAGCTCCGGGAGACTATGGTGCAGACATCGTGATTGGTGAAGGCCAACCACTAGGCAATCACATGAATTTTGGAGGACCGCTGCTTGGAATTCTTGCGTGCCGAGGAGATCTGCCAATGATCAGGCAGATGCCAGGTCGCATCGTGGGGATGACGCAGACTAAAGACGGCGACTCACCGGGGTTCTGCATGGTGCTCCAAACTCGTGAACAGCACATACGGCGACAGAATGCTACGTCAAACATCTGCAGCAACGAATCTCTCTGCGCCGTGGCGTCAGCAGTGTATCTTTCACTACTTGGATCAGACGGACTGCGCAAACTAGGTGAACATATTGTGCTCAAATCGCATTATGCAATGAGCCGCCTGTCTGAGATTGAGGGAATCACTGCTCCAGTCTTTCAGTCTGCGCACTTTGGAGAGTTCACAGTAAACTTTGGCCATAAGCAAGTTGAGAAAGTGCACAAAGACCTCCTGGAATCGAAGGTGCATGGTGGAAAGAACATAGCAACGGAGTTCCCTGAACTCGGTCAAACAGCGCTCTACAGTATCACAGAGACACACTCACAAGCTGACATTGACAAACTTGCAGCATCGCTAGCAAAGGTTATGAAAGGTGAGAAGTGATGGCTGATTTTCGACAGGCGAGATGGAACGAACCAGTTGTCTTCCAACTGGGGGAGAAAGATCGGCAAGGTTTCATCGTACCAGAAGTTGAAGAACCCATCAAACACAGAGTAGGAGATCCCCAGAAGCTGCTACCTCAAGGCCTTCGAAGGAAGGTTCCGCCTGAACTCCCTGCGCTTTCTGAAGGTGAAGTTGTCCGGCATTTCACCCGACTCTCCCACATGAACTACTGTGTGGACCTTGGACTCTACCCGCTAGGAAGCTGTACCATGAAGTATAACCCGAAAATCAACGATGTGCTTGCCGGGTTACCATCATTAACGCATCTCCACCCCTACCAAGACGAGCAAACTGTGCAAGGAATCCTTGAGCTGCTCTACACCTTGAGCAACTGGCTCGCTGAAATCACAGGAACTGCCGCAGTATCTCTTCAACCTTCAGCCGGAGCCCATGGAGAACTCTTAGGCACGCTAATCATGCGAAGTTTCCATAAGAGCAATGGAAATCTTTCCAAGCGAACAGAGCTAATCATCCCTGATTCAGCTCATGGCACCAACCCTGCGAGCGCGGCCATGGCAGGCTTCGAAGTGGTGATCGTGCCCTCTGACACAACAGGGTGTGTTGACGTTGACGCACTCAGAGCAGCTATTTCACCTCGGACCGCTGGCCTGATGCTCACAAATCCAAACACACTAGGCATCTTCGAACAGAACATCGAGGAGATAGCCTGCGTCGTGCATGATGCGGGAGGGTTATTGTATTATGATGGCGCCAACCTGAATGCGATTCTCGGGAAAGCCAGACCTGGAGACATGGGCTTCGACATCGTGCACATCAACATCCACAAGACGTTCGGCACACCTCACGGAGGTGGAGGACCAGGAGCAGGCCCCGTAGGAGTCTCTGAGGAACTGGAGAAGTTTCTCCCAATTCCTCGCATCGTCTACGACGGAGCAAACTATCATCTGAATTACAGCTACCCAAATAGCATCGGTAGAATACGCAGTTTCTACGGAAACGTAGGGGTTCTCCTGCGAGCCTACGCGTACATCCTCAGCCTAGGAGCTGATGGATTGAAGGAAGTTGCAGAGACTTCAGTGTTAAACGCCAACTACGTGATGAAGAAACTGAAGGAAATCACAGCCTATGACTTGATCTACTTGCCAACAAGACCGAGGAAACATGAATGCGTCCTCAGCACAAAGCCTCTTCTGCAATCACGAGGCATCAGGGCTTTGGATGTTTCTAAACGGATTCTTGATCAGGGTATCCATGCGCCTACAACGAATTTTCCTCTGATTGTTGAAGAGGCACTCATGATTGAACCCACAGAGTCATTTGAGAAAGAGGAGCTCGATCGATTCATCGATGCAATGCGTGCAATTGCAGTTGAAGCGCAATCTAATCCAGAAGCTATTCTGACGGCTCCTAAGAATACATCAATAGAGCGACTAGATGAAGTTAGAGCCTCGCATCCCCGAAAAATGACATTAAGCTGGAAAATGGTGAAGAAGAAGACGGAAAACTCACCTCAGAAACCCTGAGCATGATGAGACAGACAGCTGATGTTGGGCTCTCTTCGAAGCATCTCCATCCCTGAAGTCGAGGATCAGACACTGTTGTGCGCATGGTCAAGACCACGCTGGACTTTGGCAATGCTTATTTTTCGGTTCCATTATTGTTTGTCAAGGCCGTGGGAGTGTTGAAGCTTTCTATACGGTTCTTCACGACTTTGCGCGAGATCACTGGAAAACGAGAGGAGCAGCTAGAGGTTCGGACGAGTCACGTACGCGTCAAGGACGTCCTTGACCAGCTGGTAGAAATGCACGGTAGAGAATTCAAGGAGTACGTGTATAGTGAGGAAGGAAACGTCAGAGATCATCTGCAACTCCTGGTAAATGGGAAGAGTGTGAGATCTATGGATCAGCTGGATACACTTCTGAAAGAGGGAGATCAGCTAGCTATTGTTCCGCCAGTCGGTGGCGGCTAACCGAAAGATGATCTGCTTGCATTCTACTGCTATTCTTCGATACGCGCGATGAGTGAATGCCACAGTATATAAGGGAAGAGTTAATTTTGTGGAGCATAATCGTTTACTCTAGCAGGGGTTCCCAAGCCAGGTCAAAGGGGTGAGGTTCAGGTCCTCATGGTGAAGGCCTTCGTGGGTTCGAATCCCACCCCCTGCACCAATGTGAGTGTAGTCGGGTCCGCAGAAACTCAAAAAAAGGCGAAAGTTCTATTCTAATGATGATGAAGATGACGACTCGCGGGCGACCACGAAAACACAGATGGTACTCGATTAGAGAGTTGGAGACTGATCACTCGCCTGACGCTCAATACGTGAAGTGGGCCAGCGCGAACAATACTGCCTTGC
>CAYFWV010000058.1:0-17535 GCA_964346975.1 uncultured Candidatus Bathyarchaeia archaeon
ACTGGAAGATGCTAGAAACAATAAAGTATTCTCACTTATCGAGTTACAGATGACTAAAGAAGAGTATTCAGAGGAAATTCAAGCATGGTTTAAAGAGCTAGCTAGCTAGCTTTGGGGTAAAATTTTGATCTTTCTCTCTTCCATCCACGCCCGGTGGATTTCGCTTAAGAAAAGCTACACCTTGCGCAAATCAACATTCCTACGACCAGATAACCAAAGACACAAGGCTCATAGGCGCTCAGCTTTGGCCACTCGCGTTTACCCACACGGAATGCATGATGATATAGAATGAATATTAGCAGGGTCGTCGTTCCAAAGCATCACTACCTGCCCCGTTTAACAAATGGCTAATTGGCGTCTATGGAAAGCTTTTTATCAGATGAGTAGAAAGTCCTCTCACTTATTGAGATGGCCTAGCTAGTTTTCACCGTCCGGCCTTGGGTTAGCAAATCAGCAATAGGAACTAAGGTGGAACACATGGAGATTAAGGTATATAAAACCTGGAATCCTGATGCAATCAGGAAAACAACACCTAACAAGAAAATACGGGAATCTTTTGAAAGAACAGATTCAATCCTCAGCTACTTGAAGGAACTCAAGCCCAAGATTGCAGCAGATTATGTCACAGCGCTGACGAAGCGACTAACTGACGTCGTCAAGGACTTCGAAATGGATACAGGATTCTTGGATCAAGAAGAAATCACAAAGGACTTAGAGCACCTAAATGCACATCCTGATCTATCGGACGCCATCACGCTCTATGTCTTCAAACATCTGGACCTCCCAGAAAACCCTATTTCCGGCTCGAATGAAATCGAAGTCAAGAGCCTAAACAACACCAAGGCCAACGAGCGGCTAGCCTATCACACCTCCAAGACCTTTGCAGATGTGCTAGGAGACGAAGAGGCTATACCTTTATGGAAAAAGATAGTTGCGAAGAGGCTGGAAGCTCGAAAAGCCAGATATGAGAAGAGGATGAGGGAGAGAGAAGAGAAAGGCGAAGGCATACCAACACTCACAGAGGAGAGAGAACGCGCCATCAGAATCTGGAGCGAAATAGGTTTGGTAGATTTCGCGGTTTGCATTTTTGACGAGCACAGTGAAGTGTTCAGATTTGACAAATGCATGATACACGAGGCGCTCAAGGACCTTGAAGATCCCGATTGGGCCTATCTAGCCACCTGCTACATTGGAGACGCCCCCGAATACAACAGTGTCGGCATAGTGTACCTTCGCAGAACCCAAACCCTTCACCACGGAGCCTTCTGCGACGAATTCTACTGGGACAACCGCTTCCACAAGGATCCCAAACAACCAACGCTAGAGTTCACCCAGAATATAAGCAGGGACCAAGACCAAGGTAAGGATGAGTAAATCCCAGAATTAGGTGATGAAGAATGAAGTTTACGCACGTCGGGGAATATCGTCCAGAAGACTTGGAAAAAGTGCAACAGCATCAGCTGCCGGACTCTGCAAAACGGTTCCTAAGAAAACTCGACAACCTCCTTGGAGTCGTCAAGAAACGGCAGCCAAAGATACTAAACAAGTATGTAGCAAACCTTGAGGCGCGATACCAGCAGCTTGTGAAAAGAGACTATCTATCAATGAGGAAGGTTGATGTTTCACCTCTCATTGGCGAGCTGACCAACCTAAGGGAATTCCCGCAACTGGCGAGAATCTATCTCAACTATCACATCCAATTCCTGCAATTACCGGAAGACAAGGAACGGGAATCCGAGAAAGTAGAAGTCACCCAGCGAAACTACCTACGCTCTGCATTGATTCCTCAGTACACCAGCATCCAAGTATTGACGGAGACCACCGCCCGTGACGAGGCAATTCAACTCTTCAAGCAACACATCAATGACTATTGGCGGACACAAAAAGCTGATCAAGATGACAAGTTCCAGACCCTCGAGGAGTTCCGTGAAGATGCGTTACAAGTCAAGCCAGAGTATATCGGATGGATCCGCGTTGTGGGCGAGGTCGAAGACGGTAAGATGATCATCCGTAAGGACTACTGCTACTGGGATGTGGCTCTGAAGGACCTCACTGACCGTGAGCTCAAGTACCTCGTGTGCTGCTTCGGGGACTTCGTGGGTATTCGAATGTCCAACAAGTGCTTCAAGCTCACCATGAAACACACCATCGCCGCAGGGGACCCCTACTGCGACTGTGTCTACTACGACACGCGAATCACCAAGGATTTCACACACCCACCCAAGGAGTTCTTTGATGGCATCTCCCCCGATTCGTGATGATGCGCGCGCGCACGCACGCGCTTGTGATTCGAATCTGGCGAGCATATTTACCTACAACACACATGGGTAATCATTGCAGGATGTTCAGAACTAAATGAATGCACTTGTGGTCTAGTATTCTAGAACCGGAACCACAAGAAAAGTCGCGGAAAAACTAACATCTCTTCTAAAATGCGTCAGCGAGGAAATTCATGATACTACGAACAGAAAAGGAAAGTTAGGCTGGTTACGTGCGGGCAAAGAATTCTTGGTTCAACGGTTCTTGTCAGTTGGGCACTTGTCGTGTTTCATGAACTAGTGATCCTGCCGTCCTCCATGATGATTTGCCGTTCCGCATAGTCGGCGATGTTCTGCTCATGTGTAATTACCACAATTGTAGTTTTGGTTTCGTCATGGAATCTTCTGAGTAGATCCATAACTTGTTTCCCAGTTGCTGAGTCCAAGTCGCCAGTTGGTTCGTCTGCAAAGACGACTGCAGGACGATTGGTCAGTGCGCGAGCGACTGCGACACGCTGCATCTGTCCACCGCTTAGCTGGGCGGGGTATTGTTTGGCTTGTTTGCTTATATCGACACCTTCGAGAAGTTCTTCTATCCTGTTCTTCAAGTCTTTGCTCAATCCTGCCAGATCGGCTGGTAAGGCTACGTTTTCACGGGTATCGAAGTGGGGCAGTAGCGCATAGCTTTGGAAGATGAAGCCCATATCTAGTAATCTGGCCTTTGACCTTTCTGCATCGTCTAGTCGATGGAGATCTCTTCCTTGGAAGAGGACAACTCCAGAATTAGGTTCATCTAGTCCAGCCATGCAGTTCAGGAGAGTGGTTTTTCCAGCTCCGGAATTGCCAACTATTGCCACAAATTCACCCTCTTTGATATCAAGGTCGACTCCTCTGAGGGCATAGACGGTGGTTTGCCCTAGAGTATAATCTTTGACCAAGTCCCGGACTGATATGATGTGGTCGGGGGAAGTTTCAAAGGCTTGTGAAGTTTGGGAGCTGAAAAGGTTGGATTGAAATGTGAAGAATGGAAGATCTGAGCCAAAAAAATCCAACCACAGCTTCGAAGTCTCTGCTTCGACAAATAGGTCCGAACTCAGTTCAGCTATAGTCAAGAGAGCGAGTTTAAATTCATCCATAGACTTGATGGTTTTCATCGCGTTCGTTGTTTCATCCAGATAATCCTTCAGTTTGTATTGGCATCGTTCCAGCTTGTCTTGAACCTTGTCCAGGAGGCGTTTGCCTTGGTTGATCTTCCAAGACATTTGTCTGACTGCTGTTCTAAGGTCTCGAGAGAGCTTTATGAGAGCATGATCCTTGAAGAAGGTTGTAGGCTCATTGAATAGCTTGAATATACTGAAGATGATCTTGTCCATGTTCTGGAGCGAACTGAGTTTGGCTGACAGAATCCGCAAGAACATCTCAAGTTTGGCTTGCACTTCGGCGTTGCTGCTCTTGTAGTGCGTTCCATGAAGCCCGAGCTTCAGTCTTTCCAGCACTTCATCCATTTCTCGCAGACGAAGCAACGTAGGTTCCAGAAATATGCAGAAGAAGTTGAGAAATGCTAGCTTGTCAACCATCGCTTCTAGGTCTATATTCGCCTTGACTCCAGATGCTTCAAAAAACGGGGTCTTCCATCCAGAAAGATAGAACTGGACTTTCCGCTCTTCGTTCAAGTTCCAAATGGCTGTCATGCTATTGGTCTGAAGTTCGCACAACTTGGTCGGCATCTCTGAAACTAGCTTTTTCAGTCGCAGATCAAATGCTTTCTCAAGCGTTGGATCGATCTCTTTCAAGAAGCTCTTGACGATCTGCGATGTTTCCTTAAGTTCTCTCTTGCCCTTCAGGTGTCTCTGGAGTCTAGATTCGTTTCTGGTGTAGTATCTCTGGAGGCGGAGATGTATTCTGCTCTGGATCTCCATTAGAGTTTCAGGAGAGAACGGTTCTTCGAGGGGTTTGTCTGCACCCAAGAAGATGAAGGTGTTGCGTTCTTTGCAGTGTACGTTTGATGCAGGCGTCTTCAGATGTGTCCTTAGATATCTGGTCATGGTCTTGGCCAATTTGGAGTTTTGTGCAGGAACGGATTTGTCTATTAGCGCAGAAAGATAGGCTTTCAGGTTCTCTTCTCCTCCTTGGCTGAAGGATTGTCTTCGATCCTTGAGATCTTGCCGTCAATCATATGGACTATGTAATCGCATTTTTCTGCAATCCATCGGTTGTGAGTAACAAGAACCAAAGTCTGCTGATTTGTCTTGTTTATCCGGCGAAATAGGTCCATGATGTCAACGCTTGTTGTCGAGTCCAAGTCCCCAGTGGGTTCATCTCCCAGGATTATAGCAGGTTGGTTAATTAGGGCTCTGGCTACAGCAACTCGTTGTTGCTGACCTCCGGAGAGCTCGGAGGGTAGATGATACAGTCGATCCCCCATTCCCAACTCCCGCAGCATCATCTTGGCTTGTTCTCGAGCTAGGCTGGAGTTGATTCCCTTTAGCAATAGCGGAGTCTCCACATCTTCGACTGCATTCAAGAAAGGAAAGAGATTGAACAGCTGGAATATGAAGCCAATGTTGTCCCTGCGAAACGCTGTCATCTCGCTATCAGATAGAGTTGCGGTGTCTACTCCGTCGATTACGATTTCTCCGGATGAACGGCGATCTAGGTGACCGATCATATTCAAGAGAGTAGTCTTTCCACAGCCTGATGACCCCATGATCGCAATCATGTCTCCCTTTCTGACAGTTAGCTCTACACCTTGAAGGGCATGAACCTCATTTTGCTTGCCTTCGTTGTAACGTTTGTGCAGGTCAGAGATTGCAAGGATGGTTGCCCGTCGAGCTGATTCTTTGCTGTTCTCTGGTTCTTTCATCCCACATACCTCAATGCTTCTGCAGGTGGAATTCTTGAAGCTGCAAGCGCGGGGATTGAACCTGACCCCAACGCAATAAGCACGATGAAAGAAAGATACAGCCCAAGTTCTTCCCAAGGAATCACTAGGGCTGTGTTCTGCATGTTGGCAAAGCCCATGCTTACAAGCAACCCGTTAGCAACTCCGATGAGCAGTCCGATTATGCCAAGGACGACCAGTTCAAGGAGAACGGATAGAATCACTTGACTTCTGGGGAATCCTATGGCTCTCATCATTCCGATCTCCCGTTTCCTTTCGGAAACATTTCGAACGGAAATGACTCCCATGCCTACTGCCCCTATAGCGAGACCGAAGGTAACATAGATTTGCAGAAACGATGTTATTCGATCCATCATCTCTAGGGTTGACTCGATTCGAGAATACGTTAGAACAGTACTCGCGAGAAAGAAGGAGTCAGCCGCCAGAAGGCGATATCCTTCACCATTTGTGTTGGTGAAGGCTTCAATGGCTTGAGCTATGTCTTCAAGTTGAGGATCATCAATTGAAAGATTGGTCTTGATCAGGAAAGAATCATACTGGTCTTTTCCTCGGGATGTTAAGGTTTGACCGTTCGCTTCACCGAGGAAATTCGTTTGAACTGCCCAATGTTCAGGCAGATACAGTGTTCCCAAGATCGCGCTGAAATCAGCCTCTCCTCCCCCAAAGCTTACCCCTGACCCTAGAGGGAAACCTCCTGCACGCTGACTGTCAAGACGGCCTCCAATTGTGAAGGGCTGGTAAATAGGAAATCCGAAGGATGAGGTGTTCATGGGAATCCAAATCTGCAGCCCCACAGGCAAGAGAAACGAGTCTGTGAAGACTATCGGATTTTCCATCAGATTTCCACCAACATCCCTCAAAGGTTCAACTCCTTCAAGAGGGTCCTCAGCGAAGCTGAATCCTGGGCCTGCAGATCCTAATTCCAAGTCGGAGAGCTCAATCTCTCCTGTGAAAACAGCCAGCAGAGCAGAGGAAACATTGTAGACTGCCATCTTGTATGCAGGATTAAAGAGCTGGTCCCACGCTCTCTTGGACAACTCCAGCAAGTAATCATCAGATGGATCTGAAACAAGAGACTCACGCACTCCATCAGGAAACCCGTTCAGGTAGAACGCGTAGCGCCAGTTGGGGTCTGAATAATCTGTGGCATTGCCTCGGATCTGCTCTGACTTGAACTCTCCGGTTCTGATTGGAAGTAGGTCCGTGGAAGGGTCGAACTCAGAAGAAAGCGGGTCTTCTAATGCTATAAACTTTGTAAAGTCCAGATTGGGCTGAAAAGTCTTGAAGCCAATTACATCGGCTATGCGATCATCAACCTTGTAGAGTTCATTGGAAAAGGATGTGTCAGAAATGTTTGCTTCAGGTTTGCTCAAGAAAACCATGAGGTCTATCCCTCTAGAGTCTTCTTCAATCTGAGATGCAGCTCCCAGGTTGGTAGGGATCAACGTCGCTACAAGAACATTGAGAGTGAGGATGACTGCGAAGATGGCGAAGGTTAGGGTGGATCGAGTGATATGTGACGAAATCAAAGCCGGCGATATTTGACCGACACCTTTCACGCCTCGAATCTTGATCAGAACATTCCTTAAGCCACGCATGATGATAGGCAGGTTGAGAGCAACGAACATTATAGAACCGATCACAATCTCGATGATTCCCAGAACCAAGATCTCAGTTGAGAATCCAGTGATGTCTGTAACCCAATTACCTAACGCCGTGACAAATAGGATTGAGGGAAAGATCCAGAGCGTGATGGCTGTTATGTTGAATGCTCTGACCCTGTCCATGAATTTGGAGAGGAGGAGACCGAGACCGCCAGTGAAAAGGCCGAATCCCATCATGAGCATTCTCCACTCTTCTAGGCTGTCCCAGCCTTCACGACTCCAAAAGACCTGACTGGCCTCATCGAACATTCCATTGTATAAGAGTAGAATGATTCCAGCCACGATTATGAGAACACCAATGGCTGCCAAATTGCGACTGGATTTCTCCTTGAATTCCACTTTGATTCCACGAAGAGCCTCGACAACATTAACGCGAGATGCCCTGAGAGCTGGAAGGATCCCTGTCACTATACTCAATACTACGCCTACGATGACTGAAAGGATGACTGCTTCTTGAGAAACAACTGGCTGCACGCTGAGCTCACCAGTTCCAAACAACGATACGAGGTAGACGGCCACGGCTTGACCAAACATCAGCCCCCCGAAAAACCCGACAATTCCTCCGATGATCCCTTGGAACAGGTTTTCAATCATCATAGATTGAAAAATCCCTCCACGACTCGAACCTACAGCGCGTAGGACTCCTGTTTGAAACTCCCGGTCTTCCACACTCATGAGCTGAACATTCGTGATCAGCAGAACGCCAGTCAGCATGATAAGAAAACCCAAAGATGTCAAAATAGTGCCCAGTATTGTGATGAAGAACTCAGCAAAACCAAAAAAGTCGAGCCGGGTTGAAGTGGCTTGATAAATTTTCTGAGTCTTACCCGTCTGAGGATTTACTTCCTCCGGAATTCTCTCTTCAAGCAGCTCCACCCTGGTTCTCAAGTAGTCTTCATCAATTTCGAGGGCAAAGTGGTCCGTTTTGTAGGCCACTAGGAAAGCGCTGATTATGTCTGTCTTCCGCATGGGATCTTGGAGACTGATCCATTTCTGCAGATCTTCTAACGCAAATACGGCGCCAGAATACTGTGAGCCGACCCCCGGACGCTTAGAATCGAAGAACCCGACAATCTGCAGCTCCACCGTCAATAGCTCCTGGACAGGGGTGATGATTGGCAGACCAGAAGTAGCATTGATAGTGACGATAATCGTGAAGTTGGTGAATTCTGTGTCTAACGAAACAGGTAAGATCGTGTCTTGAGTCAAGCCTAGCTTTTCGCCTTGCCCACTAGACAGTAGGATGGTTCGGTTGCCTTCCAGAAGAGTGTCAATGTCCATCTGTTCCCCAGTTTTCCAATTGTAGAATTCGCCAAATGCATCAGGATAATCGACAGGTATTCCCGCAGCCTCCATTGTGGGATCAAACTGACTGGACACCAGTGCTGGGATCTGTGTGGAAAGCTCTGACATGACTCCGACTGCATCGGGAACCAATTCTGCGATCAATGCTTGGTCCGCTGCTCGAAGATAGCCACCTCTCGTGCTATTCATGACTCTGAGATCCACTTCTCCTTCGCGTTGAAGCAGAGTGGTCAGAAAGGCATTTCCCAAAGTATCTGTTGTGATTTGAATACCTACAAGTAGTGTGACACCCAGTGTTACTGCTAGGACTGCACTAAGGTTCTTTGTCTTCCTTCTGGATAGCGATCGCCAAGCGATCATAAAACTGGACCTCAACCCCATGGAATCACCCCTAACTTGCTCTCTCACATGCGTCAAGACTCACAGCAAACGCGTCCACTGATCGCAGGTTTAGGGGTTGCTAGACTGGATGGATCGGTAGGCAGATCCACGTGAGTTCAGCAAACTGTCTTTTCCTCCTTGGTTTTTCTCAATTATCCTCTCAAGTTTCTCAGAGCCGTCTTTCAAGATCTTGATGATTTCCGTTACATTCTCTTGTGTCAACCTGTCCCTTGCGGTTGTTCTCAGGTCCAGAAGTGCCATGAGAAACCTTCTGGCAGGTTCTCTGATGTGACAGAGTTTCTCATGGTTTGGCCCAAATTGAGCCATTCCGATGAGCATCGGTGCCAGGTACTCCAGCTTCTTCAAGAATCGCTGTCCAAACTCTACCTGTTCCCTGAAGAAAACTTTACCGTCCTCTGTGAGCACGTAATTCTTGACTCCAGCTTCTTCTCGAGGTAGTTCCTCGGTGTAGCCTTCTCTGCGTAGCCAAGCAAGAAGTGGATAAATCGATCCTGAGCCTGGCTTCCATCTTCCCCTTGTTTCCTTTTCAATGTGCTCAGCAATCTTCACTCCTGACATAGGTTTCTCCGCTAACATTCTCAGGACTAAAAATCTGAGAAGCCCTCTCGGAGCACCTGCAGCTCGCTTCATCGTGTGTACATCACTTCCATTGACCGCGATCTCAGTGGAAATATCACATGCGACATTTATACTTTCCTCGCACCCCTCTCAACGGCTCAGTACCAGCCTCGGGAGCAGAGAATGCAGCTGCTGCTTCGTCATCTGCTGCCCATCCGTGATAGACTTCGCCTACTGATAACCTCACCACTGCTTCCTCTCGCATCATATGCTGGCAGATGTGACTAGAGCTCCCGAGACGATTTCTGTCAGCAGGCTGGACCTGGCAGGCTTCTATGATTTCGACTCCAGAATCTTTATCCTGCACAAACTACATGATCATTGAGGAGAATGGAGATTGTGCAGAAACCTGACGAGACGCTAAAAGAAGGTGTTCACTAGAGATGGGAGCCAGCCGGCAGTCGCTGTCAGTGTTTCTGATCGTCATCTTGACGTTGGCAGCTAGTCTTCAGATGGCAGGTGTGAACAGCTCCACCAGTATGGTGCAATATCCGGGGTGCTTTGGAATCACCACGAAGATACCTGGCGTGGAAGGAGCCTTTGCGGCCATCGCCATCGACGACGTTGGGGGCGTGTTTGTGGCTTATCAGAGTTATGTGGAGAATGGTACGGATTACTTCCTACATGTCCATTTTGCCTATTCTCATGATTATGGAGCAAGCTGGAGCGAAAGCTTTAGAGTCAACGATAATGACAGCTCTTCAGTCCAATGTGACACCCCAAGTGTAGCAGTAGATCCTCTCACTGGAGATGTATTCGTCGCATGGAAAGACAACCGCACAGGCGTCGCGAAAGTCTACGTCGACAAGTCCATCGACCGCGGAGTCTCTTTCGGTGTTGACACCTTAGTTTATGACTGGCCATACGACGCCATGTTCATGGGGTACCCGCGTACGGTCAACATCGACGTGGGCGTAGACGGAAAAGTCTACGTGGCCTGGATGATGTATGAGGGTGCCAATCCATACGACTGCGACGTCTTCTTCGCGTGGTCTGTCGATGGAGGTCAGACGTTTAGCACTCCAACGAACGTCAACCCATTGGAGGACGAAGCCCGCCATTACCATCCATGGATCGCTGTCAGTACAGACGGCACAATCTATGTTGCCTATCCCAAGCGGAATTCCACATCGGTGGGAGTGTACCTCGCGCGATCACAGAATGGTGGTGCATCGTTTGAGCCACCTGTGAAAATCAACGACGACGCCGGAACCCGATACCGAGGTGGCGTCCAGGTGATCATCGCGCCAGACGGCGACCTCCATGCCACATGGACCGATGGTCGCGCGGGCGATGGCACACAATACTGGGACATCTACTATGCAACCTCTTCTGACAGCGGCGCGTCCTTCAGTCCGAACATCCGAGTCAATGACGACACGATCATCACACCGCCAGATACCCACCCGCACTTCACGCGCGGGGCCCAGGGCTCTCCGTCGATTGTCGCCGACAGCACGTCACGGATCCACCTGGTCTGGGAGGACTTCCGCAACTTCGTGAACGAGAACACTTACTGTCGAGACGTCTACTATGCAACTTCAGAAGGTGGCACGAGTTTCACGAAGAATCTTCGAGCAAACTCTGTGAACGCAACCGTGACGAGCGTGAACTGTGCAGATCCGAACGTGGTGATAGATGCTCAAGACAACCTCTACACCGTGTATTCAGATGCGCCATCAGGTGATAATGCACATCACGAGATCTACTTCATGTTCACTCCCAGTTCCACGTGGAGATGGACCACGTTTCTCGATTGGATTCACTACCACAACTACACAGAGATCGCCACCATCCTCTTGGGATTGAATGACACGTATCCGGAGATTGTTGATGTTTTCTCAATAGGTCAGAGTTGGCAAGCTCGAGACATCTACTGTGTCCGCCTCACGAATGAAAGTGATGGAACGACAAAACCAGAAGTTCTCTTTGTCGGGTATCATCATGCCCAAGAGCAGATCAGTGCTGAACTTCCCTTGTACTACGTGGTGGATGCCGCCACAAACTACCGATCCGACATGAATGTGACGAACCTTCTCAATACCCGGGAAATCTATGTGATCGTGGCTTTGAATGTAGATGGGCTGGACTTGTTTGAGTCGAGCGATAGGCAACGGAAGAATGCTCGCTCCCTAGATGATGACAGTGACGGCTCACTTGATGAAGATCCTCCTGAGGATCTAAATGGGAATGCTCTCATAGAGGTTCTGGTAAACTACACTGATCCCTACGATCCTGAGATCATCGGATACGAGGGAGTGGACAATGATACAGATGGAGTGTGCGGTGAGGATTGGATTGGTGGCGTCGATCTAAATCGCAACTATCCTGTTGGGTGGGAAAATGCTGTGTCAGATCCATCTTCACCAGTCTACCGTGGAGCCACATCCTTTTCGGAGCCAGAAACACAGGCGATCAGAGAGCTGGTGCTGCAGCATAATTTCACGCATGCTATTAGTTTCCACTCCGGGCTCGAGTTTATCATCTACCCGTGGGGATGCACTGCGGATCCTACTCCTGACGATGCGAAATTCGTGGAGATTGCGCAAGGGCTTTCAAACATTACTGGAGGCACCATCTATGACTCACCAACGGTGATGTACGGGATTTGGGAGGATTGGATGTATGATCAGGCTAACGTTCTAGCGCTGACCTGTGAAATCTTCCGCAACAGCACGTGGAGAGATGTCGTCATGGAAGCTGGGCCGTACCCGTCCACCTCCTGGGTTGGAGGAGAGAGATGGCTGTACAATCCCTTTCCAAGCGGGATCGAAACGGTAATTCAGCGATGGCTTCCGGTCTTCACATATATCGTGGACCTGGCAGTCCCACCCAATCTGGCGGTTTCAACCATAACTACCTCCAAAACCGTCGTTGGGGAAGGTTTCATCCTGAACATCACGGTGATCGTTGCAAATCACGGCAGCATGATTGAGGCGATCAACGTCACAGTATACCTCAACGATGATGCGTTCGAGTCCCTGTCAGCTTCCGTGAAAGCTGGAGACTATGTCTGCAGTCTTGCGTGGAACACCTCCGGATTCTCTAGAGGTAACTACACGGTGGGCGCCGTTGTAGATGTTGTACCGGGTGAAACAGACACTGCTGATAACACCCTCGTTGGCAGTACTGTAACAGTCACCATTCCAGGTGATGTTGACGGAGATAGAGACGTTGACATTTTCGATATCGTCAGCATCGCAGGAGTATATGGCGTATCGGTGCCGAGCCCGAACTACGATCCTGATAGCGACATAGATGGAGACGGGGACATAGATATCTTTGACATTGTAGCAGCAGCTGGATACTATGGAGAAAGTTGGTAGCCACAAACTCACGCTTGCATGGATGGTATCTACTCTGTAGTATGCATGTTCGTTCATCACCTTGCAAAAGATAGCATGGAATCTTCCAAAAAACCTATCCAGAGAATGAGGAATTGATCCCCCACACAAAGCCTTCCACTTTGCCAACCTTCCGAAAGGGAGAGCCGAAGGGGTCTTTGTATCGGAAGTGTGAAAGCTATTTGGAGCTGGAAGATTCAAGTGTCCAGTATGATAAACTAATCTTAGTCTCTTCCACAAGTCATAAGAACTAAGAGATTAGGCATAATGAATGGTGAAAGACATGGTGAAGGTTATAGTCGTTTATGACACAAAGCATGGTAACACGAAGCTTGCAGCGGAAAAGATCATCGAGGGAATAGCCGAAGTCGAGGGAATAGAAACTGCTCTCAGTGATGTCGAGGAAACCGATCCTAAGAAGGCAGCCGATTATGATGGAATAGTGATAGGGTCACCAACGCATTTTGGGGGACCTGCTAGGGGCATAAATAAGTTTATTGATAAACTTGGCAAACTTGACTTGAAGACGAAATGGATTGCTGTTTTTGACACCTATCTGGGAGAAGACTTCGAAAAGTCTGTGAAGAAAATGGAGAAGAGAATAGGTGAAAAGGTACCCAGATTAAAGCTAATAACTTCGGGCCTGTCAATAAGGGTTGATGGTATGAAAGGGCCAGTCACAGATGGAGAGTTCCCCAAATGCAGGGATTTCGGAAAGAAAATAGCAACTCAACTTAAGGCATAACCATCTATCTGGAAGTAGTTTCTAGCAAACAGCCACTTATCCATTTATGTCTGGGAGTTCACAGTACATGCTGTAAGATGTCAGGCCCTAGATGCCCCAGATCGGGAGATATCTCCACGGGGGACTAAAATGCCTCACCTCGGCCTGGAATATGCTGGAGCTAGAGTCTGATGTTGATTGCTGCCTTTTTACGTTTTCCAACGCGTGTGCGTTGCTTGAGCAGTGCGTACGGAAGAAACTTCCACAGCCATATGCGAAAAGCGAAAAAGGGGAATGCGCGGGAGACATTTCCACGTAGTGAGCGTTCCAAGTCTTGATCAATGCATGCGTGTGAAGTTCATGGTGAATTCTTAAATACTTTCTTCGGTGGACAAGTCTATGTGAGGGATTTTGCGTAGGACACTTGGGATTTTAGGTGGGGTGAGTCCTGAGTCAACAAAGATATACTATGAGCACATGACGCGAGAATACCTCAGACGTTATGGAGATTTCAGCTACCCGGAAATAATCATCTACAGCGTGAATTTTCAGGAGTTTAGGAACCTGTCCCATCAGGAGCGCTGGGATCTCCTTGCGGACAAAATGGTAGGCATCTTTGAGCAGCTGGAGAGGGCTGGAGCCAGTATTGGGTTGATTACTGCGAACACCTTGCACGTCGTGTTTGAGGAAGTGCAAGAGAGAAGCCCTATTCCACTGGTTAGCATCATCGAAGCAACCGCGGACGCTGTACATCTGGAGGGAGTGAAAACCGTGGGGCTCTTGGGAACGCTTGTCACAATGCGCAAAGATTTTTACAGGAAAGGTCTGATGACAAGAGGGATAGAAACGTTGGTTCCTGACGAGAGAGACCAAGACCTCGTGAACAAGGTGATTTATGAGGAACTGACAAGAGGAATAGTGAGGTCTGAATCCAGAGATAAATTCGTTCATATTGCAGCGGAATTGAAAGCGCGTGGAGCTGAAGGGATAGTTCTCGGATGCACAGAAATCCCGTTGCTGATCAAAGAAGAGGACTGTCATCTTCGATTGTTCAATACGGCTATTATTCACGCTGAACGGGCGCTCAGCATTGCGCTTAGCTGAATGGACAAGCAGCAGCAACTGGTTGATTTTGCTTGGTTTTCCGTGTGTGACGGTAAGAAACGAGACTGCGTTGGGTCGAGGATAATGCAGCTCTCTTCTTAACCACTTCTCCTCGTGTGTTCTCCACCAGGATGTTCCATGCTTTGCATCCACTGCTCTATCTGTCACGTAGAATCAGCCGCTGTTCCACAAACACGTTGTTCGGGTAGCAAATCATCTTAATCATGGAACCTCAAACCTAGGTGGTGAGTGTTCGATTTAGATTTTCCCATTCCTGTCAGCGAAATCGTGCCACAGAACCGACATTCATATCCGTGAGTCACAGAATAGTGTGAATCTAACTTGTCGCCTGTGTTGAACTTGAGGGAGGCAGTGTGAGTGCTTGAGGGTCAGCGTGTGCATCTAAGAGTAGTGGAGAAAGAAGACTTGCCACTGATTGCAGAATGGAGAAACAATCCAGAATTTCAAGGTGAGTGCAATTTGTTCATACAAGAATCCAAAGTAGACCTGGAAAAGAGATATGACAGTTTCCACCCGGCACAAGAATGGTTCTTGATTGAGAAAAAAGACAAGACAAAGGTTGGTTTGATAGTACTTGAGCCTCGGGAAGGGATGCAGGAAATCGGCTATAACATCATTCCTAGCGAGCGAGGAAAGGATCACTGCACAGAAGCAGTGAAAATCATAGTGGACTACTTGTTCCTCTCTCAAAGGATAGTCCGCATTCAAGCGCACACAGACGTAAGGAATTCTGCTTCGCAGAGAGTTTTGGAGAAGGCAGGCTTCACGAAAGAAGCATTGGTTCGAAGCCATATCTTCATGAGAGGACAATGGAGAGATGAATTCCTCTACAGTATCATCAGAGAGGAATGGAAAGAACCCAAAATTCTTACATAGCAGCATCACCTTCATGAGAACACAGCCCTCACAGATCACGCAATAGACAGTCAGGATGACGGATACACCTTAGCTGCAGCTTCCGCTGCCGGGTGACCGAAAGATGAACATTCATAGTTTATCATCAATTGGAGGCGGTAGTCTTCAAGAGAAGAGGTCAGAAGTCGGAAACTCGACTGAAAAAACAGGCGGCAACTCGACTGGAGAAGCTTGGCTTCGATTGCTGCAACGGATTTTGGCTTGACGGTTTCACTTTTCTACGTGCAGATAAAGTGGAGATCAAGGCTTCGGAGAGAAAAGCCATGAGTCCGCTTGGCGGGATGGAAGAGGCTGCTTTGGTGATTCTCACAAATGTGGTGGAGATTCTCGTGGACGACAACGACAAGATAACGGCAGTCACAGTCCATCCAAAATTGGCCTTATGGGCAGATGCAATTGACAGAGCACTGCGGGAAATCAAGAAGAATCCACCATTGACGGCATGAATGCAGTGGAAGCTTTGACTCTTCAAGGTGGCCGTATCCCTCCAGCATCATCTACGTGCAAGTCTGCTGCTGGACCCGCTGTTGGTCCACATTCATGAATTCCATGGGCTTCTACTCGATTCTGGCTAGTCGTCTCTTGCCAAGAGAGAGGAACACAAGCCCAACCAGCCAGCTCAAGGCGCTCTGTATGAGCTGGAGAGAGAATATCCCTACGATCGTTTCCGAAAACACTCCGAGTGTAACTAGAGTCATCAGGGAAGCAGCGAACAACGCGATTGAAGCAAAGATGGCAATCATAATGTTGAGCCACAACTTGATCGATTTCTCTGAGAACGCTGGATTCAACAAGAAGAGACCGAGAATGAACGCGGTATACGCTGCAATGAACAACATCATGAATCCTGTATTCATCAAGAGGGTAAGAATCGTCGTTTCCGAGCTCAAGATTGTGATGACAATGGTGACGAGCCCAGCTATGGGAACGGCCATCAACCAGCCCTTAGCCAACATGGCTTTCACAAACCTTCTTTCTCCGGAAGGAGCCTTGCGAAAGATGAAGAGTGTTTCCTTCCCACGAACGGTCACTTCACCATTTACCATGACCACGAGGATTGGAAACAGAAATTGGGCCATCATGAGAATATAGGCAGCGCCCATGAAACTGGATTTCGGAACGACAAAGATCACCATTACGAGAAGCACACCGATGATGTACACTATGTTCGAAAGGTTCTCAAGTCTTCGACTGTAGTCCTTGAAGACGGATACTAATAGAGTACCGAACGACCGGCCACCGCCGAGATACTTGACAAGCCTGTAGAAGACACCATCCGCGTGAGCTCGTGCAGATATGAATGTGGTTGGCTCAAGACTGTAGGCTCGATTAGCCATTCTTGAACCCAGCCACAATATGGCTATGAGAAAGACAATTAGCCCTCCGACTCGGGTTAGAACATCAAAAGCAACACCTCCTACGTTGCCTGGGTGAGTTGCGAACCTGACAATCACTTCTGCCCCCCAAGAGCTGGGGAGGAAGCTCAGAATCGCCTTCACCACATCATTGCTCTTGGGATCTGACAGTGCCTCGATGAGTCCACCAAACTGAATTGAATAGATCAACGCTACCAGAGGCAGAGCGATGATCATGGCGAGCGCTCTACCAATGTCTCGTCCGCGAGCCGTCTTTCCAAGTTTTGTTCGCAGGAGAGCCGAGATCACGGTACCGATCCAGCTGGCACTGAGAAACACTAGGACAAAGACCACGATGATTATCCCTATCTGCATCAGGTCCAGCCCAAGCGGATTCAAGACAGCAGTGAAAAACCCGATGATTACTATAATGAAGATTGAATAGAAAGGCATCTCACCAAGAAACTCACCTAGAAGCAGATCACTCGGTTTGACCGGCGCTGCCAGAAAGATTTCCAACTGTGATGCCTGCTGCTCCCTCAGGGTCTGACTGACTGGGATCATGATGAAGTATGTGAAGACTATGAAGAGCATTATCTGCATCATGGCCATGGCTGCGTGCGACAACATCAACGCAAGCATGTCATCAATGAGCAAGCCGACGAAGGCCGGCGCGATGAACACCACATAGGCTGCTAACGCTACGGCAATCAGATAGGGGAAGTAGGGTCTGATCTTCCGTATCCTACTTGTGCGGATCCGATATTCGTTCCTTGCAATCACAATCCACTTGTGTGTGGACACCTTATTCATGCATCCTGACTGAAAGATTTCGTTGTTCTGATGGAATTCTTGGAGGCGAGCGCACACTTGAGGTTTGTCAAGAGTACTTCATCTGCGAGTTTCATCGTTATACTGAGAGC
>CAYFWV010000059.1:0-11443 GCA_964346975.1 uncultured Candidatus Bathyarchaeia archaeon
GTTGACTGGAAGAAGCTTCCCATGTTGCAGGACATGCAGGTTCTAAAGACGCACTTCAATCTTTCACGGCAGGAACTACTATCAACTTCCTCCACCGGAACCGTACTTGCAGCAGTGAATCCAAATGGGACAGACACAGCTCTCGAAAAGCTCCAGGATCACGGTATAGGAGCGTGCAGTATTGGGCGGTTTACAAAGAGCAAGAAGCGCGTACTGAAGGATGGAACGAAAGAAATGACATTTCCGATGACTGCTAGGGATCCCTATGGCAGAATAATAACTTGATACTGGCAGTGAATCTATATTTGGTTTTCATAATTCTTTTCTCCACCCAACGCCGAACTGATATGTGTAGAGCAGAGTATGAACAGGTTCTGTCACATTGCCTTTGCCTTACTGGTTTTCGGTCTTGCATGCGATTTAAGCAACGCGTACTCTGAATCAATCGAGCTTGCTGTCGGAGCAAGTGAAACGAGACCAGTGGATTTGCAGGACGGAGACTTGACGTCAGGGCGCATGACTTTGGTGAGTGGCTCAATAAGCTTCTCTGTTGTGAGTCCAGATGGTTCAGTCATGCAAGAGAATACTGTTACTGGAGCAGCGGACTTCCGATTCACAGCTCCAGCGAGTGGAAGATACAGCTTCATCTTCCAAAACAACATCTCAGAAGAAACTGCTTTCATAACTTTCAACTACAACGTTCAACACTACATCTTCGGTTTCCCTCAGGAATTCGTCTTGCTTTTTGCTGTAGTTGGTCTTGCATTGATTGCTGTTGTTGTTTTTGTCGCACTGTCTCCGAAACCCTAGAATTCGACTGACAACGCAAAAGGTTAAGCAGCACGATTTTTCTTCATTTGTTAGCTGCTGTAAAATGCCACCAGATGAGATCGAGGAAAATAGAAAACGGCTAGAAAGTGCGCAAGGATATAGCGAAGTGTGGCGCCTGACAAAACATAATGTTAGGAAGGTGTTGGACAAAGGACGAAGTAGCATGATGCTGTTCCTAGACGATATGCCGCTACGGCTGGGAGCATATCATCCATTGGGAACTAATAACATTGTTCTGAACCGAGCCCTCGTCCAAATAGTCGAGGCAACTACGAACTCTACGAAGCTGCTTAATGCTTTCGTCTATGTGCTGCTGCTCCATGAGTACCTTCACGCCCTAGGATATGTGAGAGAAACTCAAGTTCGGCCTCTTGTATACCAGGTTTCCAAGGACTGCTTCGGCGAAGAATACGCGACTACCCAGCTGGCGAAACTAGGGCCATGGAGTCTGCTACAGGGTTTGCCATTGGACAGGCTGAAGGCTCCCAAGAAAGTGATAGAAATCGTCAAAGACTTTGAGAAGGCGAATCGGCGGTATATAGTCTGACTGACCATACGTTTCATGGCATTGGGAGGCGCACGAGTTTCTTCAGATACCCAAAATCTTAAGAACAGATCACACAATTAGTGTCTTTGGCTGGTCAGAAAAGCAATGGTCTACTGCACAAAATGCGGCACCAAGAATGAAGAAGATGTTGAAGTGTGCTCGAGTTGCGGGGCTCAGCTGCGCATGACACGCCGCAGAGGAAGAGACCGATCAGGCTCCGATTGTTTTGGCCCACGAGATCGAAGGGAGGATGAATGCTTTGGTCTTCCTCATGGTGGAGCAATAATAGGCATAATCTTTGGAGCAATCATCATTCTTGTTGGACTTGCACTTCTCTATGACTGGAGCGTGTTGTGGAGCTACTTTTGGCCGTTTATTGTGATAATCTTCGGCATATTGATCATCAGCGGTGCACTGTATGGCATGACGCGGAGAAGATAATGGCTACGACCTAGTGGAACGCACATTCTTCCAAGCCGCAGTGGAAGCAGATCTTCTGATGGTCAATCTGAGAGAGCAGAATTCTGGTGTAGAGCCAGAAGAGGCTCAGTCCAATCACGTAGAAGTCAGCGTTGATGCTTTGAGCAATAACATCAACACCGACAAGAAGCAATGACACTCCAAACACAAAAAACACGTTTACAAATAGATGAATCGAGCTTCTGTGAAAATTAAGAACATGGTATTGGAGTAGCCCGCAGGATACGCCTAGAAATCCCACTGAGAGAATCACCAGGGGATTTAAGCTAAGAGATTGATCAAGGAAAAAGTACGCTACTACAACAAGGATTGATAGAAACGCACCAAGAATCAGCCCGATGCATCCGGCACAAAAGATCTTGCTGCCCATTTGAAACACGTGAGCCCGAAACTCTACACAATCCGGATGGTGCCCACGAAATACTGAAGGTTCCATGCTTCTTCCAGGGTCAGATGACACCAATTTCTGAGCAGACCTTCGGAAGTGAAACATACTTGAGCATTTTGAAGGGAACAAACCAGCGACGATGCCCAAGAAGCAGACAAGGCTGAAAGTGACACCAACAACAGGTTTCCGCCAAACAACTCCACCCGCAGTAGAGGAGGCTGTTGCTGCAAAAACAGAAACTACGAGAAGACCTAGAAAAGAAAACATGAGAAACCAGTTACCCCGAGGTCTCCAATGCATCAGAGAAGCTCCTGTTTGACCATGGAACAACTTGATTGGCAACATTTGAAATCCTTTGTGTTTGAGATCGCTTGCTTTAGCATGCATCCACCTTGACACTTTGCTAATCTTCAACTTCACAAGGTATTTTAGACTTGCGAGATTTACCCAAAATCTACGAATAATGATCAGTAAATCATAGAAATAGTGTGAAAACAGTAGCTTCCTATAATAAGGGCTTTGTACTAATGTAGCATAATCGCTCACGCTTTTGGAGAAAGGAGAGAGTAGCTGTGAAAATGTGCAATAGATGCCATAAACGACTGCCGGAAACGGAATTCGGTGACGAAGGTCAAATATGTTCGACCTGCAAGATCATTCACTCAACGAAGAAGTTGCCATATCTCCACCTGTAGAATACAGGCTTCTCAAGTCCATGTGCTTCAACCGACCTGTTATAATGTGTCGCATTCAAGAATTCCACCATCGAGCGCCAGAGAAACCTGTTCACTTCAAGGAAAAGCACACTACAAACTCGTCAATACGCCGATGTCTTGGCCTGAATGTTTGATGCGTGCGCCTGAACCAGTTAATGAGGTATGAGTGTTCTTATATGTTCAACAAATTCCGTCTTTCTCTCGAGGTCAACTAGCTGAAACAGACCCAGGCCCGAGTAGAAACTTTCAAGGATCTCTTTCTTGACTACGGTGGCTCCTGACTTCAAATAGTCCTCCATTGCCGTATTGAAGGATTCAAGTTTCGTGGCAACTTCGTTTCTTCTGATGGAGTAGTTGTTCTCTAGGTGTGAATAGATGATGTCGGTTGCAGTCCCGCCAAAAACCCGGTTGAGTGTTTTGTCAACCGCTTCATTGAACATCTCCTCGTACTTGTCTGTTCTTCTAGGCAGGGTCTGTTGAAAACTCTGTTGGATGGGCATTTGTGACAGTTTCCTGTGCGTAAGTATGAGTGATATATTACGATTTAATAAAGCTTCGCGTTTAAATGTCCAACACAAAGACACATTGCGCTCTCTCTTCTCTTGTGTTTCTCCTCATAACATTATTCAATTACCATAATCCAGTTATGTGTAGGATTGAAAAATGTCTGCAGCTGTTGAGAAGAAGCGGTCGTATTCAATAGGAATAGTTGGCAAACCTAACGTAGGGAAGTCAACTTTTTTTGCAGCAGCCACCTTGGCACCTGCAGAAATTGGCAATTACCCATTCACCACGATAAAACCGAACCGTGGAATGGGATACGTTCGAACACAGTGCGTCCATGACGAATTCAACGTTAGAGACACACCTGTAAACTCTCTTTGCATGGACAATATTCGTCTGATTCCAGTGGAGCTAATCGATTGTGCGGGACTGGTTCCGGGAGCCTGGCAAGGACGAGGACTGGGAAATCAGTTTCTGGATGAAATACGGAAAGCCGATGCATTGATTCACATAGTTGACGCGTCTGGATCAACAGACATTGAAGGCAAACAATGCAAACCTGGTACACATGATCCATTGAAGGATATCCACTTCCTCGAAGTTGAGATCACAATGTGGATCGCAAGTATCCTGAAGCGCGACTGGGCCCGAATAAGCAGAACCGTTGAAACCGGAGGATCGAAAGCAGACTTGCTAGTTCAACTTGAGGATAGACTGAGTGGCCTATCCATCAAACGTGACAGCATTTTAGAGGCCATAAGAAAGACTGAATTGAGTGTTGACAAGCCAGCGTCATGGAGTGAAGACGATTTTCTTGAATTCGTGAATAACCTGCGAGAGATTGCAAAACCGATGCTAATCGCAGCGAACAAGATTGATCTGCCCACAGCAGAAGAAAACCTCCTGCAAATGAAAGGGAAAGGGTACCCTATTGTTCCTTGCAGTGCTGAAGCAGAGCTAGTTCTGCGAAGAGCTACAGAGAAAAAATACATAAACTACAAACCAGGAGACACTTCTTTTAACATTCTGCAACCCGATTCTTTGACGGAAGCGCAGATGAAAGCACTTGCAACTATCAAAGAGCGGATTATGGACAAGGCCAAGACGACTGGTGTTCAGGACTCAATAAATGACGCATACTTCAAACTACTTGACTGCGTAGTTGTTTATCCTGTAGAAAACATCGAGAAGTTGAGCAACCACAAAGGCGAAGTGCTTCCCGATGCCTATCTGGTGCCCCGTGGCACTACTTCGAAGCAATTGGCTTACTTGATTCACACGGAACTCGGGGACAACTTCATCTACGCTGTAGATGCCCGTGAAAGGAAACGCTTAGGGGAGAGCTACGTGCTGAAAAACAACGATGTGATCAGCATTGTAAGTGCCAAGAGAAGGGCTTGAACATACGATCTCGCACACATTGCAGACAGCAAGCAGCGAAACTCCAACATGCGCGTAGACTTGAAAAGTGCAATTGCAGACAACCATTCATGGAGGCACTTGAGAAGTGAAGAGAAAGGCAATTATCACTATTGAATTCGAATCAGAGAAGCGATCAGATGTTTTGCAGCAGGCGCTACTGCCTGAAACCAGGAAACCCATAACGTCCAGGTCCCGCGTATCAATCAGAGATGAAGGTAAGAGCATTGCTATTCATATTGAAGCAAGAGACACTTCTGCGCTCAGAGCCACAATCAATTCATATCTCAGGTGGGTTGGCATTGCTAATCGCACATACGAAGTCATTTCGAATTTCGAACGGAAGGAACGTGCAAAAACACTTAATTAACACGAGCATATAATGCTCAAAGAACTCCAACTCAATTCTCGAGGAATGCAGATGAGTGATATGCAACAACTTCCGCCTCAAGTTCAAGAAAGATTGCTTAGATTACAGCAAGTCCAACGGAATCTTCAAGCAATCATGGCTCAGAAGCAGCGAGTTGACCTGGAGCTTGCTGAGATCGGGCAAGCCGCAACGGAATTGACAGCCTTGACTGAAGAAGCTGTCATATACAAATCCATTGGCTCACTTCTCATAAAATCTGGGAAAGCGAAAGTCGAAACTGACCTGAAAGAACGCAAAGAGATCCTCGACACCAGAGTGGAAGTTCTGACCAAACAAGAGGAACGGCTCCGTACTCAGCTCAATCAACTGCAGACAAAGCTCAAGAGGGATCTGGGCACCGGACCACCAAGCGCCGCAAAGCTCTAGCTTTCGGTGGAAATCGTTGGAAGAAATCGGTTTCCCTGAGCTTACAGAAGATCAGATGCAAACACTGTCAGAAATGGCAGAAGAGGCAGCAAGGAATCATATTCTATCAAGTGTACTACAGAAACAAATATCACTCCTAAACATAGTCATAGAAGCAGTTGGATCCAAACCAGTAACCATAGCGATTGATGTTGACTTGCGGCTATCACAATCCGTGAAAAGCGTCAAGACTGAAGACGTTGTGCACCAAGCCGCTGGGAAGGCCTTGGAGGCCGTAGAGAGATGTCTGAGAGACCTAGGCTGCAAATCCAAGAGCTAACCGCCATTCTAGATCAAGCTAACGCGAGATTTGTTCTCATACTAGGCCATCACAATGCTGATCCAGATGCACTTGGAGCCGCGTTCGCTCTATCAAGTTTACTACAGCGTCTTCGACCAAGGCTAAGTGCTGAAGTTGCAGCGGCAGAGGGACCTAGTCGGCTATCCAAGCACATTCTAGCAGCTGCGCCTGTAAAAGTAACAAAGGTTCCACACATAGAAGAAGCTGACGCAATAATCCTGGTAGACACAAACACCATTCAACAACTCGGTGATTGGGCAGATCGAGTCAAAGCTTCTCGGTCACCAATCATTGTGATCGATCATCATGCCAGTCATCCTGAAACGGAGCGTCAGGCAGCGCTTTGTATTTCAGATGAGAATGCATCATCGACGTGTGAAATCATCTACAGGTTTTTTATGGATATGAACGTGAGATTCAGTGAAACTGAAGCTATGCTACTGTTCTTAGGGATAGCGTTTGATACACGGCACTTTATTCTGGCAAACTCAACAACCCTGAAAATCGTTGCTGACTTGATCGATTCAGGAGTCAACGCTCAAGAAGCTCTGTCACTCTTATCTCTTCCAATGGAAGAGTCTGAAAGGATAGCTCGTCTGAAGGCATCAAGAAGAGTGAAACTTCTGAGAATTGAGAAGTGGATCATTGCTTTCTCCCATGTTGGGGCATATCAGGCTTCCGCTGCGAGGGCTCTAATAGCGCTAGGTGCCCACGTCGCCATCGTAGCTGGACAGAAGGAAGACAAGCTGAGAATCAGCATGAGAGCATCACACGATTTTTATAAAGTCACCAAGATGCATCTCGGTCGCGAGCTGGCTAGACCACTAGGTGACTACGTAAAAGGTATGGGTGGTGGGCACGCCATTTCAGCAGGGGTCAACGGTGTTTGGGATTTGGAAGCCTGCCTGAAACATGCCATCAGAATACTTAAACGGAGGTTGAAAGAACAGCAGACTCCCTCATAGTTACTGTCACTGCAACGAATCCGAGTGCCAAACTTTTCTCAACTCATTCAGTATCATGTATGCAAAATGCGGATGACATCTACATCTCTTACAACTCAACAACCTCTTGTTTGACAACAAGGGATATAGGGAAAATTCGAATCTAATTTATCGTGGCGAGTTGAGGTATAAGCTATCCTTATGAATAAATCCCCTGGAAAGACTCTTCATCTTTCCTTTTCTCCCTCCTCCACTCGCCACAAAACTTCTACCATAGCCACAAACGAAGACACTTGACGTAACGACGAGACTTCCGGGTCGCGTTGGAACCTTTCTGTGCATCTTCTTTACGTACCGAGGCGAATGAATAGATCAACCTAAATCTGAGTAATTACTCTTAAGTGGCGGTAGTATTTGGCATTCGGGTGAGCGATCAGCGTTGGCAGTGATCGAAGCTGGAAACTTCAGCTATACATATCCGAATTCTACGAAGCCCGCCATTGATGGAATATCTTTTACTATTGACAAAGGTGAGTTTGTCATCCTGACAGGTCCAAGTGGATGTGGGAAAACTACACTATGCAGGTGTCTAAACGGTCTAATCCCACACTTCTATCATGGAGCGTTGAAAGGGACAATCAGAGTCGCGAATCTGGATATAGAGAACACTCAGATTCACGATCTTGCCAAACACGTGGGATTGGTGTTTCAGAATCCTGAGAATCAATTATTCGCCCTATCGGTTGAAAAAGATGTGGCGTTCGGACTTGAAAATCTCGGAGTACCCCGAGAAAGAATGATGAAGAAAGTGGAATGGGCTCTCAAGCAGGCTGGGATCTATGAACTCCGTGAGAGAGCACCTCATGAGCTTTCAGGCGGTCAACAGCAACGAGTCGCCATTGCAGGGATCCTCGCAATGGAACCTGACATAATGGTGCTGGATGAGCCAACCTCCTTCTTAGATCCTCTTGGCGCGAAAAAGATCTTTGAAGTGATTGAAGAACTGAACAAGACGCTGGGGGTAACTGTTATACTCGTTGAGCATCGTCTAGACCTGGCTGCAAGATTTGCAACTCATACGATAATAATGGATAAGGGAAAAATAGTCTTGGATGGCGCGCCCCGTTCAATTCTCGACTCTGAAGAAGCTCGAATGCTCGGGGTTGGAATTCCGAAAGCTACTAGACTGTACCAAATCCTCAAGGAAGAAGATGTTTTTCACCCGAGAATTGTTCCTGTCACCACTGACGAGATAGCGAAGGAGTTGCGGGAGGTTCTGGAAACCTGATAGACGTCAAGAATGTCTATTTCACGTATCCAGGCGGTGTTGAAGCCCTGAGAAACGTCTCTTTGACAATTGGAGATGGCGAATTCCTCGCTATAATGGGGCAAAATGGAGCGGGAAAAACAACGTTGGTAAAACATTTCAACGGCCTGCTAAAACCAACCAGCGGAGAAGTTCTAGTTGAAGGAGTCAAAACAGCATCCACAAGCGTTGCCAAGCTGGCTCGAGACGTCGGCTTCGTTTTTCAGAATCCTGATAACCAACTATTCTGCGAGACCGTGGAAGAAGAGATTGCCTTCGCTCTAAGAAACTTTGGCTTCGAAGAAGCTACACTGAAAAAAAGAGTAACATGGGCGCTGAATCTCTTGAACCTGACTGACTATCGCAACACATCACCTTTCATGTTGAGTGGAGGCGAACGAAAGCGTGTTGCTCTCGCATCAGTACTAGCCTGGAACCCAAAAGCCATCGTGCTCGATGAGCCAACCATCGGCCAAGACCACCAGCAGAAGGAGAAACTTCGTCAATTCATACTCCAGCTAAGCACTCAAGGGAAAACCGTAGTCATTGTAACTCATGACGTGGAGTTCGTTGCAGAGTGCAACCCTCGTCTCATCCTGATGAGCGAGGGAAGAATCGTCGCAGATGGGAAAGGGAAAGACGTGCTTACAAACCTTGACCGCTTAAGTCAAGCATCACTAGTTCCGCCCCAGATAACTCAGATTTTCATAGAGATAGGGGACTTCGGGTTCCCAACTGACATCATCGATCTATATGAAGCAAAAGAAGCTCTACTGCGTCGGATGCGAAGGAAATGAGTGTTTTCGATGGATTGAAGTTTAGGCGAGTTAGCTCACCAATTCACCTGCTAGATCCACGAATCAAGTTTCTCTACGTTTGTTCGATCTTCATAGCAGCCATAATCTTCTGGGAACTGATTCCCCTTGCAGTTCTATTCATTATGCAGACTCCGTTCGTGCTTCTCGCCCGTGTCCAGAAAGAATGGATTCGGTCTCTCAGAGGAGCAGCATTTCTAGCAACGATAATTTTTGTCACCAACTTCATCTTCAGATTCATATACGCACAATATCAATTCAATCTGGAGGATCTCGAGTATGCATCAGCGATGACTCTGCGCTTCGTTGTCCTCATCGAGTCATTCTCCGTATTCTTTCTAACACCTTCTCCAGATCACCTGGGCCTCGCTCTAGAGCAAAGTCATGTCCCATACGAATTCTGCTTCGCCTTCACAACCGCGGTTCGATTCGTTCCAGTTCTAGCTGAAGAAGCTCAAACAATTATGGACGCACAGAAGGCACGAGGCCTGGAGCTTGAGAAAGGCAACTTCCTAAAGAGAATCAGAAACTACATTCCGATTCTCATTCCGTTGATAATCAGTGCAATTCGCCGAAGTCTTGAATTAGCAGAAGCCATGGAATCCAGAGCCTGGGGCGCCATAAACAAACGTACAAATCTCTACACTCTAAGCATCAGGAGAACCGACTATCTGCTGATTCTGATTTCAGCCCTGATTCTCGCTGCCAGTGTGTACGTTCGTCTAGCCGTGGATATACCTAGGCTCTCAACTGTCTTCAACCTCTAGAGTAGTTGCAGAGTGTCCTAGACCGACGAGGATAGAAACCACAAGGTTTTTAACAAGTGATAAAGTATTGGCTTTTTCTAGCATGAAGCTCTGGAAACGCTTGAGAAATAGCGGCATCAGACTTGGCATCAGGCGTGTTGAAAACGGATAATTCACGTTAGAAAGAGGATTACTCGTTGCGGGCAAAATGGAAGAAGAAGCGGAAGAAGCGAGAGAAGAAGAAGAGGGAGCGGCGAAGGAAGAGGTACAAATAGTCCATTGCCGTGAACCTTGAGGAGTGTTTTCTTTTTTGCGGGATGATCCTTCTATTGATGTGTTGTATCTTGTCAATGCTTCCTGATGAGAGGCAGGTGCAGGTTTGCATGCAGCTAGGTACTTTCACTCCAGTGTTTTGGAGGACACGAAGTTGATTGCTTCAAGATCTTGTACGAACTTCAACACGTGTTCGGGGTCGGTGTCATTATATTCCGCAGTGAGTGCTTTCGTGATATCGTCTACTGTTCGTTTTCCGTTCATGAAGTTCAGAATCTCATATATCTTCTTTTTGAAATCCTTGTCTTGTTTCAGAATCTCATCATACCATTCATATGCTTTCTCTCCCAATGTCTGCTTGAAAGTTTCTAGGCTAAGCGTTCCTTTAAACAATCGTTGTGGAAGAAGGCTTCTTGTTTTCCTCGCAGTTTCCGTTTCTTCTGGGATAGATGAAATCGCGTCTGGCATGTTTCCCAAGCCAGCCATGGTCTCTTCGTAGCGTCTTGTTTCAAGTTGACTGGATCGTTCTATGTCTTCGACAGATTTGTCAATGAGATCTTCCAGTTTGGGGCTTTTGACTAGTCTCTTCACTGAGCGTATTGCGTCTATCTCTCGTCGAGCTATGTGATCCATTTTGTTTCTGAAGGACAATGCGATCTTTCTGAGTTCATCTTGCAGATCAGTCTTGTCTGGGGAGTCTATCTTTTGGAATACTGTAGTAGTTGCTTCTTTGACAGTTTCTTGCAGCCTAGTTGCTGCTCCGCATCTTGCTAGATTGGCTATGAGCATCCCATCATCAGGTGTGGCAGTAGCTAGAGTTAGAGCTGCGACTGTTGCGATCCAGCCGACTCGTTTCAGGCTGTCTTCGCTGACCTTGTCGATGTCGTCTGCAGAACTATGGTAGAAAAGGTCTGGCCACTGAATCAGCATGATGCATGGAACTTTGAAGGTGGAATCATTGAATTCTGCGTGATCGCTTCCGCCACTGAAGGCATTTGCACCGTATCGAAATGTGGAGGTTTGGCCGAATGGCGAGTCTGAGTCGAAAACTTGTATTGACTGCTGAATGAGAGCGAACACAAAGTCATTCAAGTAGGACGGATTGGAATCCGGCGTCTTGTCTAGGTTCAGGGTTGATTTGCAGAGGGTTTGATTCTGTCCGACCATGTCAAGATTGATGCCTGCGACTAGTTTCATTGGCCAGTCTTGGTGGTGGTAAAGATGTGCAATTGTGCCAAGTGTTTCTGGGACCCAAAGAAATCGTATTGTTCGAGATGGCTTGCGGAGTTTCCCCGATTCTGTGAGAGTCTGGATTGTGCGAGCGATTTCCAGAAGTAG
>CAYFWV010000060.1:0-10989 GCA_964346975.1 uncultured Candidatus Bathyarchaeia archaeon
AAACAAGACCCGGCAGTACTAGTTGAGGTCCAATGTCTTGAGAAGCAGCTTTTGTGACTTCAAGGAGGTCCACACTCAACTCATTGCAGAGAACAGCGAATTCATTGGCCAAAGCAGTACTCGTCGCGATCTGCGCCTTATGAAAAAGATTCAACGTCTCTACAGTCCTTATGTTGGCGACTCTCACAATTTCTGATTTTGTAATCCGGCCTAAAAAAGTGCCTGCCACATTGAGACTGGCATCATCGATTCCACCTACGAACCTGTATGATCTGAGCGCTGTCTTGCCCTCTGGTGTATGCGCTTGGGAGTTGATTTGAAGTGGACTCGATGCAAGACCGAAGTCCTTTCCTGCTTTCAACCCAGATGAGTTCTCCAGTATCTCTCGCATTGGTCCTTCAACTCTTCCAGGTCCTGTTGTGTTTGTGAATAGTACTAGCGAGCCCTCTGCAATGCCCATCCCTACGTTTTGGCACATACTTTCCAGTTGAGTATAATCGGGTTTCTCCCTTCTGTCCATGAGTGGCCCAGCTGCCACAAGAATAATGTCACTACTAGAGGCAGCCTGCCTGGGATCTGAAGATAGAAAGACTACATTCTCTTGCAAGTACTCTCTGAGAGTTCTGTTTCCCTTGAGACCAACGTTGCCTTTTGCTACCTGCCTCAGGATGTGAGGGTTTCTGTCAACTCCTATCACTTTGAATCCAGCATCCGCGAGAAAAATAGCAAGCTGTGCTCCTATGTCATTGCACTCAATAACACTAGCAGTGTAGTCTCTGCACTTCTCGAAACTAGCAATGTCAGCTTCACTAATCTTCATAAATCTAGCCATTTCAATCGTCTCAATAGGCTGTCAGAGTCAATGGAGCCCAATGATTTAAAAGCTTGTGTGATGGATTCAGAATGATCAGTTTCTTGTGAATTGTACAAGCTTCTGTTTATACTCCTTCACCAATCTAGATGCTCTCTCCTTCGTGACAGCCTCCGCAAACAAGCGATAAAGAGGTTCTGTTCCGCTTGGTCTTATAAGTATCGAGCTCTTGTCTGAGAACCGTAGTTTTACTCCATCAATGGTTTCTGGATTCAAATGGCCTACTTCAGAAAGCAGCTTTTTCAACAAACTTGTCTTCTGGTTGTGTGGACACTCTACTTTGTCCTTTTCCAGATAATATCGAGGCAATGAATCCAGAAGCTCAGCAAGCCCTCTTTCAGCAGTTCCCATGATGTTCAGAATCAGCGCCATAGTCATTGCAGCATCCCGAACTGGTTGGTGTGGCCCATAAAATACGCCTCCGTTTTCTTCTCCTCCCAGCTCAGATCGCAGCTTCTTCATTGTGTGGGAGACAATGGTGCTGCCAACCTTTGTCCAGATGACCTCACCACCATATTTGTCGGCTACATCTCGCACTACCTGAGAAGAACTCACTGGTGTGACAACTTTTCCACCGGAATTTGCAAGCAAGAAATATTTCTCTATCAGAGCAAAAGTGCGATCACCCCATTGTACGTTTCCCGTTGCATCTACAAAGATTGATCTATCTGCGTCTCCATCAAAAGCAACGCCAACGTCCGCGCCATTTGCTCTTACAGTTGCTGCGAGATCAACCAGGTTCTCCGGCCTGGGTTCTGGTTGCCTGGCGGGAAAGGATCCATCCACAAAAGAATTGATAGTGGTGACTCGACAGCCTAATTCTCTCAACAGATGTGGAGTTGCCAGGCCTCCTACGCCACATGCTGGATCTAGTACAACATGGTAATGTTTCTTTTTGATTAAATCTGCATCTACGTGGGACTTCACGGCGTCCTTGTATTCAGTGAGTGCTCCGCACAAACTATGTCTGTGACCAATCTCTCGCCAATCAACTCGGGTCATTTCGCCTTGGCGGAACCGCTCTTCTATCATCTTCTCATCGTGTCTAGAGATCTCTACACCATCTCTCGCCATGACCTTTATTCCATTGTACTCTGGTGGGTTGTGAGAAGCCGTGATCATGATTGCACCGTCCATCTTGTGGGTTCGAACAGCTAGCTGAATGCATGGCGTAGGTGCCATACCAGCATCATAAACGTCGCATCCTGTGGAGACCAACCCTGCTGAAACAGCATTAGCAAGCATTGTATTACTGATTCTGCCATCATAACCCAGAAGTACTCTTCCCCTGTTGAAGTAGCTGCCGATAGACAAAGCAATTTCCGTAGAAAACTCTGGTGTCAGTTCTCGGTTGACGATTCCACGAATGCCATTTGTGCCGAAAAGCTGTGTTCTCTCTTTCATATCGAGAATGCCTTTCATAAAACGCAGCCCGGTGCACTGATGCTTTCAGTAATTCTTCTAGAGTGGCAGATCTTGACACCTTTCGCTAGTGTGACATCATCACCGATTTCTGTGTTGTCACCTATCATGCATCCCTCTTGGATTCTGACTCTTTTACCGATGGTGACTGCCTCTCCTATTATCGTTCCTTCCAGAACTGTCATGTCCGATATCGCTGCCTGTGGAAAAATGATCGAGTCTCGGATTCGCACGCTTGAACCTGCAGAAACTCGGTTTCCGAGAGAGACGTTAGGTCCTATCGTGGTTCCTTCACCTATGGTCACGTCTTTGCCAAGAGCAACGGTCTTCATTATCTTTGCTGTTGATCCTATTCTAGTTTTGAAGGGTTTCAGATGGCGTTCCATCTTCGCCTCAAGCCAGAGTCTATTGGCTTTGATGTAGTCAACAGGGTTTCCAATGTCAATCCATAAACCTGTGAGCTCATGACCGTAGAGCTTCTGCCTATGTGCAAGCATGGGAAAGATTTCCCGCTCCAAAGAGCAACGTTTTCCTTTTGGGATTAAGCCAAGCACATCAGGCTCAACAACATAAATGCCCGCATTCACTAGCTTGCTGGCTTGCTGGCTGATAGGTTTTTCAACGAACTCAGCAATTCGGTTGCCTTGCCTGAGTTTGACCACTCCGTATCGACTGGGATCTTCAACCTTGTGAAGGCCTATAGTCGCTAGTCCCTTGGAATTCTTATGGGCTGTCATGATCTTGGAGTAGTCTGCATTGGTCAAAATATCACCATTGAGCACAAAGAACGGTTCTTCCCTTTCTAGCAGTTCCTCAGCCTGTCTTATGGGACCGCCGGTTCCCAGATATCCTTGGCCAGGATGCTTTGTCTTCATGTGCGGGTCTGATTTCATATCAAGTGAGTAACGAACCTTCATTCCGTACCTCGACGCTCCAAGAGTTTGCTCAAAGGCATTTGCCATGTAGCTGACTGCGAGAATTACTTCCTCGACTCCACTTTGTCCCAATCTTTGGAGTGTCAAATCAAGGATCGGTCTGTTCACTATTGGAAAGAGAAGCTTCGGCCGAGTGCAACTCAAGGGTCGTAACCTTGTTCCGAATCCTCCCGCTAAGATTATTGCTTTCAAGACTCATTCAATCCTCGGATCACATCCTACAATCCTGAGCACTTCACTAAAAGCTTTATTTGCCTGCAGGGACGCGCAAGTTCACCTCTTGAATTTTGGGACTTGTTTAGACGACAGGGATTGGGCAGTAGTTGGGTGTCTACGGCTATTCCCATTCGATGGTTGCAGGTGGCTTGTTTGTGATGTCATAAACCACTCTAGTAATAGTAGTGAGCTCATTCGTTACCCTGGAAGAGATTGCCTCAAGTGTCTCATACGGTATTCGAGCAAAGCTTGCCGTCATAGCCTCTTTACTTTCAACAACTCTGACCACCATTGTGTTGCCATACGCCCCGGCATCTCCTTTTACTCCAGTGGTTTTTGTGTCAGTCAAAACCGCGAAATACTGCCACAATCTGTTTCTGAGGCCTGCAGACTCGATTTCCTCCACCACGATTTGGTCTGCCTTTCTAGCGATTTCCACTTTCTCTTGTGTCAACTCGCCTACTATCCTAACCGCTAGGCCAGGTCCTGGAAAAGGTTGTCTTTCTACAATCTGATCTGGTAGCCCTAGCCTTTTGGCAACCGCTCTCACTTCGTCTTTGTACAGGTTTCGCAAAGGTTCTACAATTGCCTTGAATTCCATCTTTGTTGGTAGTCCAGCGACATTGTGATGAGTTTTGATCTTTTCAGAGAACCTCTGAAACCCTGACTCAATTCTATCAGGGTAAATGGTTCCCTGCAGTAGATACTCGGCTCCAACTTTCTCAGCTTCTTCCTCGAACACTCGGACAAATTCTTCACCGATAGTCTTGCGCTTGCTCTCAGGATTCTTCACGCCTTTGAGTTTGGTCATGAATCTTCGTTTGGCATCTACACAAACAAGATTGACATTGAAGTCTTGGAATGTTTCTACTACAAACTGGGTCTCATTCAGTCGCATGAAACCATGATCTACAAATACAGCTGTGAGATTCTTGCCGATTGCTCTTGCTGCGATTGCTGTGACTGTGCTGGAATCTATTCCTCCACTCAACGCCACGATTGCTTTAGCTTCACCCACTATGCTTCTTGTTTCTTCGACTGCTTTGTCAATGAAATTCTCCATTGTCCAGTTCGGATGGCATTTGCAGACTTCAAATAGAAAATTCTTTAGCATTTTGTCACCGTTCTGTGTGTGAACTACCTCTGGGTGCCACTGCAGTCCATAGATCGGAAGTTTCATATGCCTGAAGGCAGCGATCGGGGAGTTTGCAGTGTGAGCCAGGACTTCGAAGTCGTGTGAGAGTGCACAGACAGTGTCACTATGGCTCATCCAGACTTTCTGCTTCGAGTCGAGTCCCTGCAATACGCCCACAGGTTTGTCTATTGTAGCGACTGCAACACCAAACTCTTTTTTTCTCGCCGTTCTGACGAGGCCGCCGGTTACATGGGCTAGCAATTGATGGCCATAGCACAAACCCAGAATCGGGATGTTCAGATCGAGAATCCCAGTAGTAATTCCCAGAGCATTGTGTTCAAAAACACTTTGAGGGCCTCCAGATAGGACAAGGCCTCTAACCCTAGTTTTCTGCTGCCACTTTTCAACTTCATTCATTGATATGTCGTGTGCAACTATTTCTGATCTGACATGATTCTCCCTAATTCTCCTGGCTATGAGGTGGCAGTATTGTCCTCCGAAGTCCAAAACTAGAATCGTATCTGGCTGCATGAATAATCTGGACCCATGATTTTCTCCTGCAAGGAGCACTAATTACCTTTGCGGTAGTCTAATGCAGGTTTCCTAGCCATTAGAAACTAATGGCTCAAAGTGTCCAGCATTTCGTGATTGTGCGCCTTTGGATTGGAGTTTTTCACTAGAGAACCCACAATTTTGCTTGTGCAGTCCAATGCACAGCTTGTTAAGCAAGGTTTATTAGACACAACCCTGACTCTATGGCTTTAGCTCCAAAAGGAGCCATAAAACATTAGGAGAAACACCCTTTCTGGGTCGGAGTTCAGCGACCTAGTTGGAGGAAATACTGAGTTTGGAAGACAAAATTCCCCAATGGACTTCCTTCATGTTCAGTATAAGAAATGGTTTTTTGGAGAAAGAGTAGCCAAATGTCCGAAATCACTCAAGACGAACTTATGCTGCTGCAGAGATCTTTCTTTAAAGACAAAGGCTTGGTCAGGCAGCATCTAGATTCCTACAACGAGTTTATCGATCAAGGTCTACAAGAGATAGTTGATGAAATGGGTGAGATACAGGTTGAACTCCCTGAGAATCCCTACAAAATCAAACTTGGTCAAGCGTGGGTGATTGATCCTCAGACCCGAATCAGTGGGCCTTATGTAACTGAGGTAGATGGCACCAAACACGAAATATTCCCTATGGAAGGAAGATTCCGAAACCTCTCCTATGTTGCTCCAGTAGCTGTTGAGATGACTCCAGTAATCGATGGAAGAGAGATGGACACGGAACTTGTACTGATTGGTGATATTCCAGTCATGCTCAAGTCAAAACTATGCATTCTTTCACAACTTCAGCCTGACGAGCTAATACTTCAAGGAGAAGATCCGAATGATCCAGGAGGGTACTTCCTCATAAATGGTTCCGAGCGCGTAATTGTGGCTTTGGAAGATCTTGCTCCAAACCGAATACTCGTAGACATTGACACCAGAGGAGCCCATCCTGTCTATCAAGCGAAGATTTTCTCGACAACTGTCGGCTTCAGAGCGAGAATAGAATTGCGTCTAAAGCCAGACGGCGTTGTGTACGTCACCATTCCCGGTGTTCCATCCGAGGTTCCGTTCATTATCGTGATGAGAGCCCTTGGGCTGGAATCCGACAAGGAAGTTGCTGAAGCCTTTTCTCCAGATCCGGATTTGCAGAACCTTCTTGAACCTTCTTTTGAAAAGGCGGCAGGTGTAGAGTCAGCAAAGGAAGCACTTGAGTATATCGGCAATCGAGTGGCACATGGACAGGTACTTGAGTATCGCATCCAACGAGCTCAGAGTATATTAGATAGAAACTTTCTACCACATCTTGAACGGACTCCCGACAAACGTATTGATAAAGCAATCTTTCTGGGCGAAATGGCGCATAGAGTAATAGAGCTGAAGCTCCAAAGACGCTCAACTGATGACAAGGACCATTTCAAAAACAAGCGGCTGAAACTTGCTGGTCCGCTACTAGCAGATCTTTTCCGTATTGCATTCAGAAACCTTTGCCGAGACATCAAATACCAGCTGGAGAGAATGGGATTCAAGCGACAAATGATCACAATATCTGCAGCTGTCCGTCCTGGAATCATATCAGAGCGCCTCCAACATGCATTGGCGACTGGAAACTGGGGGAGAGGAAAGGTGGGCATAACCCAACTCCTGGATAGAACAAACCTGGTTTCCACTCTGAGTCATCTTCGCAGGCTTCAATCACCGCTCAGTCGCAGTCAACCGAATTTCGAAGCAAGAGATCTTCACCCCACTCATTGGGGGCGTTTATGTCCCAATGAAACTCCAGAAGGCTCCAATTGTGGTTTGGTGAAGAATCTTGCTCTCTCTGCTTGTATCTCTGTGGCTGTGAACGCTGAAACAGTCAGAAATGTATGTCATGAAATGGGTGTAATCTCTGCTCATAGCGCAAACAGGGAGGTTCGTGTTTCGGGCGCGAAAACTTTCATAAATGGGTCGCTCGTAGGATATCATGCTTACCCGGCTGAACTCGTTTCAGAGTTGAGAAACAAGCGTCGTAAAGGCGAAATATCATCTGAAATCAATGTAGCTCATTTTAAGACAATGGGTGGAAGGGAAGAGATTTACGTCAACTGTGACGAAGGCCGGGTTAGAAGACCTCTGATAATTGTGGAAAACGGTCTTTCCAGACTCCAAGCAGAGCACATCGACAAGGTACGAGCTGGTGAGTGGGTATGGGAGGATCTAGTTAAGAATGCTATCATCGAGTACATTGATGCAGAAGAAGAGGAAAACATCTTGGTGGCTGTTAGTTTCGAGGAGATTAAGCCACGGCACACTCATCTCGAGTTATCAGTGTACACAATACTGGGTATATGCGCCTCTCTAATCCCATATCCTCAGCATAATCAATCGCCTCGAAACTCTTATGAAGCTGCAATGGCAAAGCAAGCACTTGGGCTCTATGCCAACAACTTCCTATATCGGGTGGACTCACGCTCTCACATACTGCACTACCCTCAGATTCCCCTAGTCAAAACGAAACCCATGGAGATTCTCGGCTACAATCGAAGACCCTCAGGGCAAAACTGCTTGGTTGCAGTAATATCTTTTGAAGGATACAACATGGAAGATGCTCTCATTTTCAACAAAGCTTCATTGGAACGGGGTCTATGTCGCTCTACATTCTACCGGATCTATGAGGCTGAATGTCGTCAGTACTTGGGTGGACTCAAGGATAGGTTCGTCGTTCCTGAGCCAGGAATAAGAGGCTTCAGGGGCGAGCAATATTCTCGATTGCTTGAGCCTGATGGAATTGTAGGCCTTGAATCCAATACTGTCGGAGGAGACGTTCTTATTGGGCGAACAAGTCCTCCTCGATTCCTAGAAGAATATAAAGAATTCGAAGTGAAAGGACCGTCAATGCGTGATACCTCAGTGGATGTAAGACAGTCAGAAAGCGGTAGAGTTGACGCTGTGTTCATAACGGAATCAGAAGAGGGAAGTAAACTAGTGAAAGTCAGAGTGCGAGATCAACGCATTCCAGAGCTGGGAGACAAATTCGCTTCTCGCCACGGACAAAAGGGAGTTATCGGGATGATCATGCCTCAGGAAGATCTTCCATTTACTGAGAAGGGCATTGTTCCAGACATAATAATCAACCCTCATGCAATACCGTCTCGAATGACTATCGGTCAATTCTTGGAATCTATGGCTGGGAAGATGGCCGCAGCCCGTGGAAGAACCGCTGACGGAACACCTTTTGTTTCCGAAAAATCGAGTGAAATAGAGCAGACACTTGTCAATTGTGGATTTAGCCACACTGGAAGAGAAGTTTTCTACAGTGGCACAACGGGGGAGAAATTTGTTGCTGACATCTTTATCGGTGTCGTCTATTATCAGAAACTACATCACATGATTTCAGACAAAATCCATGCAAGGGCTCGTGGACAAGTGCAAATGTTGACAAGACAGCCAACTGAGGGAAGAGCTCGAGGAGGAGGGCTTAGATTTGGCGAGATGGAGCGCGATTGCTTGATTGGACACGGTGCAGCTATGCTCTTGCGAGATCGCCTTCTGGAAGAATCGGACAAGTACCTTCTCTATGTCTGTGAGAACTGTGGCTACATTGGTTACTATGACATAAAGCAGAGAATCTACGTCTGCCGGATTTGCGAAAAGGATGCGCAGATTTCTCCTGTGGTCATATCCTACGCATTCAAACTCCTGTTGCAGGAATTGATGAGTTTAGGTGTCTCTCCTCGTCTAAGTCTGAAGGAGCGGGCTTAGAATGGCCTTTGAAGAAGTTTCTCACAAGATCATTGATGAGATAAGATTCGGACTTTTCTCACCGCAGAAACTTAGGCGACTATCCGTTGCTGAGATACAGACTGCGGACACCTATGATGAGGATGGTGCTCCAATCACTTCAGGCTTGATGGATGGCAGACTTGGAACACTTGAGCCGAGACAAAGGTGCAAGACTTGTGGGAACACAGCCATTCGCTGCCCGGGCCATTTCGGCCATGTTGAACTTGCGGTTCCTATTGTCCACATTGCCTTCACGAAGATTATTCACAACCTTCTGAGTGTTACATGCAAGAACTGCGGGCGAATTACTCTAACGAAGGAGCAGATCTCGAAAGTCAAGAGGCAGATCGAACGGACTCAGTCTCTCTTGGGCGAAGTGCCTGATAGAATCTACAAGAAGGTGGTTAAAGAGGCGAAATCCAAGGAATGTCCCTATTGTGGAACGCCTCAGCCGAAAATCCTTTTTGAGAAACCAACGCGATTTCGGGAAGAAGCCCCTGAGGAAGGCGCACATCATCTGACTCCCAGTATGGTTCGGGAAAGACTGGAGCGGATATCTGACGAGGACCTGATACTTCTTGGCTTCACGCCGGAAACAGCTAGGCCTGAGTGGATGGTGCTTCAAGTTCTTCCCGTTCCACCAGTCTACGTTAGGCCGTCGATTACTCTGGAGTCTGGAATTCGATCAGAGGATGATCTGACTCACAAGCTTGTGGACATCATCCGCATAAATCAGCGTCTGAAGGAAAACATGGAAGCTGGGGCTCCGACGCTTATTATTCAAGATTTGTCAGAATTGCTTCAATACCATGTTACTACTTACTACAATAATGAGGCATCAGGCATCCCGCCTGCAAGGCATCGTTCTGGAAGGGCGCTGAAGACATTGTCTCAGCGCCTTAAGGGCAAGGAAGGACGCTTTAGAAGCAATCTCTCTGGAAAACGCGTGGACTTCTCTGCGAGGACAGTAATCTCACCGGATCCTAATCTGGACATAAGTGAAGTAGGAGTTCCTCAAGAGGTTGCAATGAAACTCTCTATTCCTGAAAAGGTGACAGATTGGAATCTCTCAGACCTGCAGGACTTCGTGAAAAATGGTCCAGACAATTACCCCGGCGCTCTATACGTGCTTAGACCTGACGGCAAGAGGATCCGGCTGGAGTTCGTGGTTGATCGGGAGAAGATCGCTGAGGCTATAGAACCCGGCTTTATCGTGGAGCGACATCTAAAAGATGGAGATACAGCAATCTTCAATCGTCAACCATCGCTTCACCGCATGTCAATAATGGCTCACAGAGTCAAGATTCTGCCCTACAAAACGTTTCGACTGCATCTATGCGTTTGCCCACCATACAACGCTGATTTTGATGGAGATGAGATGAATCTCCACGTTCCCCAAAGTGAAGAAGCGAGAACCGAAGCTCTAGTCCTAATGCAAGTTCAAGACCAGATACTGTCGCCCAGGTTCGGGGGTCCGATAATTGGAGCAATTCGGGACTTCATAACCTCTGCGTATCTTTTAACAAAGAAGACTACTCTCATTAACAGGGAAGATGTTTGTAGATTACTTTCAGCAGCTGGGTATGAAGGTAGTCTGCCTAAACCTGAGGTTTCAAAACCAACGCCTATGTGGTCAGGTAAACAGATATTCAGTCTCTTTCTGCCACGAGATTTCAACTACTCGCTCAAAGCTACAATTTGTCAAAGCTGCACCAAATGTCTCAGGGAAGAATGTGCATATGAAGCGTACGTTGTAATCAAGAAAGGTGTTCTAACGTCAGGCGTGATAGACAGACGTTCAATAGGCGCCGAGCAGTCTGAAAGTATTCTTCACCGAATCATAAAAGACTACGGCACAAGGCGAGGTCGAGAGTTTCTAAACAAGATCTGCCAATTACTAAAGCTGTTCATGTCAATACGAGGTTTTACATATTCTTTTGATGAGTTGGTATTGTCCTCCAAAGCCCAGAGCAGAATCGACAGAGCACTGAATAAGCGCGAAGAAAAGGTTCATAGACTAATCGAAGCCTACAGAGACGGGACGCTTCAGAGACTTCCTGGCCAGTCGCTTCATGATTCCTTTGAAATTTACGTAATGAATGA
>CAYFWV010000061.1:0-10695 GCA_964346975.1 uncultured Candidatus Bathyarchaeia archaeon
TGTAACAAAGTGAACCTTGAGCGTGAGCACCGACTTTCTTGACTGTTCTTATAGCGGTTTCCAAGTTTCGAGTATCATTCAGAGCGTCAAAGATTCTGAATATGTCGATGCCGTTTGCAGCAGCCCGTTCTACAAACTTGATATGAACATCATCTGGGTAGTTCCTGTAGCCGACTAGGTTTTGCCCTCGAAGAAGCATTTGCAGAGGTGTATTGTGCACATGTCTTTTCAATTCACGCAAGCGTATCCATGGATCCTCCGCCAAGTAGCGTATACTTACGTCGAAAGTTGCTCCTCCCCAGACTTCAAGTGAGAAGAACCCGACCTGATCCATTTTTTCAGCTATTGGGATCATTGCCTCAGTTTTCATCCGAGTTGCCATCAATGACTGGTGGGCGTCCCTGAATGTTGTATCCGTGATTCTAACTCTGCTGCTCATGAGAATGCCCATCTTCAGGATTTGAGGAATAGTAAACAACTGCTAGCCGTATTTTAAGCTACCCTTGAATGCTCTCTTGGTTCAAGTGATTCAATCGAGATACACGGTTGAGACTTGACCAGCATCTGTCGCCTGTTCTTTACAACGGGATATTTGAATGCTTCTTGGAAGGCCGTGGCTCACGTTTTGTCATCAGCATTTCCAGGGCACTTATGAGCCTAGGTCTTGTATGAGCTGGCTCAATCACATCATCAATGTAACCCTTCTCAGCTGCAATATACGGGCTAGCGAATTTCGCACGGTATTCGGCTGTGAGCTCCCGCTTCCTCTTCTCTGGATCTTTGGCTCTTGCAATCTCTTTTCGAAATATAATATTGATGGCTCCTGCAGGACCCATGACCGCAATCTCCGCAGAGGGCCATGCATAGTTGATGTCTGCCCCTGAGTGTTTGCTACCCATAACATCATAAGCTCCTCCGTAAGCCTTGCGAACTATCACTGTTATCTTTGGAACTGTGGCCTCACAGTAGGCAAAGAGCAGTTTTGAGCCATGACGAATTATGCCACCATGTTCCTGTTCAATGCCCGGAAGAAAACCTGGAACATCTTCAAATGTGATGATTGGAATATTAAACGCATCACAAAAACGTATGAAGCGACCGGCCTTGATTGATGACTTTACGTCCAATGCGCCAGCGAAATGCTTCGGTTGATTGGCGACGATTCCCACTGAGCGTCGATTCAATCGCGCAAAACCAACAACTATGTTGGGTGCCCAGAGCGGTTGAACTTCCAGGAACTTCCCGTTGTCTACCACAGCAGTGACGATTTCCTTAATGTCGTACGGTTTGTCCGGATCATCTGGTATGATTTCTTCGAGGCTTTCCTCGATGCGATCTGGATCATCCCCTGTTTCCAAACTAGGTGGGTCTTCCATGTAGTTGGAAGGAAGATAGCTGAGAAGTTCTTTAATGAGTTCTATACATTCCTCTTCTCTTTCAGCCATGAAGTGGCAGACGCCACTTGTTCCCATGTGCACGGGGGCACCGCCGAGTTCCTCAAAGTCGACTTCTTGTCCCAACACTGTTTTTATCACCTCTGGTCCTGTGATAAACATGTGACTAGTGTTTTTCACCATAATTATGAAGTCTGTCATGGCTGGCGAGTAAACTGCGCCTCCAGCACATGGCCCCATCACCGCGGAAATCTGCGGAATCACACCAGAGGCTACTACATTCTTGAAGAAAATGTCTCCATAGCCCCCTAGACTAGCAACTCCCTCCTGGATTCGTGCTCCTCCGCTATCATTCAAGCCTATCACAGGAGCTCCAGTCTTCACAGCGAGATCCATCAACTTGATGACTTTCTTCGCAAACATTTCCCCCAGCGAACCGCCAAAGACAGTGAAGTCCTGAGAGAAGACATAAACCAAGCGTCCGTTGATGGTTCCATAGCCGACCACAACACCATCTCCAGCGATCTTTCTTTCTTCCATTCCAAAATCCGTGCATCTGTGGACGATGAAGGGATCAAGTTCGACAAAACTGTCGTTATCCATGAGCAAATCGATTCTTTCTCTGGCCGTTAGCTTTCCTTGATTGTGCTGTTTTCGGATGCGCTCTTTTCCTCCTCCCAACTTGGCTTTGTCGCGAGTTTGACGCATTCTACGTATTTTTTCTGCAACTGTGGGTTCCCGAGTCTTCAAGTTTGGACACCTGGGGGTTCTAGACTAGTCTTTGAAGGCATATATTAATTCGTCACCTAAACATAGAAAAGCATAACGCATAGAGAATTGCTGGAGTAATGTGACGTTCAATGTTACGACTTTTCAACACGATGACGCGCCGAAAGGAAGTCTTCAAACCGATTGAGAACGGTAAGGTTCGCATGTATAGTTGCGGTTTGACAGTCTATGATTTTGCACACATAGGTAACCTTAGAGCCTATGTCTTTGTAGATCTTCTGAGGCGTTGGCTGGAATTTAGCGGCCTAGAAGTCAAGCACGTGATGAATGTTACAGATGTCGATGACAAAACCATCTTGGGCATGCAGAGGGAGGATTCATCTCTCAAGGAGTACACTCAGAAATACATTGATGCTTTCTTCGAAGATCTAGACACTTTGAAGATAAAAAAGCCTCACATCAATCCGAAGGCAACTGACCACATAGCGGAAATGGTGAAACTCATTGAAGTCTTGGAAGAGAAGGGGTTTGCTTATCGAAGCGACGACGGGTCAGTTTACTATGATATATCAAAGTTCAAGAATTATGGCAAACTCTCGAAAATGAAAGTCAAGAAGCTCAGGGCTGGGGCGAGAGTCAAAGTCGATGAATATGGAAAGGAACGCGCGAGTGATTTTGCACTGTGGAAGGCTTGGGATCCAGAAGATGGTGCCGTATTCTGGCAAACAAGCCTTGGAAAGGGCAGGCCGGGGTGGCATATTGAATGCTCAGCGATGTCTATGAAGTACTTGGGTACGACGCTTGACATTCACACTGGAGGAGTTGACAACATCTTCCCACACCATGAAAATGAGATCGCGCAAAGCGAAGCAGTCACGGGGAAGAAATTTGTTAGATATTGGTTACATAACGAGCACTTACTCATCAAGGGCGAAAGAATGGGAAAATCTCTCAAGAATTTCTACACAATGAGAGATCTGGCTCAAATGGGATACGATCCTGCCGTTGTTAGATACTTACTTCTGTCTACCCATTACAGGAAGCAACTTCAGTTCACTATTGAAGGTTTGGACGCAGCTAAAAACGCTCTGCAAAGGCTGCGCGATTTCATGGAGAGACTCGGTGAAGTATCCGTGATAACCGGAGAAAAGGTGGACAGGTTGATTGCAGAAGCTAGAACAAACTTCTTGAAAGCTCTAGACGACGATCTAGATGTAAACACTGGCCTCGCGACAGTCTTCAACCTCGTCAGGGAAGTAAACACACTCATTGACGAGAGAAAACTGGATCGTGTTGAAGCACTGAGAATAGCTAACCTCATGATGGAGTTTGACTCAGTTCTGGGGATTCTAGGCAAGACCACTGGGAAAACAGAAGGAGAACTGTGCAGTGATCAGAAAGAGCTGATCGCGAGAAGGGAGAAAGCACGAGAGAATAAGGATTGGAAGACAGCCGACGCAATTAGACATCAACTCAAGGAGAAGGGAGTGATTCTGATAGACACGCCTGACGGTGTTAAGTGGAAAAGAACTCAGTCGAAACGCTCGAACGACTAGAGTCGAGTTAGATCACCCGCTATGACTTCTCTGAATGAGCCATCATTGAGTCTGATTTTAAGTGAGCCCTCAGCGCTAACATCCACGGCTTCGCCAATGATAGTTTCTCCGAAACCTGTAATCTTGACTCTTTTCCCAAAAAAAGTAGCTAGCGCTTTCCACTCTTCTAGCAGGGAGTGCCACTCTCCTTGATGCAAACGTTTGTAGTTGTGTTCAAAGCTGCACAATAGACTCTGCGGAAATCTTCCGACATCCACTTTACGGCCTAGTTCATGTTTTAGTGATGTGACTTTGCTCCTCAAAGTTGTGGGGAAGGCCAACAAGTCCATGTTGGCGTTTATCCCTACCCCTATAATGACGAACTGCACAGTATCTTCTCTGGTGCTGGTTTCAGTTAGAATGCCACAGATTTTCTTGCCCCGCACAAGAACGTCATTAGGCCATTTGACTTCCGCATTCAATCCAAAGTGAGCTCTTATGCTCTTAGCAATGGCTGAAGACATTATGAAGGTCAGCTTCAAGGCGTCTTTAGGGGGAATTCGAGGTCTCAATAGTAGGGAAAACCAGATCCCCCCACTTGGAGATATCCATCGCCTTCTCATCCTGCCCTTGCCGGATGTCTGGGTTTCAGCGAGAATCATGATCCTCTCGTCATTGCTCGTTCTAGCCATTTCTTTCGCGATCTTACTTGTGGAAGATACTTCTCGATAGGAGTAGAGTTTGTAACCAAAAGGAGCGTTTTGTATCCTGAGTGGTCGGGTACTGTGCAGTGGGGTTTTCCTGAGGACTAGTGCTCACACAATTCTATTAGAACGTTTCCAGTGCTCTTCGGATGCAGGAACGCTATCTTGCCGCCTTCAAGGCCAGTTCTAGGGTACTCATCTATCAAGGTGATGCCTTGCTCTTTCAATTGCTCAAGCATTTTTTCCACATTATCAACTCTGAAGGCCATGTGATGGATTCCTTGACCTCGCCTTTCAATAAACTTGGAGATGGCACCATCCTTTTCTAGTGGTTCTATTAGCTCAATCTTTGTTCCTCCAGCAGAAAAGAGGGCTGCTTTTATCCCATGGTCTTTGGACTCCATGGATTTTTCCAGCTTCAATCCTAGAAGCTGTTCGTAGAGAGGTAACGAGGCCGTTATTGAATGGACAGCAATCCCAACGTGTTCCAATCCAATAATCATCTTTGAACTTCGCTCCTGAAGAGAATTGGTGCCGGCGCAATATAAGGGAATGGAACAGTCTTTGTGGCAAGATTTTTAAAGCATTTGAAGGTTAGATGGCTGGGAATAGACATTGGACTACGAGATTAAATACAAACCATCATACTCAATGTTGGTCGTGAAACTGGAGCAAAACGAAGAAATAACAGCCGAATCAGGTTCCATGACCTATCTGGATCCTCACATAGAAGTTCATACTCGGAGACGGGAGAAAAGCCTTCTGGGAAGCATTGGCTTGAAACTCCTCGGGGGTCAATCTTTCTGGGTCAACGACTACAAAGCAGGTAGAGGCCCTGGGGAAGTTGCCTTTGTCGCTGCACCAGTTGGGGATATTGAAACGCTCGAAGTTGAACCGAACCACGGCTTCGTCATCCAGAGAAGCGCCTACATAGCTTCTACACAAGGTGTGGATCTGGACATCAAATGGCAGGGATTCACCAAAGGGCTTTTTGGACAAGGTCTATTTATGATTAAGGTTTCAGGCAATGGCACTCTGTTCATAAACACTTTCGGAGCCATTGATCAACACACTCTGAGAGCTGATCAAACCTTGATCGTTGACAACTTTCATCTTGTGGCTTTCAGTGATTCCTGTGACTATAAGGTCAGAAAGTTCGGTGGCCTGAAGGAGACTCTTCTGGGTGGCGAGGGACTCGTGACAGAGATACGGGGACCCGGCGATGTCTACGTGCAAACCAAAAACCTCAGGGAATTCGTCGAATGGCTTTGGACGCTGCTGGAGCCTAGAGTGCGGTCTAGAGCTAGATGAAAACTAACGGCATCGTGGAGAGACAACGAGAAGCCACACATCTCAGGACTGAGATGATGTTTGCTCTGCTAGTATTGAACGTCATGTAGTTGGCACCGTCGTTGTAGACAGAAGGCTGTTGAGTCTCACACTGTTTCAAGCTTATAGATTACTTTCATACCCTTCAACGTTTCATGTACAGCGGTACCGATTTGCAGGATTTCCTCCAGATCAATTGTGCGGCCCCAATTGTATACATGATCATAGCGACCCTGAATCGGTTTGAACCCCATAGCTCGCAGCTTCTCGGCAACTTCAACAGGGCTTGATCCTTCACTGTTGAACCAGATAGTCAGATATGTTTTCATCAAGTATCACTCCTCAAGCAAATGCTGGCTTCCAACTATATTATCCTTGGCAATTCTCAATCTTCTACTTTTTCTTGAAGAAGAGCCAGTTCTTTGGTTCTTTGAATCGTATCAAATAGTAGATACCTTGGAGTCTCTCCCCCTGGATATCAATAGCTATTTTTCTGTCAGTTCTCTCCAGAAGCGTGTAAGTTCCTTTGTCCCAGATTTCCACCGTGCCGGCTCCGTATTCACCTGCAGGGATTACACCTTCGAAGGTTACGTAATCCACAGGGTGATCCTCCACACTCACTGCAAGTTTCTTCTCGCCTGGTTTGATCGGAGGTGTCTTGGGGACAGCCCAGCTCTTCAGCACGCCCTCCATTTCCAATCTCAGATCGTAGTGAAGGTGAGACGCATTGTGTTTCTGTATCGCATAGAGTTTTCCATGACTCGTTGGTTTCCGACTGCCACTTGACTCGTCAGTTCTACCTGAGCTGCTCTTGTTTCCGCAGTCTTCAAGGCTTCCTCTCTCTGAGTCTAGTTGTGGCACATATTTGCTCGTAGGTTCTTCCGTTGATTTCGTCAATCTGTTCGCAGCTCATTGAACCATTTTTCCAATAGCACTGTTGGGTTCCCAAATTCATCGGAGATGGCTTGTTTTGCTGGCGGCCTTTTCATGTAAGATGGAATTCTCAGCGATAGTCTCTCTTCATAGGTTGGCACAAGCTCATTCTTGTAGAAGACTCCTAATGGAATTCGGTCGCCCCATTCGTAGGCCTTTCTGAGAGCAGCTAGAATCTTCCCCAACTCGTCTTCAGGGTTTCTGACGACAGGGTTCCAGTCGGTTTCTTCCAGTTTGTATATTCTTGATTTCGGCTCTCCAGTGTCTGGGTCTCTTCTGTCCAAACCCTCATACCATTCCTTTGTGTTTATGTTGTTGTAAGTAGGACATGGTTGCTGAACATTGATGAGTGCCAGTCCTCTATGTCTCATTGCTTGAACTAGGATGTTCTTCAGGTGCTTCACATCATATGCGTATGCTCTAGCGATGAAAGTGTAGCCTGCAACAAGTGCTAGAGCAATTGGATTGATGGCAGCGTTGATATTTGGTCTTGGCAAGGACTTTGTTTGCAGACCCAACTTGAGGGTCGGCGACGCCTGGCCTTTTGTCAAACCGTAAACTGCATTATCATGGATAATGTAGATCATGTCTACATTCCTTCTGCCTGCATTGACGAAGTGCCCGGCGCCGATGCCAAGCCCGTCGCCGTCTCCACCTACAGCTACCACTTCCAATTCTGGGTTAGCTATTTTGATTCCTGTTGCGAAAGGCAGGGTTCTCCCATGAAGGGTATGAACGCCATTTGCGTACGTGAAGTGAGGAGTCTTGCCTGAGCAGCCAATTCCTGAGACAATAACCACCTTGTGCGGTTTCAACTGCAGCTCAGCCAAGGCCATCTGCAACGCTGAATGAATTCCATAGTCTCCGCAGCCAGGACACCAGTCAGCGAACACAGAGGTCCTGTAGTCGGATGTCCTAAGAGCCATGCGTCAACACCTGCCTCTTTTCAGCTTTTCCCAGGAGGATTCTTTTCAGTCCTTCATAGACTTCGGTTGCTGTCATAGGTCTTCCATTGTATTTTAGAATATAGTAGTCCATCATTATTCCAGTCTTTTCTGCTATCAAACTTCCCAGCTGTCCTGAGTAGTTCATTTCAATCGCGATTCTAGTGTTTGACTCCCTCAAGAACTCAACCATCTTCTCTCTGGGAAATGGATGTGGAATTCGCACCTGTAGGAAAGCCAATTCATATCCGTCACTCTCTAAAGCTCCTATCGCTTCAAGAATGGCACCTTTTGGTGACCCCCAACTCACAACAACAATTTCAGAGCCCTGCTTTCCAAAATAGCCTAGCTTCTCTTCTACAGGTATTTCTTTGTTGGCAACCTCAAGTTTCTTCATCCGCTTGTCCATCATCATCTTCCTGTTGTGAGGCTCTTCGCTTATGTGGCCCAGCTCATTGTGTTCGTCTCCAGTATACCACATGACCGTGTCTTCCATGCCCAGAAAGGCTCGAGGTGAAATTCCTGTGTCCGTTAACTTGAATCGTTTGTATCGGCCGCTTTCCCGATCTGAAGTTGTCGCTATTCTTCCGCGTTCTATTCTTACTTGACTGAGGTTGAAGAGAGGGCAGCTTTGCGTGCTGTTAGCCAGAGCTTTGTCGACTAGGTGAATCACGGGTAGCTGAAACCGTTCAGCATAGTTGAAGGCTTGGGCAGCATCGAAAAAACACTCTGTCACGTCGCCGGACGCGAGAACGATTCTCGGAAAATCGCCGTGACCAGCATGAATCGCGAATCTCAGATCATCTTGTCCATGACGTGTAGGTAAGCCAGTTGAAGGTGCTCCTCGCTGATAGTAAGTAATTACTACAGGAACTTCATTGTTTCCAGCCCAACTTAATCCTTCTACCATCAGTGAAAAACCTGGGCCGGAAGTTGATGTGGATGCTCTGGTACCTGTCAAGGCTGCACCCGATGCCATGTTAACTGCAGCGATTTCATCCTCCGTCTGCACAACAATGATTGCTCCATCGCCATTCTTCAAATCGAGAAGCTCATGAGATTCAAGAAACTCACTCTCATCGGCAGCTGGAGTTATCGGGTAATAGGTTTGAAGGCGACAGCCTCCATACACTTTGCCCAATGCTACAGCTTGATCTCCCGCAAGAAACAATCTTTCTCCCTGAACCTTGGTCCCCCTAAGTTTGAGGGGAAAGCTACTGCCAAAAGCCTTCTCTGCATACTGACGAGCTCTGTCGTAGGCTAGAATGTTCATCTTGGCAATTTCAGGCTTATTGCCAAAGACCGATTCAATGGCCTTCTTCACGAGAAGGTCATCGTAGTTGAGCAGCGCGAAGGATATTCCGATTGCGAGCACATTCTTCATTCTTGTGACTTTGCTCAGTCTCTCAATTTTGAGCTCTCGTGCTACATCTTGCAACAAGTCGAGAAAAGGGACCGCATAGATGTGGACATCATTCTCTTTCAGCTGCTGAACCAAGTCTCGAATTGAATCACCAAGTCCTTCTCTTTCAAAATGACTACGGAGATCAGTGGCGAATTCAGGGGGTAGTGTTTGAATATTGGAGATCTTAGTAGTGAGGTCTTCTTGGTCGAGAATCAATCCTCCTCTGGGTGTCACTTCTGTGAAGTGCCTGACAACTGTTTCCGCATCAAACGCTGCAAGCAGATTGACATCGTCAATATTCGCTTCAACCCTCTTTTCGGAGACTCGAAGATGGAAATAGCTGTGGAGACCCTTTATGTTAGAATGGTACTCCCTCTTGCCGTACAGGCTGTACCCGCCGAAACAGCACGCTCTTCCAAAGATATTCGCAGCAGTATCTACTCCACTACCCTGTGGTCCGCCGATCATCCAATTTATTTCATCTGCACACAAAACTTTTCATCTCGAGAAAACGGCGCCATTGTCGCTATCCGCCAGTAGCGCAACCATAGCCCACGCAGCAGAGGCACCCGTCAGATTCGCCGCAGTAGGGGCAGATACACTTACATTCATCAATCGAATTGCCGCACTTCTCGCAGTCAATTTCATCGTCAGATTCTTTCAATATCCCCACCGTTCACTCTATTAGTCGCGGTATTGCGCATAAACCTTTTCTACGTGGTTCGCAAGACAATTGTACAATGATAACTATGCTGAACTGGCTAGGATGCTGGGGGGAAAAATAGCAAGATGCCGATTGCCCCGGATTTCATGAAAAAACCGAAGACTGGCACACATAGGGGACATGATGTAAGAGGCGTGGTGAACCCACCGAAAATGCTAGGGATACATGGAAGTCAAGTAGCAGTAGACCAGGATCTCTGTAGTGGAGATGCAATCTGCGAATCAGTATGCCCAGTTTCAGTTTTCGAAATGGTTGATACGCCAGGAAACCCTGTGTCAGAGCAAAAATCTGATCCTGTCACTGAGTCTGAATGCATCTTCTGCAGAGCATGCGAGGTGAACTGCCCTACGCAGCGATCAAGATAACAGAAGAATAAGTGAGTATTCCGCCTGGTCTAGACCTGCATGGTAGTTCAAGCGAATGGAAAAAGGAAAACACCTTAAGAGAATCGTCGAACTGCTGGAAACGAGATATCCCAATTCAGGAATAGCGCTAAGGCATAAAGATCCTTTAGAACTACTCGTTGCCACCATCCTTTCAGCCCAATCAACAGACAGAACAGTCAACATGGTGACCTGCAATCTATTTGAGAAGTATCGCCAAGCAGAAGACTATGCTCAGGCAGACCTGAGGGAACTTGAGAAAGACATAAGATCTACAGGGTTCTATCGAAATAAAGCCAAATTCTTGAAGCAAATGGGCCAAACCCTAGTTGATAAGTTTCAGTCACAAGTGCCTGCAACGATGGATGAACTAACAACACTACGAGGAGTTGCCAGAAAGACTGCAAATATTGTGCTGTGGAACGCGTTTGGGAAGATTGAGGGAATCGCTGTCGACACTCATGTGAAACGGCTCTCCAAAAGACTGGGCCTAAGTGAGAACGAAGATCCAAACAAAATCGAGAAGGATTTGATGGAGCTGCTTCCGAGGACTGAATGGCCGAAGATCAACTATCTGCTCATTTCTCATGGCAGAAAAGTTTGCACCGCGAGAAA
>CAYFWV010000062.1:0-8023 GCA_964346975.1 uncultured Candidatus Bathyarchaeia archaeon
GAGCTTTCATATGCACTGCACGGAATCTCGCGTGCCCCTCGTGTGAAGCCAGAGAAATCTGCTTGGCGCGTGAACAAGACGCGTCCACCGGCCCAAATGTCAGTTATTGCGCAGGCCAGTAGCAGTCTGGATTGAAAACGCCTGTTCCGTAGCGGCTTAAACCATCGGTGCTCGATCACAAGCGGAGTGCAGGGGGATCTCATGATCCAGCAGTGAGCTATGATCCTCATAGTTTCTTGATCAGATGAGCTCATGTCCTTGCCGGGAGGGGCCTGTGTGTGATGACAGAGAATATCGTACTGTCAGTTCATCTTGGCATACTTGTCTGCGTCGAATTTTCGCTCGAGTCCTCGAGCGTTCATGTATCTGACCTTGCCGAAAATGGGCCGTTCTTTCCAAGGACGATCATGCTTTCCAAAGCACCACGCGACTCCCGCAAAACCGCTGGGATCTCGCCCATCTAGTTCATACTTGTTATTGAGATATATCGCAGCCTTGAACGCGTCTTGGGGAGTGCGACTCCACTCAAGAATCTTCTTTCCCCAGTACATTCTCATGTACCCATGCATCTTTCCGCGGTTCGTCATTTCTCGTTGAGCTGCATTCCAGTACCGATCATGCGTTTCGCCACGCTCCAGTTCAGGCAATGTATAGACGTACGGTCGGGGGTCCTTGCTGTGAATTCTGAGCGTCGTCTGAGCCCATTGGGGAAGGCCGTCGAAGGAGTGATAGTTAGGATTGTAGAAGACGAAGTTTCTGGCTAGCTCCCTCCTGACGATGAGTTCCTCGAGATAGGCTTCTTTTCCTGGGCTCTCCGTGGCTGTGATTTTGAGAGCAATGTACAGCGGCGATATCTGGCCGAAGTGCAGATAGGGGCTCAGATCAGAGAGTTGAGCTCGCGTCGGGTCGTTCCTCAGTTCATGGTATCGATCTAGGTTGTGTCTGAGAAACTTCTCCAGACGCTGTTTAGCCCTAGTGGTTCCACCGGAGAACTCATGTACTCTTTTGACGCTTCGATCTATAGTGAGATGGGTAAGCACACTTTCGATGTTGCCCATGTCAAGAGAGTGAACATCGAGTTGGAGAGATTCTTGACTTGGGGCAGTTTCACTCAAAGGTGTCAAGTAGCTGCCCAGTTTCTTCATGATCTTCGGTCTGAAAGTAGCGGCCGAGTATTCCTCTTTGGGTGAGACCTCCTCGACTGGAACGATGACGTCGCTTTCGACCTGAATAATAGGGCAACTGATTGTGCGCGCCACGTCGCTTCGCCATTTCTTCTCGAGGTGTGAATATCCTCTGTCGACGACGACAACAGAGGCCTCCTTCGCCAATTTGGCAGCGCCAACTGCTGGTGAGTCTTGTCGAACCACCAACCGTATACCTCTATTTGCAAGCGCCATTTGGGCTTCCCGAAGCCCTTCTGCCATGAAACTGTAGTGCCTTTCATTTGCATCTGGAAAATCACCCGTCAGACCGAAATAGGTGATTACAGGCCTGTGGATTCTGTTTGCCGTCTGGATTGCGTACTCAAGTGCATGGTTATAGTGAACCCGGTGAGAGGATTGCATCCAATACAGAACGTATCTGCCGCTCTGCAGTCTGTTGCTGTTCAGCTTTGTTATGCGTTCCTTCTGAATCACGAGTTATCCCTCGATGTTTCACCTTAAATGAAGCCCACTTCGACTATTTTACATATCCCACAGGCGTTACCCAGCAGTCGGTGTATTAACAAGCGGAGGAACCAGCAGTCATCAAACCCGAGGCCGGGCAGTTGAATCAGCACGTAGCGAACGGTCACTACCGATACAGAGCACTCAAAGCACTGAATGGCAACAGAATCTACGGTTGCATATGCACTCTCCAAGATTCTAGGATGCTCCGCCTAGAGTTGAAAAGGCAAGTGGTCACTCAGCAAATCTGCGCAGCCGATTCGATGCTACTTGTCATGAACACTATTATCGATCGCGATCACGAATCCCAGTAGAAGCCTCTTGTCGTAGTCAGGATCCATGATTTTGATGGCGTATGTGTCTGAGAAATCAAAGAGACCGCCCAACATCAGGTCTTTGAAGAAGTCGCTCTTACCGATTTTCGCTTTCAAGTTGCCATCCATATCCTTCACGTCAAAGTTCTTTCCCAAGAAGTTACCTTTAGCCTCCAGAACCTTGACGCCATCCTCGTCTTCAAGCCAGAGTTTCGGACGGAAGAGAGTCAGAATCTTCCGATTGGTTCTCCCCAGAAGGTTCCCTTCAGCATCTTTGATCATGTAAGACGGCCTCATGGAAATTAACTTCTTGTTAAGAGTGAGGACTTGCGTGCCGTCGAGTTCTGTCATCTCCGTCAAAGCTCTCATCGAGATCACTCGCCTATGCATTTTCCCGATCGCTGAACCATCTCTATTGAAGACGTCGCCACTTCCCCAATCCCACCATGCCTCTTTGATCACGTAGTATCCTAGTTCAGGACTGAGGAGTCCCGTCTGAGCCCGCACAGCAGAATCTATACTTGCGATACCGGTGTCAACATTCAAGTTGGATTCCAAGATTACCCTGCCAGCCAATCTCTTCAACGCTACCACTCTTTCAGACGGAAGCCACAAAATACTTTATGAATCTCGAATCCATCTTGCCTTCAACTGAACAGAAGGAACAGCCCAATTGTCTGATTCAGTTGTTGAAGAATCAGACAGCTCACGCATGTGCTCGTACGCATTTTTCGGTGGTGATTGGTCTGCTCAACTGGATTCACCCTTTCCGCTGGCAGCAGGTTGATCCTTCGTTTTGACGAGGAGCCATTCTTTCTTGTTGCTTGGTTTTCTCACGTTGTTTCTGAACCGTATTAGCACGTATGTGCCGGTGAGTCGCTTCCCTTGGAGGAAGAACTCGATCTTGTCTGCAGTCCAATCCTTGAGTTTGTAGGTTCCTTTGTCCCAGATTTTCACAGTGCCTGCCCCATATTGGCCTGGAGGGATTGAGCCTTCGAATGCGCTGTATTCTAGAGGATGATCTTCCGTCTGGACGGCAAGCCTTTTCACACCGATGTTCCCTGGAACTTTCTTGGGAACGGCCCAGCTCTTGAGAACCCCTTCCCATGATAGCCGTAGATCATGGTGGAGTCTTCTTGCCTGATGTTCTTGTACGACAAAGATATCTGAAGTTCCGTGGGTACCTCCGCCAACCGGCTCCGTTGTCTTGGTGAAGTCGCGTTTCTCAGCGTATTCTCTGAGTGACTCTGGGGCTTGATCGCTTGCTAGTGTAGTCTTCTTGCGTTTACGAGCTTGATCAAAGTCCAAGGTTTGTCTGTGTTCAAACATGTCCTTCCATGGATTTTCTCGTCGCTTTGGCGTTGTTACCAGGTTCAAATCGTGCGGGTTTAGCCCTGGCTTGACTTCCGACCACCTCAGTGGCGTCGAGACTGTAGCATCTTGGTTCGCTCGCAAACTGTATGGGCAGATCATCGTCCTCAATCGCGCATTCTGCAAGTAGTCAATGAACACGGTTCCTGGAACTCTGGATTGCCGGAATTCTGACACAACATTCTTGGATTCCTTTGCGAGAAATCGTCCCATCTCACGTGCAAAGACTCGTGTCTCGCGAAAGCTGTATTTCGGCACTATAGGCACAACAATGTGTAGGCCCTTCTTCCCCGAGGTCTTTGCATAGGATCTTAGCCCGAGCAGGTCAAGCTTTGTCTTCAGCCGCAGGGCTACGTCGATGGCGTCTATGAATCCGGCAGGAGGTTCAGGATCTATGTCCAGGAGAACTAAATCAGGGTTCTCAATAGAACGGGTTCTGGAGAGTGGGATGTTAATCTCCAATGCTGCCAGGTTGGCGAGCCAAGCCAGGGTTTCAACATTGTTGCACACAATGTATTCTATGTCACGATTCGCTGACTTGGAATGGGTATTGTAGGACACCACCCATGAGGGTTTCCCTTTGGGTGCATCTTTTCCATAGAATCCGTCTCTGTCAACGCCATCAGGGAATCTGTGAACTGTGAGAGCTCTATCGAAAAGGAATGGAAGTATTCGGGTAGCGGTGTTGAGGTAATATTCGATCATCTGGTATTTCGCGATGTTAAGCTCTGGAAAGAGGATCTTCTGTAAATTAGTGAATCTCAGTCCATTCACTTTGAGATGTTCCAAGAGACTCGCATACTCGCTACGCGTACTCACAGGACAATTCACTCTTCGAACTATTAACTTTGCACGCTGATCTTGTGCGAAAAATCCGAAATATGGGGTGCAGAGTTTGAAAATCGAAAAACATAGATACGAGGATGCAATCCAATGAGTAGCATTCCAGGTTGTGGTGAGCCTGAAGCAGAGTTTCCCAGACTTGCATTGAAGAGGAAGTGGCAGTATGATTGGGCAGTATCTGATAACTTTCCGAGAGGTCTTAGAAGCTGCTCTGATCATCTCCATAGTGCTAGCCTATTTGGTTCGAACTGGAAGGAGACCTTTGTTGCGGTATATCTGGTACGGAGTCTTCTCTGCGATAGTGGGCAGCATTGTCTTGGGATCATCGATTTGGCTGGTCTATGGAACCCTCTCAAAGCCCTTGCAAGCGTTGTTTGAGGGAGTTGCTGCCTTGATTGCAGTTGGTGTCCTGTCCTCAATGATCTATTGGATGGCTACGAAGGGTCGGGAGCTACGAGTGGAACTTGAGCGACAAGTTGAAGCGCTAACGACGCGAGGTGCAACTCTCGGTTTGGTCTTGTTCGCATTTGTGGCGGTGTTTCGCGAAGGATTGGAAACTGTGCTGTTTCTGACACCATTCCTTGTCACCGATGCCTTGGCGACAATAGCTGGAATACTCTTGGGAACGTTGACCTCACTTGTGCTTGCCTACGCCATCTTCATAGCGGGTATGAGAATCAACATCAGACGATTCTTCTACTTCACGAGCATCCTGCTTGTGCTTCTCGCTGGCGGGTTAGCTGGTTATGGGATCCATGAACTTGTCGAATATACGGGATCTTCACCGTGGGGTGTGCTTGGACAGCCTGCCTACAACTTAGATATCCCAGCTGAAAGCCTGTTGCATCACAAGGGTGCGGTGGGTTCAGTATTCGCAGTTATGTTCGGCTACACCGTGAAGGGTGAGTGGATAAGACTCATAGTGCACATCGGTTATCTGGCTATTGCACTCCCGCTCGTGATACGAGTTTATCGAAAGCAGTAAACTGTCACTGGGTTTCAGCAGGATTCTCAATTTATATTCTGCGTTAACAATTCTTAATTGTCCTTCTCTAGTGTTCAGGTATAATCGGTGGACAGGAGCCTTGAGATTCAAGCGTTTTCTCGTCTGCAATCGCCTGAAGACAGTTACGATTCTTGCCTTGATAGCTCTGGTCGTCGTGTCTTCAAGAATCACTTCACCAGCAAGAGCGGCCTATGCAGGTCTACATAAACCAATGGAGTTCTTCTTCCATTACATGGATTCACCAGTCACTGTCGCTGGACTGCAGACCAAATATATCATGAACACAACACGAGATTTCCGATTTATAACCCAAGAGGAAGCGTACGCTAACTCCCTTTATAAGCCCATTGGCCTTCCAAAAATCGTACTTGATTTCTACTTGTATCCCAATTTCGCTGGGCCCGTAGCGATCAATGGCACCTGGCAAGTCTTTGTGTGGCTGAATGGATCAGCCTATAAACCAACTAATCTTGTACTTAGCTTCAAAGAAATCACAATAGGTGGTGTGGAACTGTGGGATTCAGGACAGCTCAACCCCACTGTGACAAGCAGTATCGGAGCGTACATAGATGTTCCAGTGTACAACTATAACCTCTCGGTCCGTCTAGCGCATGTTTTTGCACCAGGTACAACGCTTCTTGCGGAAATTGAGGTGAATGCAGGATCCTCTGCAGACACTAGAGTATGGTATGGTTCCGCACTATACCCAAGCAAAGCCATCTTGCCAGCGGAGGATTATGCTCGACCGATCTCAGTCAAAACCTACACTGTGGACAACTCAGAAACCACACTTTTTCACTACAATTGGACTGAAAGTTGGCGTAAAGTGATCGTCAGGACAAACATCACCGATCCGTTTGGTGGCTATGATATATATACAGTTAACATGACAGTCATAGATCCATCTGGTCAACCCGTGCTCGAAGAAACTGAAATGAGCAGAGTGTCAAATGGTCAATGGCATGTCAACTATCTTCACATCTTCGAAGCGACTTGGTCCTATCCGTTAGCAACTGAATTGGGAAATTACACAATTATCATCACAGTTGTTGACAACAATGGATACTACCAGTACCTGGATTCAGGCTCATACGAGCCCTTCTTTGAAGAAGAAACCTACGTCTTCACGATCGGTATTATCGTCTATTATGATCCCTCGTTTCGAATAGTTGATGATGTAGATGATCCTCTGCCAAATGCCCAAGTATACATAACCTGGAGGAATGGGACGACAGAGCTTCTACCGCGGTATACTTCAAGTGATGGTGAACTCCAGCTGACACGAGTTGAGGCAGGTGATTATGGATTCACAGTCTTGTGGAAAGATGCCGTAGTCAGTCAAACGACTATACATGTGGACTCAGATGGTCCATACACCATTAGGACTCGGGTGTATCAGTTGACCGTGCATGTGTATGGAAACAATGGAACACCTATCCATGGAGTCTACGTTCTAGTGAACACCCAAGCAGGAATTGGATACGGATTAGAGACAACTGATGGACTCGGTGAAGCACGGTTTAAGCTACCAGCTGGAACATACCTACTCTCAGCACACTTCACAACTAGCTACTGGCTAACAGTAGTCAGAGCCAGTGCCACTGAGCCAGTTTCAGTTGCATCATCCACCTCTACAAACATTGTCCTGCGCAGCTTCCCTCCTGCGCTATGGTCAACGACCTTGTTCTGGCTGCTGACAATGGGGATACTCATTGCATCTGTTGCTGTCTTGATACTCTATCTGAGACGAAGAACCTAAAGAGCTCCTTAGATTCACTAATCCCGTGCCGGAGCCAGTCACTTTCTTAATATGATTGTGCGTGCATGTTTGATCCAGAACCAGCAAGGCCCACCCAGAAACAAAGAGATGCCCTCACACTTCACCCAACATCTCCTTTCCCCTGAAAGCGAAGGGGGAATGTCTGTTCATCTAACTCATCAAGTGCGAATGCTTGGCATCATTGGCTGCTTTATCCTCTCAGGATACTTCTTGCCTGTAAGAGTGGGCACAGTGCACACAACAGAAGGTGGTTTCTTCTCCATCGATAACCTCGCGATGACCGCTTTCGTAGACTTTGCATCCACACTGAGCACATGTTTCGAGATTCGCTTCAATCGCCACTGAGATCAGTTTGTCGAATCTCCTGAACAATCTTACACAAAGCGACAGAGAACTTCAGGTTGAACTAATCCGAAATATGAAAAAGATTGCAGCCCCTCACGGAAAAGTTGTTATCTCGGTTTTTAACAAAGAAAAGTTCCACAATTGGGGGCTCCCGGTTTTCTATAAAGGGCAAGTGGAACCAACTGTTGGAAGAATAGAGGAAGAAGATCCAAAGGTCAAACAGATGCTTGATAGGGGAATATTAGTAACAAAGAAAGGAGTATATTCTGAATGGTTTAACAAGGAGGATCTTAAAGCATTGCTTGAGGAAGCTGAACTAGAAGCTGAAATATTCAGTCACACTGGGCTGAAAAGCAGATTTGACTTTTCAGACCATACGGATTATCTTTCAGAAGATATTGAGAAAGAGGTCATCTCAAGAGCGATACTGGCCATCGCAACTATTTAAGGTCTTTCGGATTCTTTAGAGGTAATTCAACTCAATGCGCACGCTCTAGGTATTTGCATAGAAAGGAACCTCAACAGCTGCGCAGGAGTAGTTCAACAGAGCATCAGAAAGTTGAGGCTCCCGCACACTACATTGCTTCGTTACAGTCAAGCGAATGCTTACATTTAATGCCTTCAATTCATTGAAAGCTGTTTTTCTGCAACTTACATTTTTGTGTATTTGTGGGGGTTTTTCTGGAATTCTTTT
>CAYFWV010000063.1:0-8124 GCA_964346975.1 uncultured Candidatus Bathyarchaeia archaeon
ACCGGGATAAAGTCGCCGAAGCTTCGACTAGAGTGCTAGGAGAACTTCCGCGCTCGGCAAGAATATCCTACTAGCAAACAAACCGAAAAGCAACACGCACTCTGCACACTAGCCGAAGATCTTGAACACTGTAACTTGAGAAGCTCGGTGACCAAGCATTGTGAAGAGCGCCAGACGCATGAGTGGATACACCGCAACCCTTAAACAGTAGCTTTCTTGATAAACCTGTTAGCTAAAACGAGTGTAGACGACATGTCAGACAAAGAAGCAACAGAAACTGAAGAGGAAGTGATAGAAATGGCGAAAGAAGCAAAAGGGATACCTAGACCAAGCAAAGATCCGAATGTGATCTACGTCGGAAACAAACCACCAATGAGCTACGTAATGGCAGTAATCACAGGCTTCAACATGAGTGACACCACAGAAGTCACACTGAAGGCTCGTGGCCGTGCGATTAGCACAGCTGTGGATGTCGCTGAGATCGTGCGCAGCAGATTCTTCAAGGATGCCAACGTCCACGCAATATCTATTGGTACCGAGCAGATCACCCCAAGAGAAGGCGGAAATCCCAGAAACGTCTCAACTATGGAGATTACCCTCAAGAAAGAGTAGACGCGCAAGGACTTACAGCCGCCTATCCCACCTATTTTTCTCCGGTCACTAGCGCCATCAGTGATCATTGATTCTGAGAGTCAAAACTGCCTCGGCGCAAACATGAAAAGCCTCGGATAGTTCTCGAGGTGGAAAAAACTAGATTATGAAAGGATGGATTGTTGAAGGCTTTCGATGCTTCGATGAAGCCTAATACCTACGTCTTCTTGGCGGTCTCTTTGCTGCATAGCATTCTCGGCAATAGACTGGTCTGTTCTGATCTGGTTTGAACGGAACTTCACATTCCTTGCCACACTCTGCGCAGACTGCCTTGTGCATCTCTCGGTTTTCTCTATAAGACAAGCGATTCGCACCTCCCATGTTAGTCAACATAGAACTAGTTTCTTTGGGAATTCAGTTCTTGCGTGTTGGAATAGTGGTCACCTGCTTATTAAATCTATGGGAACTGACTGGGTATTGCCTGTTCTACTGCGAGGAAGAAACATACGGTTCTTTCCCAAAAGCTCTCAGGAGAAGAGCTCATATTGAACTATGATTGTGGAGAAAACTAAGATGATTTAGTGTCTACCTTAAAACAGATTGGCTTTCTTTCAGATTCAGAAGATTATTATCCCGACGCACATGTTTCTAGCTCTATGGAATTGTTGGAGTTCGCGGGCATTGTTGTTCTCGTTACAGCCTCTGGCGCCATGGCTCCAGGTCCTCTGTTTTTCGCCAACCTTTCTCATGGTTCAAGAGTTGGAGCGAGAAGCGGTCTACTGTTCTCTGTTGCTCACACCTGCGTGGAGTTCACTCTCGTCTTTATGCTGGCTTTGGGTCTGGTTACAGTAGCCAGTCAAGCAGCTGTCAGAGTTTGGATTGGGGTTGCTGGAGGAGTAGCACTCGTCGCTTTTGGTGTTGTCCAAGTCTGGATTTCGCTTGTCAGTAAGATCACGGATCCCAAACCATCAGTGAGTAATTCCCGCAGTCTCTTCATAATGGGGTTGAGTTTTACAGGTTTGAACCCGTTCTTTATAGTGTGGTGGCTGACTGCTGGAGCGCAGCTCGTCGTCATCTCCCTTGATTTTGCATCACTCGCAGGCGTGTTCATCATGTATGTTTGCCATGTCTGGATGGATTACTTGTGGCTTACAGTCACAGCTCACCTGGCAAAAGTAGGTCTCAGCTTTGCCGGACGAAGAGTCTATAGTTTGGTACTGGCAGCGTTCAGCCTAATTCTAATCTACTTTGGACTGACATTTCTCAGTAGTGCACTGGGCTTGCAGCATCTCCTGTAAGCCTGCTGAATAATAGATAGTTTTATTCGAGAGAATATTCAATTGGGATAGTGCTCCGAGATTGGGCTCCGGTAGAAGCTTTGTCTGCCGAATATAGCCCGGCTAAGTATTCCGGCCTTTCGAGCCGGAGACCCGGGTTCGAATCCCGGCCGGAGCACCACAACAACGGAAGACTAATTTCTTTCCCTGCTGCATTTGGGATGCACACTTGGTTGTCGGCAGCCGATGATGAGCCTTCTCTTCCATGTGTTGTATTGAGCAGTACATACAATATATACAGTAAATGCTCAAGGCAAATTACTCTTATCCACATTTGGTTCTCAAGGTTACCTTGATCTCTCTCGGCTATGGTTCACTGGCGTTCTTTGGGTTCACGTGTGGGGTTGTTGATGGCTCGCTTGGCATGGGGTATGGAACTTTACTGGTTCCAATCCTGTTGATTTTAGGGTTGGATCCCTTGCAGGTAGTTCCTGCAGTATTGATCTCGCAATTCGTGGGAGATTTTCTAGCGGCTCTCTTTCACCACATTTTCGAGAATGCTGATCTTTCTCTTGGCAGCCTGCAATTCCAAATCGCTATGACCTTTGCCCTTCTGGGCATCGTGGCATCAACAATCGCTGTCATTATCACAATCAATCTTCCAGATATCTACCTGAGTTTGTATATCGGAGCGTCAACTGTGCTTCTGGGTTTCCTAATTCTGGTCGTCAACAGCAAGAAGCGAGGGTTCTCTTGGGTCCGTCTAGCCATTCTAGGCAGTGCTGCTTCGTTCAACAAGGGAGTGACGGGTGGAGGATATGGTCCTATAATCACTGCAGGTCAGATCTTGACGGGCGTTGATATAAAGAGTGCCATAGGTATCACTTCTTTGGCCGAGGGAGTCACTTGCATGGCAGCTGCTCTTGCATACTTTGTCACACACGCACAGACCATAGATTGGTTGATGCCGCTCATGTTGACTATTGGAGTTGCCCTTTCCTGTCCAGTCTCAGCACTAGTTGTCAAGAAGACTGCTGGGAACAGAATGAAGACTGCCATAGGACTAGTCACCATTGCAGTGGGAATGGTGACAACAATCAAGATTCTGTATTCCTAGGATGACTCATTTCCTCTAGAATGCTAGAAGCTAGGGCGATTCGTAGTCACCGGCAATTTTGATTACAGGTCTCAGCCACAGATTCGGTGCGTCCAAAGAATGGGTTATCATGCCTGCCTGTTGCCGCGCCACAATTAGCCTCAGTGTGTGTCTGCTGCAGTGCTACTCGCTGTGCACAGGTGTCAAGGTTGGCAGACCTAGGTCTGTGGTTTGTAGGTCAACTCATGTCTGTAGTGTGTGTGAGGAGAGGACTTGTTTGAGCTTCGCAACGAAATCTTCTTCATCATCTTCCAGTCGCCGTTTCACTTGCTTCCAAGTTGCTGAGCAATTCTTGTAGGCAACACCTACGAGATCATGAATAGCTCGATCGACTGCTCTCTTGTTTGCATCTGTGATTTCGATGCCTGCGCGGGTGAAGACAGTTTTCATGCGTCTAAAATAGCATGTCAATCCGACACCTTGGCAAAGTAGGGGATACTAGAAGTTTATAACCCTTTGCTTTCCAGCGTCGCTCGGAAACCGCTCGGAGGCTGAGTTTCTAGTTCATGGATTCTTGCGCGTGCAGGTGCTAGATTCACGCGAGCTAGTCTTCTATTCTTGGCGCTAAGATACCTAGAATTCCGCTGATCAAGATGATGAGTCCATTCTGGATTTCTCCGTAGAAAACCATCAAGACTCCCAGAATGATGTTCAGTGACCCGCCGACCACATACTTTTCATTCCAAATCATCACGCTGGCGACGATGGCTACTATTCCTATGCCTGCGATCAGTAGAGTTTCGAGATCTAGTCTCACATTTCCTTCAAGCAGGTCCAACAGTATTTTGAAGCCTCCACTGATTAGCAGAACCCCTCCAACTATTCCGAGGATTAGGGCAAAGAGAGCAAAAGCTTGTTCAGCCCGCAATGGCATGTCCTCACGCTTAACTGCAGGCGGGACTCCGAAAAAGGATTATGAATCCAGCAGCAGGATTGTGAATCCATACAAAATGCATATGTGCATATGATGTTGCTGTAGGAACTTTCAATTCTGCCTTCTGTATATAGAACTCTTTGTCGCATCAAGCCCGTTCCAGCGGATGCCGAAGTTGAGAATTGAGAGAACATCGTACGGGCTTGGTATTCCTTCATCTTCGATCAGTTCCAGCGCTGCAGACAAGGAGGCGGTGGACAGGACTTGCAGCTTCGATTCGATTTCCTGCAATTTCTTGTCGCTAATCAAGAGATCTCCAGCCAGTGTGTAGCCGTCCAATTTGATGCTTTCAAGTTTTTTCCGGATGGTCTCTTTCGACACTTCATGCATTCTGGCGATACTGCGTATCTCTACGACATCCTCGTCGATTTGAAGGCGCATCATATCTAGTTTTCTCATCTCGTTATCCAGATCAGTGGCTTCCTTAGAATTGAGGAAATCTAATACTGGTCTCAACGGCACTTTCTTCTTGTAGAAGAATACTTCACCTTGAAGGCGCGCAAGCTTATCACAAGCCAGTCGTTGGTTGGCTGCTATTATTATGTCCACTCCCCTAAGATGCTGCAGCTTTTCCACTTTTCTCTCCAGGTAGTTCTTCGTCCAGAACCCAACTATTTCCATGTAGACTTTCGTTCCCCGTTTCTCGAAGGAGAAGTCTGGGATGAACACATGCCTTCCGATTATGAGTGGTGAAGGTTCTCGTGTTATCTCCCACCCGGACTTTAGGGATCGGAAACTATTGTAGAATTCTTTTTCAACGAGACTGTCGAAAGTCGTATTCTGTCTTTTTCTCACAGATACACCTGAAACCTTATTCCCGATCTGTGTACTCGTCAGCCTTAGTGGAAAAATGCGTTTTCCAAATTGGGTCTTTCTGACTACACTTCCATTGATTTCCCAGTACTTCGCTTGAAAGATGGCTGGAACCAGTTTCGCCATGTTTGTTCCGTAGCGTTGAGTCAGTTTGAAGAGAGACAGTGGGCCATCCACAGTGATTCTGAAGATTCCATCAGTTGTTTCCGCAGAGTACATTAAGCCCCTGAACTTCACGGCTCGCAGAATCTCTTTCCAATGGTCAGAGACCTTGATCTCCAGGTAGGTAGATCTGAAGCAGAGCGTTTGAGTCAAGGAGAGGTTGTATTGCTTTAGCAGTTCAACATCGCTTGTTGAACTGAAGCTTTCCAGAATCAACTCGTCATCCAAGTCGGCGTAGAAGGACTGCTCCAGTTCCTCCGCGGTAACATCTAGATCCTGAGATACTCGACTGAGGATTTGCGCTCGAGTTTCGCTTGTGGTCACTAGGCCTTGGCGAGCTGATTCTTGAAAAATCGCCCGCCGTGCAGCCAAGGGATCAACAGGGGCTCTCACTTGAAAGTTCGATAGTCTTTCAAGGACAGCTGAAAGGCCACGCACAAGCCTGTAGTCGAACCCTTTGTTTTCATAGGAGGCAACTTCGGCAAGTAAGTCTCCTTTTCTCCTTCCTAAGCCAGTTTGGAACAGTTTCAGCAGGCTGCGTGACAATTCCACATTCTGATTGCTGACATCTGCATAAATAGGATGAATCTGCCCCTTTGAGATGCGGATGCGGAGTAGATCGAGAGGCAGCAAGTTTCCGTCCTCTATGCCCTTCGGCGTTGACTGATTCTCATTTCTTTGGTTTCTCTGGAGACCAGCTCAACAAGCTTGGCTTTTTTCCCCTCTTTCTTTCTAAGCAGTCTTCCTAACCGTTGGATAAACTCGCGTGAACTCCCGGTTCCACTGAGTATGACCCCCAAGGCTGCGTCCGGAACATCGATCCCCTCATCGAGGACTCGAGACGTGACGATTCTTGTATAGTCATCAGATTTGAACTTTCTCAAGATCTCATGGCGTTCCTCCTTTGAGGTTTGATGTGTTATGGCTGGTATCAATAGCTCTCGGCTTATTCTGTAAACCAGTTTGTTGTGCTGAGTGAAAATCAGAGTCTTTTTCAGACTGTTACCTGATAGCAGGCGCCTCAGAACAGCAATTTTTGAGTTGGCATTCAACGCGATGTCGAGGGCTCTGTTCCTGGCCAGCAGAGCTTGCCTAGCTTGTGGATCTGTGCCTGTTCTCATGATGAAGCGTTGAAAATCCCTTGAGTTCCGCAGCTTCATCCTGCTCTTTCTCAAGTACTCTCGGAAAACTTCATAGTTCTCATCATATACCCTCTGTTCATCTGAGGTCAAATCGACGAATATTCGTTCAAGAGTATAGTTGGAGAGATGTGTTCCTGCCAGGTCTTCAGTCTCTAATTCATAAACAACGTTGCCGACAAGCCTTGGCAGAATCTTGTGGCCTTCATCATCTCGAATATAGGTTGCTGTGAGACCCATCCGAAAGGGAGATGCAAGGAGCTCTGCTATCTGACGATAACTTGGAGCTGGAAGGTGATGGACTTCATCAAAGATGACCAGTTTGAACCTGTTTCCGAGCTCCTCTGCCCTCAGATAGGCAGAATCATAGGTTGCCACGGTGATGGGTTTCAAAACGTTTTCTCCCCCGCCGTACACACCGACTTCTACTCTGAAATCCGTCTCCAGCTTGGTTCGCCACTGTTCCATCAGGTCAATGGTGGGAACCACGATGATTGCTGGAGCATTTACGGAGGATATGGCGGCCATCGCCACGATGGTTTTTCCTGCTCCTGTTGGCAAGACTATCACTCCTCGCATTCCAGCTTCGAGCCAAGCCCTCAAGGCTTCCTTCTGATAGTCTCTGAGCCGTGCCTTGCTCTTCAACTCTGGGCACGGAAGCAAGTCTAGAACTTGATCGTCAAAATCTAGATCACTCTCGCGCAGAAACCTCAAGACGTCAGAGTAGTACAACGCTAGGACTCGAAAAGCACCAATACGTGGATCCCATGTGCTATTCGGTACTCGTATGTTACCTGACACAACTACGGTTCCCTTGTCATACCTCAGCAAGACCATGAGTGCCCCATCTTCTATCACATCTGTATGGCTAACGTCTTATAACCTTAAGGACGCATTCAGAATTCCCGATTTCATGATTACTGCGAACGGTTCCAGTGCTCACTCAAGTCTCATGCATGCCAGATAAAGAAGACAGGAGTATCCAAGGGTCTAGGTGTCTGGGTACTGACTCGTGGAATTCACAATGAAAGAGCTGACAAGCCTGTCAGGCCAAGAAAGAGCCTCAGACTTCCCGTATCTCGCAACTCAGTTTCTTTATGATTTCTTCTGCTTTAGCAGGATCAGTTTTCAGTGTGTAAAGCAATCTCTGTGTCCTGAGTTTAAGCTTCACAATCCTTGGAAGTCTCTTTATCGCACAGTAGCGAGCACTCTGACTCAATTGAATGAATTCTTCTGTCTCAGCGATTTCCCTGGGCATGAGATTCAGCTCTCTTTCATTGAAATGCAGAGTGGAATATTTGTCTTTTGCAGCGCCGCCACTCCTGAATACATCCGCTATCAGGGACCCAGCCCTTCCTCTCGCGCACACGACAAGTGTTGAGGCAGACAGGCAAAAGCGTCATTCGAACCAGATGCGTGCACACGTCAGAATAGGAACTGGTAGACTATCCTCTCTCGGCTGAAGGCATCCGCCAAGTCCTTTCTTTGTCGGGTGAAATACTCAGTGGTCATGGCGTGTTCCAAACTATGTTTCCTGTACACCCAGTCAGCATAGTGATAATTCATCTTGTCAATAAGCACATGATCCACCATTCCCCTCAGTTGTGATGGCAAACCTTCAGCGCCTGGAAGCAGTGGCGCGATCATGGCACAGAGTCTTAGCCCGGAATCATGTAGTCTCTCGATTGTCCCGATCCGTTCCTTAGTGCTAGCAGAGTTTGGTTCGAAAATTCGACGGATGTCATCGTCAGCTGTGGTGATTGTGACGACGATTTCCACATCCTTCATCTTCCTCAACAATTCGAGATCTCTGGTCACAAGTGGAGACTTGGTTTGGACAGTAACGGGCCAACCAGATTCAGATAGAATCTCGAGGCATGTCTTCGAGATTTCATAGTCTTTCTCTATTGGCTGGTAAGGGTCACAAGTTCCACTCATCCAAACTCTGCCCACGCGCTTCTTTCCTAGCTCACGCTTCAGCAAGCTTGGAGCATTCACTTTGATATCGACAAATGCTCCCCAGTTCTCTCTGTGTCCAGTGAACCGTTTCAT
>CAYFWV010000064.1:0-13780 GCA_964346975.1 uncultured Candidatus Bathyarchaeia archaeon
GACATCTTCATGAAAGGAGAGAAGAACGTGATCGTAGGACTGCTGGGACAGGAGACAACGTGCACAGATCTTGAAACGGCCTGCGGAACCGAAAAACCTTTAGATTTGGACTTGCTAAAACTCGCGGAGAAACTTGCAACGTAGACACGTGGGTGAATTGTTCATAGGAGAATCATGACTATGTCTTGTGTCGATCTGATCCTTCATCGGAGAAGCATTAGACAATACGCGGAAAAGAGAGTCACAGAAGAAGTCTTGAGCAAGATTCTGGAGGCTGGGAGACAGGCCCCTTCAGCCGACAATGCTCAGCCATGCCACTTCATCGTCTTAACAGATGCTCGCATCAAAGAGGAGATGTCTCGTGGAAGATATAACAGCTTTGTGAAGAATTCAGCCTTCACAATAGTTGGGTGCGGATACATCGGTGACGCTGACGGACGCCAATGGTCAACTATTGACACAACCATCGCCTTGCAGAACATGGTCATCGCAGCTTGGGTTCAAGGAGTAGGATCATGTTGGATAGGAGATTTTCAGGAGACTCAAGCCAAGAAGGCGCTCGGCATACCTGACGATTGGAAGATAGTAGCGCTAGTGTCGTTCGGGTATCCGACCAGTCAGCCCAGCGAGAAACAGAAGAAACCGTTGAGTGAGATTGTGAGCTACAACAGATTCTGATCTGGCGCATGTGAGTTCCGAAGACCTTTCAGCTGTCACTGCATTAGATCTAGACGATTCAAGAGGCTAGTCCTTCTGCGTTTGTTCAGCTGTCGCAAACATGAGTTTTCTCCGATCTAGTCGGCTGATCCGCGGAGCCGCTGGGAGTGGCTTATAGAAGCATACCGACGTGAATCAAGGAACAGGATGAGAAAAAAAGGATGGGGTTATGAGAGGGGGATCTCTAGAATTGAGGAGAGATCATCAAGGGCGTGCAAAGCTACTTTCCTGCTTGAGAGCGTGTATAGTACGTCTTCTATGTAGAGTGAGCGTTTGATCCAATAGGCATCTTCGTCGATACTGGTTCCACTGCTGAGATGTGTTATCCTCCCTTTTTGGATGAAGCCGTGAAATAGTGAAAGATCATAGACATAAGCTCCTTGCCAGACTGGGGTTCCATATGCGTTTGGGGGAACTCCGCCTGGATAGTTGCTCTCGTCTATGTCGGCTTCGAGTATGGGGATAACGAGAAGGTTCCTAGATCTGTCAAATAGGAAGGCTTTGTGATCATAGAGCGCTGGTGAATCTGAACCTCTATCACCTATGATAGCTGTATCCATCTGCACAGGATTTGTGACATTGCTGACATCGAAGAGAGACATTTTGACTCCCTGATACCATGCGAAATCCCCTTCGTCCGCTTCAACTGTGTGTTTCCCAATTCCAATTAGGTGTGTTTCATCATAGGGATGCAGGTAGTCTGAGTATCCGGGAATGTGGAGTTCTCCCAAAACCGTTGGGTGGGTCGGTTGGCTGAGATCGATCACGAATAGTGGATCTGTCTTCTTGAAGGTCACGAAGTAGGCTCGATCTCCCATGAATCGAGATGAATGGAAGTTCTCTCCGGGAGCAAGGCCTTCCAACGCTCCTACAACGCTCAAGTTCATGTCAAGAACATATAGATTCGTTTGAGTAGTCCAGTCTTGTGTCCATGTCACAGTCTCAATTCGGAAATAGCTGTCGTATTCATCCATTGAGAACTGGTTGCGCTCGTGTCCCGGCACCTTGCCTGTGGCAGCGCACGTCAAGTTGCTTCCCTCTACATGTATTCGATAAATCGTGGTGTTGCCGCTCCAGCCTCCATAGGTGATATACATGTTGTTCAGTGAAACGTACATGTTACATGAACCACCAAGCATTAGTGGCAAGTAGACCGGTGACTCTGTCGTGTTCTTCACGTTCACCGCGACGACTGTTGTGAACTGATAGTACTCGTCTGAACCATTCACGTAGCGGATCTCAGTGGGAGCGATCTCTGAGACTCTCCGGTCTGAACTGATCTCGGGGAGATACAGCCTATCATCAACCAAGAACGCTGCCTTGCTGACGACGAAGTAGACGTAGTCACCAATCATTCTTGAGTTGAAGTAGCTGCCAGAAATTGTGAAGTCCCGCAAGAGTGATGGGCTGTCAGGCTCCTCTACATCATATACTTTGATGAACGTTTTGATGTCAGGTCCATAGTAAGTATTGAGAAGCTTGTCAAGAGCGGTTGGAATCGTGTACTCAGAGCCCAGGACTGCCAGCTTGTTATTGTTGACGAAGATTCCGATCGGGTGCAGATCTCCAAATTCAAGTTTAGCGACTATTTCGGCCCAGGCTGGAGGATACGCCTTCAATATGTACACGACGTTGCCGGAAACTATGTACATGTACCCTCTGTGGTCAACTTTCACGGAATCGGCTTCGTCGACTCCTTCCACCTGGATGTTAGTTGTCGAATAGGAAAGATCACTCGTCTTGCCTCCGCTTTCAAACGTGGCTATTGTGGCTGAATCGAAGACTCGGACATCTTCAGGTCCATAAATCCAGAAGGGTACCTGGTCTTGCGAGTTTTCACGCAGGAAATCTTTCAGTTCCTCACTAGATTGAAAACTCGAAAGAAACTGAGATCGCGGGGCAGAAACTGGAGGTGCGCCTGGCACGTACCCTAGCTGCAAAATGTCGACGTTCAAGATTATTCCAGTTAGAACTGAAGCCAAAAGAATCGCAGCGAGCCCGTAGAATATCGACGCTCGTCTAATCTTACTTTCCATCGCATTCACTATTCTAGTAGTAGCACATCTTGGGAATATTATGCTAAGCTTTGGTACACGTACGTTCTAGAAGTTAGTACATCCTTACCTCAGATAACTGGCCAGCACTGATGAAAGCTTTAATAGAGCAGGATTTCGATTACTTCACCGACAAGACGGTTGGAGAAACAACCTGCAAATTGTCAAGGATGAAGCTACTATGACACCCGAGTTAGGCAGCGTAGGCGGTATCAAAGCGGTCAAAAAAGGAAAACTGTCAGACGGGAAAACTGGATTCATCCTACAAAATGGCATCGAAATAGTAGATACGTTCGCTGAAATGTTCGGCATGTGGGTTGGACGAATCCTCATTACTGCCGAAAATGAGAAGTGGGCTCGTGTGGCTGCCACCACCTCGACAGGCTTTGCTTCCTCCATCATCATGTCTCCTGCTGAAGCAGGAATTGAAGGCACTGCTAATGCAGATGTGACTCCCGATAAGAGATCTGGAATTCTGATTCAAATCTACCACAGAGCAAGACTAGACCTAAAATCCCAAATGGTTCTCAGAATCGGACAATGTATAATGACCTGCCCCACTACAGCCGCTTTTGACGCCTTGCCTGAAGCTAAGAGACGATTGAAAGTCGGGAGAAGTCTCCGCCTATTCGGTGACGGTTTTCAGAGAAAAGATTCCGTAGCTGATCGACCAGTCTGGCGAATTCCCGTCATGGAAGGAGAATTCTTGGTTGAGGACAATTTCGGAGCTGCCAAAGCAATTGCAGGAGGCAACATCATCATTATGTCAAAAGACTTGGCTGCTGGATTGCAGGCTTCAGAGCACTCTGTGAAAGCCATCACGGACAAGTCTAAAGGAGTGATCATGCCCTTTCCAGGGGGCATCTGCCGATCTGGCTCAAAGGCAGGTTCATTGAAGTACAAACTGAAAGCCTCAACCAATCACCCGTTCTCACCGAAACTGAAAGGCTTGATCGACCATTCTGAGGTTCCTGAAGGCGTCCAATGTGTCTATGAAATTGTCATCAACGGTCTCAGCGTGAAGGCTGTCGAGCACGCGATGAAGGAGGGCATTGCGGCTGCAGTGAAGATACCCGGCGTCATTAGAATCTCAGCTGGAAACTATGGAGGAAAACTTGGACCTTACCATGCCTATCTGAAAGAAACTCTTGGACTGAGGTAGCTTGAAAAGAGGGATCACACATTGAGAATGAACCGGGCATCCAGCATTCCGATGCTCCTTGATGCCGCAAAGGATTTTTCTGCGAATAGAGGAGATCTTGTTGAAGCTTTTGCTTGATGAAATGTATCAAGGGTTGAAAGAATATTTCGAAATCCTAGGCTGGTCTGTGGAAACCGTTCGGGATGCTGGGCTTCAGGGTGCAACAGACCGAAAGATCGTGGAATTCGCTAGGACCAACAACCTCTTGTTGATTACGCAAGATCAAAAGCCTGCAGATCTAGCAGAGCTCATGGGAGTTAAGTACGTGCTCATTTCAAATGCTTTGATCGTGCAAGTCGCTGACTCCAAGATAAAAGAAAAGTTTCCTCACCTACGAAAGAGCGCCTAGCAACATGAGATGTGCAGACCGAGAGTCTGAAGGAAGCTAGACGAGCAAACCGGCGAATCTTCAGGCAGTCAAAGCGATGTCAGATCTCGGCGCTTCCGTGGCTGATGCTTGCTCGGGCTTGATGGTGAATACACATGGCCCCTAAGATTAGGAAACCAGTTACACTGGGTGTCGACATTGGAGGCACCAAAACCAGGAGTGCTTTGGTGGATGCGAATGGCAGGATCCTGTCATCGTGCACGGGTCCAACCTGTCTAGGAAAGGACCCTGATGCAGTCATCGCTGATCTTGTGGGCTCCATAGAGAAGTGTGTCAGTGAAGTAGAGCAAGATGTAGGGGCTCTCGGCATTGGTGTAGCAGCACAAGTTGATTCTGAAGGTGTCGTAATCTCTTCTCAGAACCTGGACTGGCGGAATGTACCGTTGAAGGAGAGTGTCAGGAAGAGGCTGGCATTGTCCACCGTTGTGGTCAATGATGTGAACGCTGCTGCTTGGGGTGAATGGCTCTATGGTTCTGGTAAAGGTGTAGATGATTTGGTGGTCTTGTTTGTCGGTACTGGTATAGGTGGAGGCGTTGTAAGTGGTGGCAAGATGTTGGTTGGCTGCAGCAACTCTGGTGGAGAACTAGGGCACATCACTATCGTCGTTGGAGGACGCAAATGCCATTGTCCAAACTTCGGCTGTCTGGAGGCCTATGCAGGAGGCTGGGCAATTGCTGAACGAGCCAAACACGCTGTCAAAGCGGAATCGCACCCAGGTCAACATCTGATCTCGATCGCGGGAAGTCTCGAACGGATCACAGCCGCTACCGTTTGTCAAGCGTTTAGAGAAGGAGATGATTTAGCTCGAAGGTTGGTAGAAGAGACTGGAAGATACCTCGGTGCTGGAGTCGTGAGTATTGTAAACGCATTCAATCCCTGCCTCTTGGTTTTGGGTGGTGGCGTCATCGAGGGTCTCCCAGAGTTGATCGCCCTAGTGGAAAAGGAGACCAGACGCAAGGCGTTAGAATCGTCCCTGCGAGATTTGAAAATTGTGAAAGCTGCTTTGGGACATGACGCAGGAGTGATTGGAGCAGCCACACTCGCACAAACACTGATCAGCAGGACTCGCTGAGCCACCGATCACAGCGAATGGTCAGCTGCTTCTGACCACAAGAAACTAGGCGTCGAGATTCGATTGCGCTAAATACACACTCGACATATAGACATGGTCAGGAGTGAGTTAGATGATAGCAAACCCCGTTGTAGAAACTCTGCTTGATCATAAATCTGTAAGGAAGTTTTCGGACAAGCTGCCCTCGAACGAAGCTCTGGAAACGATAGTTCGAGCGGGCCAGCAGGCTCCCTTCGCGTCTCAATTCTACAGTGTTCTGTTGTCCCGGGACAGAGCACACAATCCTTGGAGGGCGCCGTTCCTGTTTACGATTTGCGTTGATTCGTTCAAGTTTGAACGCATCATGACCAAAAGGAATTGGGTAATGGTCTCAAATGACCTGGCACTGCTCTTGTACGGAATTCAAGACGCAGCTTTGATGGCTGAGAACATGGTGGTTGCAGGTCGAAGCCTGGGGCTTGGAAGCTGTTTCCTTGGAAACACGCCGTTCAGAGCTGACAAGATCGCAGAGGAATACTCCTTGCCTCAAAGAGTCTTCCCACTTGTGCAGCTGGCAATGGGTTATCCAGCTGAAGACCCGCCATCAAGACCACGATATCCCTTGGAATACACGTTGTTTGAAAGTCAGTATCCGGAGCTAGATGAGGACATGATTTCAAGGGCAATGCAGCGAATGGATGAAGGGTATCTCGCTCAAGACTACTATCGAAAGAATAATGCCAAGATATCTTTGAGTAGTGGACGAAAGGAAACGTTCACTTTTGAGAATTACAGCTGGACTGAACATATTTGTCGAAAGTGGGGACAGTGGTTTCCAGATCCAAAGGAGTTGCTCGATCAATTTGAGAAACGAGGCTTCCAGATAGGTGCAAGACACTTCAAGTAGGTTTCTCTTCCACCCATGAGGAACTCGGGCTACCCTTTGACAGATATCGCAGTTCCGCAGTACTTGCATTGAACAGAGGTTTGACCACGGTAGATCTCACGTGTGTATGGTGCGCCACATGTTGGGCACCTCAAGATCTTTACTTGTGGTTCCGTCGTTTTTCCTGCAATTCCTCTGACGGAGGCTATCTCCGTGTCTGCTTCACCTGAGATAATGTAGTTGAAGAACTTGGTGATGATAGGAATCTCTTCCCCCTTTACGTCAAAGGACGTTTCTTCCACTCCACTGTTGGGTTTGAAACGAACGTATATTCCTGCCCAAGCTAGGAGCCCTACTCTACCTTCGCTTATTTCCTGGATGATACCGATGGGCTGATCTAGAGTCACAGCTCTGACTTTTTTCTTCTTGGTTGCTATGAAAAGAGTTCTCTTCAGAACAACCTCTTTCTCGCCTTCAAATATGAATCTGTGATTTGTGAAATAGAGTGTCCCATCCTGTTTGTCCTTCATCATCTTCGCCTTCAAGGCCAAGATAGGACTTTCACCTCCTTTCAGTGGAAAAGAGGCTTGGGAAAACCACTCCATCGTTGATTCACCGATTTTAAGATCTTCATCTATCGCTGAAACACTCTTGACAAAGTCATTGAGAGATGTGTGGAATTTTCGTGTTTCAGTGGCTGTTCTGGTTCTCAGAGTTGACACCATTAGCGATAGTGCACTCGTGGAGCTTTCAAGAATGCGCAGGTTCTCGTGCCGTGCGGATCGAAGTCTGCTTGCTTCCCTCTGCAGTCTGTTGATTTCGCTGCGCAAGGGTTGTACGCTGTCTTGAAAGTCTTGTTGTAGCGGTGGACCCATTTCGGCCCATTTGGTTGCGAGCAGATCTTGGTTCTTTTCGAGATAGCTTAGGCATTCGTAGCCTTGGCCTCGGATTTTTGAGAGTCTTGCCGGGAGAATGCTGATTTGACCGTCGATATAGTTCAAGTCGCTTTCAACCTTGCTAACCATCATTGAGGCGCTGGTCAATCCTGTTTGAATCGCTGTCAGTCTTGATTGGATCGCGTCTCTTTCCCTGTCTGAACTCGATCCTCTGTCAGCTCTGTTTCTGTTCATTCTTTCCCATCGTCTCCTTCTAGGCGCTGGCATTGCTTTGTCAACTCACTTTAGACCACAGTTCCATTCTATTGTGTGCCATCACAAAAAGGTTGCTTATCTGTGCTCTGGGTTTGTAACATTATGAGACCAGTGGCAGGACATGCTCTTTCCCTCGTCCGTCGGTTGATCCAACCAGTACCCTGTCATATTCTTGACCAGTTCGAACATCCTTGACGTGTTCAAGTTTCCCAGTCACCTGAATCTGCTCTCCTGCGTCAGCGATCCCACAATAGAGGCTCTCGTAGGTGACGACTTCCTGAATATCCTTTGCAGCTCTTCCTTCGACCCTGGCGTCTTCAATCTTGTAGGATCCTGGGAGAAAGATGCTATTTTGGCTGTCAGTGACTACCGCCTGCAAAGTCACTCGTCCTAAGGGATTGAAAGTCTTCTCTCCATACTTCTCGGTTAGCTCATCTTCGAGTCTTACCGGATGTACTGAGAAAGGTGTTTCCTCAAATACTCCAATGTTCCACTTGCGTACGAATATCTTTGCGGCTTCAGCTTCGCTTATCTGATGGTTTTGAACTTTATGAGCAATCCATCGTTGCCGTTCTTTCACTTGAAACGGTCTGACTCTGTTATCTTTTGAGCCGTAGATCTTGAGGAGATCTCTTCTTAATCTGTGGCTGTCCTTCAGTCCATACACAGTGAGATCGATGTCTGAAAAAGCTTGGCTGTGGATATCCAGCAAGATTGACCCTGTGACCCCAATGCTGGTTGGTGTGACGCCACTTTGTTTGGATAATTGTGTCACGAGCCGATTTGCCTTCTTTTCTAGTGGATCAAGATGCTGATGGCTCTGGAGAAGCTCGGCTAGCTTCTCTTCACACCTGTAGTGCCGTTGTATGCAATCTCGCGGCACAGCAGTCATTGTAGCGTTGTACACTGTGGAGGTGAAGAGGTAGTTCACATAATTCTCTGCGATGAAGTCGAAGGTTTTCATGAGATCTGGAATTGTGTATCTCTGCATCACACGTTTGAATCTGGTTCTTCCTCGGCGCCATTTACCTTCTTCAGCAGGAACGTATTTCAGGTATGAGAATACACGGTCAGGTGGGTGATACGGGCCAACCACACAAAAGAGAAGATCCTCATTTGTGCTTATGAAATCTCTGTCTCTGAAAGACCTTTCCTTCATGCGGCGACCCTTCTCTTGACCATGAAATCTGAAGTCTTGGCTCCGAGTAGAAGCCTGAAGGATGTGCATCCATCTCTCCCGCTAGCTTTCTCGATCTTCCCCTGAGCTAGGATCGTTTCACCCTTTTCCGCTTGCTCACAAAATCGTCCTCTGTAAGAGACAATCTCAGAGATTTCTTTCACTCGTTTCCCTCGCAGAAAGCTGACTTGCTCGAGAAGATAGCGGCAAGGTGTGAATATGACGTCAGAATCATCTTTGATCACAGCCTTGATTCTTGCATATCCGACTCTTTGGTAGATGACGTCGCCGTATTGCTCACTCATTTCGTTCCAATCTTTGATGCAACGAACATAGAAGTCGCTCTGCAAGAACCTGCCTTGCAGGACCTTTCTTTCCTCAACTTCTAGAAAGTCTTGAAATGACATTTTCGTATCTTGTGAACGAAACCTGTAGAGCTTGGCAAGCTCTTTGCGATTGTAGTGACATATGTTATTCCTCTTGTCCTTCAACAGTGACTTCATGGCCTTGTGCACTTCCAGACTGTTCTTCTGACCAGAGACAATAGGATCTATATCTGAGTCCGTGTGCGCTAGCTGAGCCAGAAGGGAGCCGGAAATGCCTAGTGCACTCCAAGGAACGTTGGAGGTTGTCTTTAGAAGGGTAAGCATTGAGAGGGCTCTGCTCGCCAGAACTGAAAGATCGCTGGGTGATGTGTTGCGCAGAGTCTGCAAGAAGTGAACTGGTTCCAGATGACGTCTAACATCGTTGATCGGGACCTCGCACAAACGTAGGCCTAGCACTTTGTCATAAACCAAGTAGTTGGGAAAGTGTCTTGTGAGGAATCTGTAACGCTCGGCAATGTTGTAGATCTTCTTGTAGGTGAGGTTTCCTCGCTTTCTGTCTCCGTGGCCTGTCGGTATAAACCGAGGAAAGGCGATGATTCTGTCTGGAGGATGAAGAAATCCTTTGACGTCAAAGATAACCCTGTTGGTGTTTTCTAGCAAATCACCTTCGCGAGGTCTCATATCTTGTTGCCGGAAATATACTAAGAAGCGAAGTTATATTGGGTTTGCTTTTCGTGCCTGCAGTTTGATGTTTGCGCCACGGTGGCGTGTTATGACCTCGCCCTCTGCAGAAGAGGCTCACTGCGTCTGAGGGTTTTTCGTACTCGCCATGTGAGGGATTGGAGCTCGCTCAGCATCTTTGAGGTTTCCGCACGAATGCCTAGATGTCGCGAGAGTAGCTGCAGAATCTGTTTGTAGACTGTGTGGCTATTCGATTTCTTGAAGCGTTATCGCTTGTACTGGACATAGGTCAGCGGCTTCTTTTGCACAATCGTGGAGGTCGCTGGGAACAGTGCCTGAGGAAGTCTCATCAGAAGTTTCTTCGCTGTACTTTTCCACAATCCTAGTTTTCCCGTTGTCGTCTCCCAAGACAAAGACTTCTGGGCATTGATTTGGGGCTACTCCACAAGCAATGCATGCGCTTCTATCAACTGTTATTCTCACTTTCACGATATGAATCACTCTCACCTGTAGTGCTCGCGTCGACGACACTTTACTGTTTCGATTCGCCATTGTGCGCGCGTCCTGAAGGAGAGATTCATAAGTGATTTAAAGCAGAGTGTCTAAGGGATGTTCGATAGTTGCAGCGGCATCCACAAGCACGAAACGTTTCTTCTTCCTCGTGTTCGCAACTAGGTGCGTTCGCGCTCCTGTTTTTGCGGACGCACTCTTGACCTGTGTGCACACGTTCATTGAAAAGAAATGGGTTTGAAGAAGGCCTTTCGGGGTTTGAAGATCTTTGCGAAGGGAGAAAGGAGGTTTTCCTTGCCGTTACATAAGTAAGGGTGCAAATTTCTTCAAATCTTTCCGAAGCCTCTTCGAACCCTTTTTTGGGTTATAGTGCCTTGAAAGCGTCAAACCATTTGGTGTATGATGCAACCATATCAAGAGACACGCTTGGTTTGCGATCTTCTAGAATCTGTCGGAAGTCTGGCATGCCTACAGGTCTTGGCTTTGCCCGTGTGTCATTTGCTCGTCCTGATTCGAAGAATTCTCCTATGACTCGCAAGTAGGAGGATTGACACGTGTCTTTTATGTCGCTTCCTGAGAATCCTTCTGAAAGTCGTGCTAATTCATGGAGGCTCATGTTTGGATCTAGGGCCAAGTTTCCTGTGTATAGTTTGAACATCTGAAGTCTGGCATGGTGATCTGGGAGAGGGACCATGATTCTTTTCTGGAATCTTCTGATGAATGGCCAATCTAGATCCCAAGGTTGATTTGTAGCACCAATAACGTATGCGTGTAGAGCTTTGCCCTTGTCTATTACTCCGTCCATTTCCTTGAGAAATTGGTTGCGTACTCGCACTTCTCCACCTACTTCGCTGGAGTGTCTGCCTAGAAGTGAATCCAATTCATCAATGAAGACTATGGCTGGTTTTCCATTGTTTGCAGATTTTCGTGCTGAGCCAAATAGTCTGGCAACGTTTCTTTCAGCTTCACCAAGCCATTTTGACATGATTGATGCAGCATCGACTGAAATGAAGTTGGCCTCGATCTCGGTGGCGACAGCTGCTGCGATCAAGGTTTTTCCACAACCAGGCGGCCCAAAAAGAAGGATTCCTCGAGGCCACCCGAGCGGGAACAAGTCTGGTCTTTGAACTGGGTAGACTATTGCTTCTTTGATGGCTTTTTTAGCAATCTCAAGTCCGATGACTTCTTGCCATTTGACGTTGGGTTTCTCCATCATTATTAGTTCGTCGTAGCTGGCCTTTCCCTCTTCTTGAGGTGGAGTTGCTTCCGCCGGTCGGGGTTCGAAGTCTGGTTTTAGCGGTATCCCGCCTTGCAGTACCTTCACTCTTTCTTGATAGGCCATCGCCCGTTGGATGTACACTTTGTTCAAGCCGTAATCAGGATACAAGTGAACTATCTTCAGCAGAGTTTCGATGGATCTTTGGTACATCGTTATGGCCATTCCCTTTGAGCCTTGTTTGTCAAGTCTGACAGCTTCTGAGGCGTAGTTTGTCGCTGCCTTTTCAAGTTCTTGGGAGGCGCTCACGCCGTGTCACGTTCCAATTATTATCTTGCCTTCTTCTCCTAGTTTTTTCAGGGTTCTTTCAACTTCTTTGGGTGGGGTCTTGAGTTTTATCGCACATTCAGTGAGGTCTATTTGACCGCTGCGTTGTTTGATGTAGTCTAGAAGCTTGGCTTCAAGAGACTCACCTTGCTTGATTCTCAGGGAGATGCTTTGCATCTTTACATCCTTGATGGAAAGAACTGCTTCTGAGGTGCCCTCCTTCGCTTCTGAGGACTCAGGGCATCCGACAGCTAAAGCGACCATTTCCCGGATATTCTGTTCTGATGGTTGAGTCGCGTCTATGCACTCTGCCGCGGGAGGTTCAGGCAACTTTTCCGCTAGTCTCTGCTCTAGAACGGCACTGACTTCGCCTAGGATCTCCTGGCCTGCGGGAGTCTTTAGGTTGGAATGGATGATGGGCTGTTCTGACGAGAGTTTGGTTACCGTCAATGTTTCTTGGATGCTGTCGTTGACTTTGTCAAGTTCTAGCGCGATGTCAGGCATTGTGTTGACGAGATTCGATGTGACTCGCTTCAATGAGGTCAAAGCTGGCTTCAGATCAATCATGATAGTGCTCAGTTCCTTGATTGTTTCCAGTCTGAGGATGATGCGCTCAATTGCTATCTGTGTCTGCGTTAACGTCTTGACTAGCTTCCTCACTTCTGCCAATTCATTGGCACACATTGCTGCGCGAGGACGGTTCTGTTTCTCCAGTGCAAAGGTGCACGCTCGAAACAGATTGTTGTCTCTTTCTCGGAGTCTGATGTGAGCCTGTTCTAGCTTTGAATGTTGAATCTTGAGTCTTCTAATGGATTTTACGATGACTCTGTCTAGGGGTGGAGGTTCTGACCGAAAGAAACTTCGAATCTCCTGTCCCTCCGCCCACCCAGATGGATGATTAAGGATCTTGGTTGTTTGCGTTCTTCACGTAGACTACAACGGGGGATTCCCCCGAGGATTCGGGGGGTTCTGGGAGTGAAGTTTCTGGCGTGTCACTTGGTGGACTTGGTAGTGCATCCTCTGTCTCTTGTTCCATTTCTTCTTCAAGACTTTCTTCGGCCGTTTCACCCAGCAGCATGTTAGACAATTGGCTCTGCAGTGCTTCGAAGTTGCTCTTCTCAGCGTTTACTCGTGAAAGTCCGTTCTTCACGATCTCGATCGCGGTTTGGTATGATTCCTCGCTCACTTGCCCAATCTCTCGCTCAATCTCTAGATTGATTAGCGCTGAGTTGAGGTCTTTGACTCGCTGAGAGCACTTTTCCACCTGTGTGTCTATTTCAGTGATTGTTTCCTCTGCCTCAGTTTTAAGCTGGTTCAGTGCGCCTTCAAAACTGGAGTACAAGTCGTCATACATGTTTTCAGGAATCTTCTTCTGCTCATTCAAGTCCTTGATTGCTTGGGTCTTGCGCCACAGTAGTGGGATCTGTGTGCAGAAGTTGCTTGCTTTCATTTTGAGCGGAGAGAAGACTACAACTTCACCGTTGTGAGTTTTGATTTGATCCCTTGAGTAACGTTTGATGCTGCCGTCGCTGTGTTCTATGAATACCCCGTTTACCCTTCCTCCAGGAGTCACCAGAAAGGACGCCATGGTGCCGACAATTCGGTCATATTCGTCCTTCACAGGTTTACCAAGGAAAGTAAAAAGGTTGGATGTGGATCTCGACATGTTGTGTCACCTGCCTTGTTCTGTGTCCTAGGTGGTGGTTGGCGTTTTCTCGTCAACTTCTGGGATGCCTGCAGGTAAGTCGGGGAATCTTTCTTTGATCTTCTGTTCTGCTACTGACGATGCTTCGGCCAGAATGTTTTGTGCGTCTTCATTGGCTGTGTCAAAGTTTATTGTTAGTCCTGTGCTTTGTCCTGCGTCAATTATTATGCCATTCAGCATGTTGCCGATTTGTCCGAGCTCTTTTTCCGCTTCGGGGAATACTGCTGCCATACCATTTTTCACTGTTCGGAGCACGCCAACAGCTGGAGCGAGTGTCGTCACAATGTCTCCTAGTTCTGAGACTGTTCTTAGTCGCAGCACGATTTGTTCAAGCGCCAGTCTTCCATGCATTATCATCTTTTCCATTTTGCGGATTTCTGCGAGTTCAT
>CAYFWV010000065.1:0-29927 GCA_964346975.1 uncultured Candidatus Bathyarchaeia archaeon
AATGACAAGCCATGACATTCAGGTCGGTGCTTCACTCACAGCCGTTGAATCAATCATGAGTGGCGTAACCACCATCAACACCATGTACCATTACTCCCCTGATTATAACGAGGCAAAGGCCTTGGCCGAAGCTGGATTGCGAGGTGTAGTTGGACATGTGTGTTTCTCTCGGCGAAAGAAACAGGATTTGAGAGCACTGAAATCCATGGCACGGACGTGGCACAACCAAAATGAGGGTCTAATTCGTGTGAGTGTGGATCCCCATTCACCTTACACAGTGGATCCAAATTATATGAAGGAGCTAGGCGCATTGACTTGCTCGCTAAACGAGAAATATGGATCAGATAACTCACCGATCATTCAGCACACCCATGTGGCTGAAACAGCAGACGAGCCTCTCAAAGTTGAACAGGCATTCAACATAGACATTGAAGGGGGGATTGTCGAATATCTCGACACCTTAGGCGTTCTTTCCGAACATGTTGTCACAGCTCACTGCACGCATCTAACAGAGAAAGACATTGAGATCATGAGCAAAAGAAAAGTGAAGGTTTCTCACAACCCTGTTTCAAACCTGAAACTAGCCTCTGGCATAAGTCCTGTTTCCAAACTCTTGGAAACACGCATAACTGTGAGTCTCGGTACAGATAGTTCCTGCTCCAATAATAGCTCAGACATGTTTGAAGTGATGAAGGTTGCGGCGTTGCTACAAAAAGGCATATGCGGAGACCCGACCGCTTTATCTACTTCACAAGTCTTGAGAATGGCAACAATAGACGGTGCTCGGACATTGCATTGGGACAAGGAGATAGGTACAATTGAAGAAGGAAAGAAAGCGGATTTAACCATCATTGACTTCCACAAGCCTCATCTGACACCAGTATATAACGAAACAAACCACATTATCTACTCAAGCAAGGCTTCAGATGTGGATACGGTCATCATAAATGGAAAGATTGTCATGGAAGACAAGGATATCAAAACCGTGAATGTTGAGCAAGTCTTGAACACCGTGGAAGAGGCGAAACGTGACTTGCTTGAGCGTGTTGGTAAAGACTTTTAATGCATGGAACAATAAATAGCTTTCTCGACCGAGCAAGGTGAACCCCTGTCATGTCTAAGTCTAAAGTGGCAGATCCGAGCCTATCACCGAAAGGTCTTCTTCTCGAAGAGTGGGCATCTACACGTATGCCCGTGCTCAATCAAATTAGAAAGCGATTCGAAAAGGAGAATCCGCTCGAAGGAATACGACTGGGCGCCTCACTTCACGTTACCAAGGAAACTGCTGTCCTGATGGACACACTCATGGCAGGCGGCGCTCAGATTGCGTTGTGTGGATCCAATCCCCTTTCCACCCAAGACGAGGTTGCCGCCTCTCTAGCGGAGAAGGGTGTAAACATCTACGCTTGGAGAAGGCAAACCAATGAAGACTACTACTGGTGTATTGAACAGGTCATAGACCACGAACCAGCAATAACTATTGATGATGGTGCTGATCTGGTAAGCACGATTCACTCTAAGCGAAACGACACCCTATTAAACATCAAGGGAGGCACTGAAGAGACCACCACAGGGGTCGTTCGACTACGGGCCATGGCAAAAGCTGGAGCACTGAAATATCCAATAATCGCTGTAAATGACGCATACACAAAATACCTTTTTGACAACCGATATGGAACTGGACAAAGCACAATCGACGGAATCTTGAGAGCATCCAGCGTTCTACTAGCCGGCAAAAACTTCGTCATATCCGGATACGGATGGTGCGGTCGCGGATTGGCCCTTAGAGCAAGAGGATTCGGTGCCAAAGTCATTGTGACAGAAACAAACCCAGTGAGAGCACTAGAAGCCGTCATGGACGGCTTCCAAGTAATGACCATGGACAAAGCTGCAGAGATCGGAGATATGTTCGTCACAGTCACAGGAAACACAGGCGTCATCCGCAAAGAGCACATTACACAAATGAAAGACGGCACCATACTAGCCAATAGTGGCCACTTCAATGTAGAAATAGACATTCCATCACTCGAGAACTCGGCTGTTTCAAAGAGAACGATACGCCCACACATGGTAGAATATCAGCTTCAAAATGGAAAGAAGCTTTACTTGCTTGGTGAAGGAAGACTAATCAATCTCGCAGCAGCTGAAGGCCATCCTTCTGAAGTTATGGACATGTCATTTTCGAATCAAGCGCTTTGCATAGAATACTTGGCAAGACAGCCCAAGATGGAGACAAACGTTTACGGTGTTCCCAAGGAAATAGATGATCTCGTCGCTACCATGAAACTAGAAGCAATGAATGTGACAATCGACCAACTCACCGACAAGCAAAAAGAATACATAGCAAGCTGGGAAGCTGGAACAATCTAGTATCTCTTGTGAGCTTCTGGAACTCAACCTCACAGTTCCTTCTCACGGTAAAGCTTATAACATCAACCAGCATAAACAGGGCTACATCGTGGTGTTCACATGGTAAGTAAAGATCAAGGAATTGGCGGCTTAATCTTCCTAATATGCGTTGTTATCGCTATCGGCTACACATTGGGCCTATTCTGGTTCGGGTATGCAAGCGGCGAAGAAATCTGGAAAGGAGTATCATTTTGGCTCGTTGCTATCCCAGTGTATCTAGCATTCATTCTCATTCTTGGCATAGGTGCTTGGATAGGTTGGACAATGGCCACTACTCCACCACCGAAACCGATTGAAGAACTGGAAGCTGAAGAGAAAAAGGAAGAGACCAAAGAAGAGTGAACTGGAAAGCTTCTTCTCACATTCTGAAGCGTATCTAGTGTGTTTCATAATGAGCAAAGTCAAAGCTGTGGTTCTGTGTGGAGGCGAGGGGAAAAGACTTAGACCAATCACCTACTACATCCAGAAGACCATGATCCCCATAGGTCGCAATGAGAAACCCCTCTTGGAATATATTGTGCGTCTCCTCAAGCTTCACGGCATGACCGACATTACATTTCTCGTGAGCTACAAGGCTCAGCAGATTAGAAACTACTTTGGTGATGGGAGCAGATTTGATGTAGGGATACGTTATGTGCAAGACACTGAGTTGCTGAAGGGAACAGGGGGTTCTGTGATAAGTGCGTATCTCCAGAGAGTTTTCAATGAAAAAGACACGATTCTCGTCTACTATGGTGACATTATTACAAATATCAATCTAACGAACTTCATCGATTTTCATAAAGAGAAAAGTGCATCTGCAACTGTGGCTGTTGCCTCAGGATTTGAGGTTCGCGTGGGAGTAGCAAACTTAGCTGAAACAGGCGAGATTCAGGGATTTGTAGAAAAACCGAAACTGGAGAAACCTGTTAGCATCGGAATTCTAGCTCTTGAGGGTGAAACTCTACGAGAAACACAAGGAATGGCTCAGCAGAAGGAGAGTGTGGATCTAATGGGCGACATAATCCCTCATCTTATAAAGACAGGGAGACCCGTATTCGGATTTGAGTCTGATGCTTTTTGGTATGATGTTGGAAGCATCGAGGCATATGAGAAACTGGATGAGGACAAAGTGGCAGAAGAGACGGCCTTCATGTTCTAGGATCTGAACCAAAGTTATAAGGTAGATCAAGAGCATATTTTGGGAGGGAGATTTCCACGCCAAACTTAAACGTGGTTTTACCCTTTGCCACAGAGAAAAGCAGACCAAAGAAGAATATGTCTGACGATATAGAAGTCGCTGCAGTCCTCTGCCTAGCTGAAGCCCAGAGAAAAAAGAAACCAGGGCTCTTCGGGAGTAGTGCGGCTGAGATTGTAGCCTACTTGTCAAAGCTCTATTATCCCATCTGGGCAGTGCCATATGAGAGTAGTTGTCTGCTTGTAGATGGAATGAACAACTGCAGACAGAGCATTCTGTATTTCAAACCTCCCGATGTAGAAGCGTTTGTCGAGCACCTGCAAAGGAGCAGCACAGTTCAGGAATCGTATCACAGTGCCTTGCGAAGCCATCATGAAACTTTCTCAGATTTTCTATCTCAAACAGAGATCTCTATAAGCGGATTGATTACGGAAGAGAAACTGCTGTCTGACATTGTGGACTTTGTTTCGAAAAGCAGGAAGGAAACAGATGGTGCTATCCAGCCAAAGTCCCTTGTAACCCCTCAAATCCAGGAAAAGGATGCGATCGAAATCTGCAGGAAGGTTACGCGGCACATCCAAGAGCTAGAGTCAGAGATTAAAGGCTTGGAATTTGCAAAGACCACCGTGGACACGGAAACCAAACGACATGTGAACAAGCTTCAAACAGAAGAGAAGCATCTCAGACAAGAGTATGAACTGAAGATATCCGATGTTAAAGCCGAAGTCGAAAAAGCCAAGGAAAAACTGGAAAAGGAGCGAGACGAAAAAATCCAGAAGATCGTCGCTCTGCACGATAAGGAAGTGGATTCGAGGCTCGTCGAAAAGAGAAAGTGGGATAGAAAACTGCTAAGGATTGAACAAGACAAGAGTGAATATGAGAAAAGGAAGGATTTACGGAAGCAGAAAGGAGATGAAATTGGCGAAGCCCGCTGGAGCACTCGACTGCGAGATGCTCGTGACAAAGCTTCAACAGCCAAAGGCAAGATCAAAGCTCTGTCAGACTTCATTCAAAGAACCAACAGAGAAACCGAAAAGACCAAAAGAAGCCTGCATGACACATATCAAAAGCTCATTGATGAAGAAGGGAGAAGACTAACCGAGCTAGAGAGAACTCGTGACAGCGAACTCATGAAGAAAGAAAGATATATAGATGAACTGCAAGCGGAGAAACTGGCAATCGTTGATAAGATCGAACGATTAGCTGCTGAAAAACGTGAACGCGCTGCCATAGTTAAACAATCGAGCATCAGATGGAACCCGCAAACCACAACTCTACTTCATCTACCCTTCTACTTGATCAAATATGAAACTGGTGAGAAACAGAGATATCGTTTCATTCCACCAGTTGTGACCAGAGAGAACATGGGAGTGCTGATGCGAATCCAAAAGAGGTTGAGAAGCTACAAATTGCAGTCAAAGATCAATACTCTTCTGAAACCGCGTTCAAAAAACCTACAGAAGCTGATCACTTCTCTTGACGCAAAAATGACAGAAGTCAATGAAACTCAGAGGCAAATGGACAACATCGGCATTACGAATAATCTTCTTGTGGTAGAGGACTTCAAGAACAAAGCGCAAAGAGGCCTGGACAAACTCGAAGCTGAAGGGTGGATAAAGTCAGAAGAGAAAACAATCATGCTTGAAACATACCTCAAAGGGAAAACAAACTCACAAGAACAATAACCAGCATTCTTCCTTCAGAGAGTCTGAAACGTGCTAGGCGACAAAACAATCGAGCGCAAACTTCTACTCAAACGAGTCTTTTCAAAAAGGAAACTGCTCAAAATCGGCAAAGAGCTGAAAATTCCCTACTTTCACCAATTTCATAGTGAATGGGACATTGAGGAAGACAAAGCAGCCCTTGAAATCGCTATGAGTGTAAGCGATGATCAGCTCAAAGAGATTTTCAGAACCAGCGAACCAAGAAAGTGGGAGACATTTAGGGGCAGACACTACACCTTCAATGGCTTCCTGCATCTGCAGGGCTCCTGGAACGACATTCAAGCAGCAATCACTCAAACAAAACGAAAGTACGGAAGGAACTCTCTCACTATTTTGAGATGCTTGATGAATCATGGAAAAGGATGTAGCCTAAGAGAGATACAAGCCGCCCTTCCTGAAGGTGTAAACGCTGTGCCAATCCTGTCCGATCTTGAAAATCTTAGAGTCATAATAACTTCCTACAAGGGCAAAGAACTTCACGAATGGAAAATCTTGGAGGAAACCGCGCCAGTGGTGCAATCGGAACTTGAACCCACCCGAAGCCTTCAACGAGAAACCAAAACTGATGCCAAAAACCGGCTTCACCCGCGCGTCGATCCGATCATCGAAGAGCAGCAGCTGATTGAAAACATGGATCTGAAGTTGAACGAGTATCTGAATCAACTAGTGAAGCATCGACTTGAAGAAACAGTGATGCTAGGTAAGACTCTTTCAATCTCTCGCCTAGCACAATACTTGAAGGATCTATTCGGTCCAGTATTGTATTTCGACAGCCTACTCACAATCACTCAGCAATACGGTCTTGCGGACTTGGAAATAATCCACACTGATGGCCGAACAGGGATGCGAACAGGCTGGAACCTCTCCCTCTTTGGTGAACCGGGAACCGGCAAGAGCTTCTCCACTCGAGACATTATCCTTGGAAAGCCAGACGCGAAAGTTCCGGCTCATGGAATCCCAGGACGCAACCGCTACGCAGGAGGAATGACGCCAGCTAGGTTCGTCCGTATTGGTCAAGCATACTCAGGTAGGGTTTTCAACTTCATTATTCCAGAGTTCAATGATTGGTTTAAGTACAAAGGCATGGTAGAACCCCTGAAGCTTGCAATGGAACGAGGTGAGCTCAAATATGAAACCCATCGGGAATTGATAGGCCCCTATCGTCTAAGTAGCTATTTCAGTGTCAACTACAACGTGGCAGGACTTCGCAGAGGCTACGAAGTGACTGTTCAAGACCCCAATTTCAAAGCGATTGAAGATCGGATGCTCTGCCGCTTGCACAGGCTAACAAAACAGCGCTTCATAGAAATCGCGGAGAGCCAAATGCGACTGGCGTACGGCGAGATTGATGTGGAAAAAGATGCACATAGGATAAGAGACCATCTAGCTCTGGTGTACGCTATCGAAACACAGCACCCCCTCGTCCGCCATCGCTTCTCATCCAAGCCTGTAATGTTAACTTCCAAGGCCCAAGAGATGCTAATGAAAGCCAGAAGGGCCATTCTAGAAGAGATTCCCGGAGAAACTGTAGGCTTCTCAGCAAGACTTGAGGATCACGCAATCCGCTTCGCTTGTGCTGCCTCTCTACTCAGCTACTTTCAATCAACTCTCGAGTATATCCCTGTCAACAACGACGCCTTGGAATTTGCTATTCAACTCTATGTGGAAGAAGCATCGGTGAGATCAGAAGAAGAGTTCAAGCCTGATTCGGTTCTAAGAAGGATTCAACTCGTCTAAACCGAAGGAAGTGTGCGAACTTCCATCGCGTGAGCTACTCTGGGATCCCGGTTCTCGAGTTGTTGTGATTGCGCATAAAGCTTTTATATGGTTGAGTTGCGTGTGCTATATGCAATAGGAGTCATCAATGTGAGTAGCCTAGAACCCAGCAAGAAGCCTCTGAACGTACTAGTGAAGCAGTTGAATAACCACATTAACATAACCCTGAAGAATGGAGTGACATACAAGGGCACCATGACCAAATGTGATGGCCACATGAACATAATTCTCGAGGGAGCTACGGAGTGCAAAGGAGACCGACCTATGGCAAACTATGGTAGTGTCTTGGTGAGAGGGAACAACATACTCTATATCGCCATAGAAAAATAAGTCAGTCCATGATTTTCGAATGAAGCACCAGTCTCCCACGTAGAACCCCAATAGGGAACCAACAAGGTCCGCTCTTAAGCAACATGTCGTTGATTCAGATTCCTACATTGAAAGTCTTAAATATCGCTACCATTCTCTTAGCTACTTGAGCAATATGGCAGAGATCTGTCCAACATGCGGACTTCCTAAGGACATATGCGTATGCACGGAGATCAGCAGGGAACAACAAAGGATCAAAATACGTCGAGAAACTCGAAAATTCGGCAAACCAACGACCATAATTGAAGGAATCAACGATAAGGACCAGGACTTGGGTCGCCTCGCTCAGAAGCTGAAGACCTTTTGTGCTTGCGGTGGGACTGCGAAGAACAATCAGATAATCCTTCAGGGAGATCAGCGAGACAGAGTCAAAGTCTTCCTCATGGAACTTGGCTTTCCACAGCAGAACATTGAACTCCAGTGAAACTTTGGCGAAAGACTCATGAGCAAGATTCAAGCTTTTCGGGAAATCCTGATGAGTCTCAGAAGGGAGAAACTTACTCGAAAATACTGTCCTAGGTGTGGTAATCCTTACATACATCTGTCTAGTAGATTCGACCTGTGGCTGCTCCCTGAACAATACATCTGTGAGAAGTGCGGTTATCACGGTCCAATAGTACTTGAAGCGGAAGAAGAAAAGCCTGTGGAGACCGGAGAACCTAGAGTTGAATCATCAACTCGATGAAACTTGGGTTTCGTTTAGACTCATTTGGGGTGCAGAGAGCTTTCCATGAGCGGGCGTTGAGACGGTTGAATGCGCTGCGGCTGTACTTCGAGAAAGAGCCATTAGTAAGAGTTGCTTGTCACGGCTTGAATGCCTATGTGGTTTCTTGTTTGTGTGATTGGGCTAGTAGCAATGGTGCCAATACACTTCTTATCGGTTGAACATCAGAAGCTTCAGAGGAAATATGGAAAGGAGAAAGGCAACAGAGTTGGTAGTGCTTGTGGTTTAGTTTCCGGATGGGGGCTCTTCTCTTTCTGGATCGGAATATGGGTTTCGCCTCAACCTAGATTCGCGGTTCTGGGAGAGATTGGACGGACAGGTTTACTTCCCGGTTTGGGTTTCTCCATTCCGATCTTTCATCTGATAGTATGTATTCTCTGCGTGATCACTGGTGGATGGATAGCAATTGAAGGTGTCAAAGAGACAACGCTGTGGGCATCAGAGATCCACAGAACGGAGCGAGTTGTGACTGAAGGGATCTACTCAGTAGTTAGACACCCACAGTACCTGGGAGGACTACTCGCACACATCGGGATTTCTTTCGTGCTTGCTGCATGGCATTCTTTTCTTTTCACACCGATTATACTCGTCATCATCGTTCTCATCTCCTGGAAGGAGGAACAGGAGTTGGCCAAGGAATTCGGAAGGCTATACTTGGACTACAAGAAGACCGTGCCTATGCTAATACCGAGACTTCACGGTTTACATGATCGGGAGACACCAGCCTGATTTGGACAAGTGATTGACCACGCCAATTACGGATACTGGCTGCGGAATCAAAGCTTCAGGTTCTAATAGTTCAGATGATCATGTTGTCTTTATTGAAGCAAATAGTACACGATTACCGCAACAGCGAACGACACGGCCAGGGAGGGCACTAGGAACTTGTAGACTCTACTCATTGTCGATTCAAAATAGTCAACGGTCAACGCAAGGCATAGATGTGTGGGAGATCCTAGATATCCGAGATATGCCGAGATGAAGAGCAGACTTGCATTGGTTGCAGTGAATTGCATGATTCCTCCAATAATGGGAACGCTTATGGCAATGCCTCCGGCTGGTGAACCTACAAGGAAAGCCGACGTTGCTGGAAGTGTTGCCAATAGGAGAGTCTCGTTGATGTTGGATGTCGCAAGCACCTGGCCAATGGCTTCCGAAACTCCGGACTCCATTGTTGCTGTTCGCAGCAGCATGGCGCCGTAGGCAGCCAAAGCAATCTTGTAGGTTGAGATGTTTGTGGCGGCTTTGACAAGGGTTTGCTGACTGGGTCTTGTGATCATAAGCAACGTAGCTATTCCCGCAAATGCAGCTATGGAAACGTCAAGTCCAAGAATGGCAACAGCAAGAATCATAACGAGAATAGGTGACAGAGACAATAGGAAATCCTTGACGTGTTCATGGAGGTTCGAGTCTAATATGTTAGTTTCAATCACCTGAGCTTTCCTAAGAACTGTGAAGTAACCTATTACTATCATGGCAGCAACGACCGGAATCTGAGTAAGTATCATTGAAGCTAATGAAGCGCCCGTGAGTGCTGCTGCAAGTATTAAGACCTGGCTCATTGGATATAAGGGGAAGATTACGTGTCTAAACCAGACGTTCACATAAGTCTTCTTTGTCTTGTCTAATCCCAGCTTTCTAGCTTCTGTTTCAACGAGCGGTGCAGACATCAGGGCTCCTCCAGGAACTGGAAGTAGACCGACGATTGCTGGAAGAATGCTGATTATGAGTTTTGGATTTCTGAGAAGGACCCCGAAACCGTTACTGAGCGTGTCTAGAGCCTTGGTTTCTTTATAGAGCAAACTCAACAGCATGATTCCGATGGTCACAGAGACAAGAGAGACTGTCAGTGGGTTTAATGTAGTATCAATGAAGACGTAATACACGCCTACAGGGTCCATAGAAAGAAGGCATAACGCTATGGCGCTTGAAACCAACGCAAGTCCGAGCGTAACTCTTTTGTACACCATGACTGCCAGGAGAGCAAAGGAAAAAAAGAGAGCGGTCAAAGGGTCGAGCAAAGCCACACTGATTGAGCTCCTGTCTTCACGGAAGAATGAACAGTGTGCAATTGATGCATTAAACCTTTCCACATTGCACAGAGTAAAAACCTCAAGACTATTCTGAAAGACCGTCGTCTTGATCCACACAAAACAGACGTGACAAAAATCGAGATAGAAGCATTTGGCAGAATCCTGATCAGATTCTGATCATGGTAAATATTTGATCTGAGTTTGCTGTGGTTGCTCTTGGTTGTGCACGCGACCTCAGAATCCTGGGCTGAGATAAGCGAAGACGAGCGGCTCTGTTGGGCTCATGCTATGGATAGCGTGATAGTCTTCCCACAGAAAGGCAAAGTGAGGGTTCTCAAAAGTCAATCTTGAGCGTGCGCAGGGTTCTCCTCGGGGAACCGTGAGTTTCAAAAGACTTAAGACGGAGACTCGAATTCGTAGTGCTAACACTCGCACGGAGCCACAAAAGAATGAAAGTGATTATTCATACGGACGCCTTGTCCAAGCACTACGGTAAAAGTGGTGAGGTTAGAGCTGTAGATGAAGTCAACTTGGACGTCTTTGAGGGTGAGACTTTCGGTCTGCTCGGTCCCAATGGAGCAGGGAAGACGACGACGATTCGCTTGCTGAATTGCATCATAAAACCGACCGCAGGCACGGCTACTGTGAATGGGTACGACATTCTCAAGGAGGACACAAAGGTCAAGAGAGTCACGGGACTTCTAGCGGAATCACCTGGACTGTACGAGAAGCTCAGCGCCCATGAGTTCCTCGAGTTCATAGGCGCCTTGTACGATGTTCCCGGCGATGTTTTGCCTGAGCGGATAGATGATCTTCTAAAACTCTTCAGTCTGTATGATCGTCGCGACTACCTGCTTGAGGGCTACAGCAGAGGTATGAAACAGAAGATTCTGATCGCAGCAGCACTAATTCATGACCCGCCGATTCTGTTCCTTGATGAGCCCACATCCATGTTAGATCCCCGCGCTGCTCTCATGGTCAAGGATCTGATCAAGAAGCTGGCTGACACTGCTGGAAAGACCATCTTCATCAGTAGTCATATTCTCCCAGTGGTGGAAGAGCTCTGCGACAGAATCGGCATAATCCACCAAGGGAAGCTAATAGCGCTGGGCACTATCGACGAGATAATTGCGCAGACAAGGACGAAGACTTTAGAGGAGGCCTTCATCGCAGCCACGGGTGGCGTTGAGGATCGGGAGCTTCTGGCGTGGAGGGAGCAGAAGACTGCCCACCGCTAAATGGCTAGTGATTGCGAAAAACGAATATCGAATTCGCACCAGCAGCTTTCGCACCTTGAGACGAGTCTTTCCATACTTCATCATCGCTCTATTGATAGTGTATGTGGGTTTCATTGCCCCAAGTGTAGCTAACCTGTTCATCGACGACGTTCTCACGTTCTTCATAGGTCAGGCGGCCATCCCAATGGTGCAGATTATGCTGCTCATGATCTTTTTCTACTTCATCATCATTCGCATCAGCAACACCCTCAAAGAAGTGCAGACGGAGCAGCTGGAAGTCTTTCATGCTGCACCGATAAAACCTAGCGATGTATTGCTCGGCGAGTTTTTGGGAGTGATGCCTTTCTACGCCATCGTGGTCGTGATTATTTCTGGGACTTTTACTGCTTTGATGACGCCTCTGGGATTCAGCTTCATCCAGACCGCCGTGGTCATTACAGTTTTTGCCCTGACTTTCTTCTCTGCTCTCTGGATCGGCACCGTGACTGCTGCAGCTCTGAGGACAAGATTCGGAAAAACTGCTCGCGGAAAGGACATCGGCAGAGCTCTGGCATTACTCATTGCACTACCACTAATCGGGGTAATGTATGCCATCATGGGAGGAGGCTTGATTCAAGCGCTCACCGATCCTGGTACTAGTGACTTGGTGAGATCACTTCTCGCCATCTTACCTAGCTCCTGGGGAGCTGAGATCTTTGCCGGTTTCGTCTCGCATCCTGGGAACATCATGGCTGCTGGCTTGGAGACCATGACAAGATTCTCGGGACTCATCATTTTCTTCATTGCCTTGCTATGGCTAGGCGTCAAGATAGCTGATCGTGCTTACAGCTTGGAAACCACAGCGTTTGCGGCCTCACGAGCCAAGGCCGATGGTTTGTTCTGCAAAACTGTTAAACGCGTAGGCGGCGGGGGATCATTTGGTGCCCTTCTCGTCTCCGTCTTCAAAGATTACGGCCGACGGCTTGAGAATCTCTCAAAGATCTTCTACATGCTAGGTCTGCTAGTCATCATCAACGTGCTCTTGATTCAACCCAGTGATCCTGAGGGCGCCCTAGTCATTACGCAGTTCATACTTCCGCTTCTCTCAGCCTTTGTGGTTGGAGAAGTGACTCTCCGGGGAAAAGACGCCTTGTTCATATACAAGAAAGCGCCTTCTGGCATTGGAAGGTTGATTAAAGCGAGGCTGATCAAAGGCTTGCTGATTGTAGTGCCAATTTCTGGCATGGTCACAGCTATCACTTCAGCGCTGAACCCTGAGACAACGTTGACTTTCTTGCTGATCGAAGCAGGGTTAGTCACACTAACGGTTGTGTCGAATGTGGCGTTTGTTCTCGGTCTCTTCCTCTTGAACCCAGCCTTCTCAGACAAATCCGGAAACTATGTGGTAAACATCATGGTAACCATGCAGTTGCTGCCATTGGGGACTTTCCTGCTACCCTTGTTCATTCTGGGGAGAGCATTCCAACTGGGATTGTTTGACATATTATTCCTAGTTACCGTGCCTATGAGCTGGTTGTTTGGAATCACAGCTCTCTACCTCGGTAAGCGGAGAATGCAACGCATCGAATGAGGGAGAAGGCCTTTGCCAGAGTGATTTGGCAGTGGATTTGGGACGGATGGGTTGTAGGGTAGGAATCCACTGGTTCATGTTCTGGCTCTACTGAATTAAAGCTGCGTCTAGGGTGGCAGGTGATTCGAAGGTCTATTCTGACACTGACCATGCAATGAGTACTTGGATGGTGACATCCTTTCCACATGTTCTGGTGTTGAAGTGGCGGGAGGAAACGAGATGAATGTAGAGGTTAGTGCGATTTAAATCGCCATAATATTTATTAATATAGAATTGAATTAGATAAGTATCGAATTGAAGCTGGTGTGAAAAGAAGTTGGAGAAGTTAACAATCCGACTGCCACTTGTAGAAATAGTAGTCAACCTACAGGCTGAACAGCTAGACAACCGGTGAAGTGTATGGCTGATGAAGACGTGACAACGGAATTGAAGGAAGAGATGAGGCGACTGAAGGAAGAGCTCAGAGAGGTAAAGGCAAAACTCGAAGATAATCTCATCGAAAGTCGTCGAAACCAACGTGGCTACTACATAGATATTGGGGAACGTGTGCGAGACTATGTCGGGGACGTCATGGATGGAGTTGCTGAGGGGATTCAAGGCGAGCTTCAGAAGTCGATCTTCATCGGTCCTCGCGGTCGCCACATCAGGATCAATCCGCCAGCTCCGCCACATCCCCCTGGAGCCGAGATTCATGCTGAGTCTCCACAGGATGAGGAGAAGCCTGTTGATTTCACCAAGACAGCTAGGGTCATTAGTGCCCTTGGCGAGGAGCATCGACTCCGAATTCTAGACGAACTTATGAGTGGTGGCAAGTATGTGAATGAGCTTCAGGAGAAGCTTTCGGATATTGCAGCGAGTACTCTATCAAGTCACCTCAGCATCCTGGAGGAAGCAGGGCTTGTTGTTCAAGAGCGAGTTAGAGGGCGATACCTTGTAACAATGCCTGGCAGGTCCGCCTACAAGATGGCAAGACGAGTTGGCAGTCTTCTTGAGAGGAGAAATCAAGAATGACCAATAAAGATCTTCAGATTGGTAGCGAGGTTCTGAGAACTACTCAGGATATAATCCTCTGGAGAAATGAGAAAAGTGTTGTAGAAATCTGGGAAAATGCTCCGGTCGCCGAGGTGAAACTTGATGGAAAACGATGTGGATACGTATTTGGAGGAACCGGACGGCTTCGCGTGGACACAATAGCTGAGACAGCACAGGGAGCTGTTGGTGAGCCTCTGGATAAGGAGATTCGTGAGCCGTTTTTGATGTTGGGTGATTCTGAGCAGATTCAAGAGACCCTCCAACTTGTCAAAGATGAAGATCTTGCTGGAGTTGAGATTGAGAGCTCGAAGACCTTCCTGACTGAAGCGGAAGACTTACTTGACAGGTTCCTTCAGAGGTCACCACATAGGCATGGACGACGATTCAACGATGCCAGAGACTCTTTCATTTTCGCCTTTCAAAATGAGAAAGGCAGGCTCGACCTTCTAGTTGGCGAAGGCACCAAACTGGTGTATGCAGCTGCTGACACGGTTTTCGTGTCCGAAGGCAACAAGGTCGTTCTCACGAGCATTGGTGAAGTTGTGATCTCCCGACCTGGGAAGTCACTTGTCGTAAGCAAAAGCGGCTGTCCAAGCATTCATATTCACAAACACTGATACACGCACAGAACAGCAATTGAGGAATGAAATGCGGCAAGATTGTGGATTGGCTACGTTCCCCCTTCCCCCTTCTTCCAGGGATCTGTGTGTGAAGCGTATAGGAGAGAATTACTGAGCCGCCAAAATGTGAATCAGGCTTTTCCATATTTCCTGAACAGCACTATACCTGCGAGGAGAGCGAGCACGCTCACGGCTGTCACTACTACCAGATCCAACACGACTGTTGGACTAGTCACCGGAGCCCCTCTCAGGAAGAGTGAAGTCAGTGCGTCGGTGACGTAATAGCTTGGCACGAATTTCCCAATTGCTTGCGCACTGGGGGCCAGTCCCGCTCCTACGAATGTGCCGAGAAACATTTGTGGCATGATGAAAATGAAAGATATGCCGGTAGCGGCTCCAGAGGACTTCGCCAATGTGGCAGCTACCAAGCCGAATCCGACATTGCAGAGAGCGAATATTGCCATGATAATGAAAGCTAGGACAAGATTGGCGAGGCTAACGCTTGGACGGTATCCCACCACGAAGGCCATCACAAAGACAAGAGCGACCTGAATGAGCGCCACAGTCATGTTTGAAATAACCTGACCAGTCATGAACTCCGTTGGCGTAGTTGGCGTGATGTTGATCCTTCTAAGCAATCCTTTTTCACGGTCTTCAGCAAAAGACTCAGCAACACTCAATGTTAGAAATATCGATGCGAAGGCAAATATGCCTGGCGCCATAAAGTCAAACATCGTGGTCTTACCAGCTTGAACCATTGATGGGCTACCTATCTGTATAGGTCGCTGGATACCTGTTGGTTGTCCCCCATAGACTGATGCTGAAAGAACTTGACCAATGATTGGAGGAATAGCCTGTGTTGCAAACAAAGATCCACTATCCAGAGACGCGTGGAGAGTCGTGTTCAACCAGTTGCTCGCATTCGTTGGCGATTCCCAAAAGGAATAGCAGCTCTCACCGAAATCGTTTGGAATGACAAGAACCGCTTGGATCTTCCCTTGAATCAAATCCACCTGTGCAGTATCATTATCGGGAAAAATCTGAATGCTCAAGATCTCCACATTTGTAAGATTCCCTACAAAATACTCGGACCAGTGCTGGTATGATCCCACTGAGTTCAAATTTATCACTCCGATTACGTAGGTTGGTGTCTGGGTGCCACCTATGGATCCGAAGGACACTCCAAACAGCAGTGTCAGGATTATGGGGAAGAGCAGAGTCATGAACAGAAACGCTGGTTCTCGAACCATCTTCTTAAGATCCTTCTTGGCGAGGGAGAAGACCCGTTGAAACTTCAAGTTACACGTCCTCCCTGATCCTTCTGCCAGTAAGTTGGATGAAAACCTCTTCCAAGTTTTCAGCCCTGAACCTGTCCTTGAGCTGGTTCTGGGAGCCTAGGGCGATCAGTTTGCCATGATCAATTATCCCCACTCTATCGCTGAGCTCTTCCGCCTCTTCCATGTAGTGCGTCGTTAGAATGATCGCCTTGTTCCGCCTCTTCAGGTCTTTTATGAAATCCCAGACAGCATGACGGGATTGGACATCCATGGCGACAGTGGGCTCGTCGAGAAAAGCTATTTCGGGATCATGCACTAAGGCCATTATTAGGTTCGTCCGGCGTCTCATGCCGCTGCTATACTTGCTCACACGTCTGTCAGCATCTTCCAGAAGGCTCAGTTTCCCTAGAAGCTCCTGAGTGTTTTGCTTCAGCTTTTCTCTTGGCATTGCATGAAGATTCCCGAAGAGCTCCACATTCTCTTTCCCTGTGAGATATGAGAACACGGCGGTATCCTGTGGACATACACCTATCAACTCTTTCACCCTGCCGGGGAACTTCTGGACGTCGTAGCCGCCGACTACTACTGATCCACTGGTTGGCTCTAATAATCCACAGAGAATGTTGATTGTCGTGGTCTTTCCAGCACCGTTAGGTCCAAGTAATCCGAAGAGCTCACCTTCCTCAACTTTGAGGCTGAGATCATCTACTGCAGTGACATCCTCAAACCTCTTGGTCAGTCTGTCAATAGCAATTGCAACCTGCCTCGTGACCATGGGCTCCACCTTTGGAAAAGTTACACTGTCAGCATTTATAGTTTCAGCTTCGTGGAGCTGAGAAACGCGCTTCTTCACAGACCCAATCCTACCATGTACACGTTTTTATAATGCACTCCTTGACATAAGCCTGAGGATGGACAATGGCGCGCGCGCAGAGGAAAGAAATACCATCCAACTAGAGCGGGTGAGCTCCCATGCAGACCCTCAGGAGACTACATTTTTGCAACAGAGAAGAGTGGCGATCCTGGCTCAAGAGAAACCACGAGGCCGAGAAGGAGGTTTACATGACATTCTATAAGAAACACACAGGCAAACCTAACATTTCATATGACGATGCGGTTGAGGAAGCACTCTGCTTCGGATGGATAGACAGTATCATCAGAAGAATTGATGATGAAAAATTCGAACGAAAATTCACCCCTCGCACAGGCAAAAGCAGATGGTCCAAATTGAACAGGCAAAGAGCGTGCAGAATGATCAAAGAACGAAAAATGACAGCGGCTGGATTGGCGATGATACTCGAAGCGAAGAAAAACGGCGAATGGTTCAAGAACGCGACAATCAAAAAGGAGTTCACCATTCCTGAATTCCTACTCAAAGCACTCGCAACAAACAAGAAGGCGCTTGACAACTTCAGCAAATTAGCCAGATCATATAAACGACAATATGTCGGATGGGTCATGAGTGCAAAGAAGGAAGAAACGCGCCAACGACGGCTTGAAGAAATCATCCGACTTCTAGAAGCGAACGAGAAACTAGGGATGAAATAAGAAACCAGCTGAAACTGATCTCGAGCCTAGCGGGGAGTCACTACAACACTCTTGAAAGGCTGAGGATCTACAATCTTGTTTGGTGGAGGTGTGAAAACGGTGCCAACCCCTGACTCTGGCAGTCGTCCAGGTCCTAGGAAGAGAAGAACTTGGACGAGCCGTTGAGCAAGGAAGAAAAGTGAAGCTTCATGTGATCGGATGTTGAAGCTTGGGAAGGGTATCACACCGGAACTCGTGAGGCGCGCAGTTTCAAGCACCAAGGTGTACGGAGTTCTCCGAGCTTCTCCCGAGGTGAAGCGAGCTCTACAGAACAAAATGGAAAGAACCTGACAATGCCCAAGCATTGGGTTTGAAGCAAGCAGCTAGAAGCGTATTATGAGTCAAGTTCCCTGATTACTTCTATTGCTTCGGCCAGTGATGAGATCGTCCTATCAGGGACTACATCTACTCTCAGGCCGTCTAGCTGTCTGGAGATTGAGACCAACGATTCCGGATCAGCCTCCGCCATTCTGTCTCGTCCAGCCTCGCTTGAATAGTGGATCGTCTTGAACTTGGCGTTGTTTGCTCCCCAGATATCACTTTTTAGGTTGTCACCAATGTGCACAATTTGATTGGGGGCAAGGCGGAAACTTCGAGCTGCCATCTTAAAGATTCGGGGATCAGGTTTTCGGATGCGAATCTCATCAGAGAAGATCATGAACTCAAAATACTCCGCCATCCTCTTCTGCTCGAGAAATCTTCGCAATCCAAATCCGGGAGTAAGCCCTGTGTTACATATTAGCCCAATCTGCTTGTTTCGCTGTTTCAGCCACTTCACGACTGTAAGTGCATCAGGATTCACGTAGGGTTGAACTTCAAAGAGAGCTGAGGCGTAGGCAGCGCTCAGATCCTCTATCCACTCCTTTCTTACTTTGATGGAACCTCGTGAAGCATTTTGAACGATGAACCGAATCTGGTCTAGATGAGAGACTTCACGATTGGACCGCCATATTCCAGCAAGCCACGAGGATAGATGTTTGATCGCTTTGGCCAGCTGTTCAACAGTGATCTTCACACCAAAACTGTCCAATGCTCTAGAAAGGTTCCAGCATCTAGCACTCACTCTTCTGGCATTGAAACCATCCTCTTCCAGCAGTAACGTTTCCCAAAGATCGAAAGTCACAGCGAGAATACTCTGACCTTTCACGCTCATTGACACGTTCCTTACACAGCACTCATAGAATGGAGCGGTTCCATTTGAACTCTCTCTACTGATGAGGTTTCGAACACCGACAAGAACGAAATTCTTAATTGTGAAACCTTGCATCTTGTTCTGGCTCGTGACCTCATGCCCTATGCAGTTGAAACACAGAACATCGTCCGTCTATTCAAAGGAGACAACAAACCAGTGAAGGCCCTGGACAATGTCTCTATTCGCATTGAGGAGGGTGAGATCTTTGGTCTCTTGGGTCCAAACGGCGCTGGCAAAACGACGCTCATCAAAATCCTGACGACGCTTCTGCTTCCAACCAGCGGAGAAGCATATGTCGGAGGTTTCAACGCCACTCGAGAAGCACACAAGGTTCGAGAACTAATCAGCCTGGTGTCTGGTGGAGAGACACCTGGCTACGGCATTCTTTCCGCAGGCGAGAACCTGTGGTTCTTCTCCCAGCTATATGGCATGCCTACGTCGACAGCTAAGACCGCGATTAAGCGACTCATGGTTGACCTTGAGTTTGATGAGTATGAGAAGACGCGAATGTCCAAGCTCTCAACGGGCTACAAACAACGGCTTAATCTGGCACGAGGATTGCTCAACAGTCCGAGCGTTCTGTTTCTTGACGAACCTACACTGGGATTGGATGTGCTCACCGGCAAGAAGTTGAGAAGCTACATTGTTGACTGGGTAAAAAAAGAGAAGAAGGGCACAGTACTGCTGACCACTCACTACATGGCGGAAGCGGATGAAATGTGTGATCGAGTGGCAATTATCGACCGTGGGCGAATTCTGGCGTGTGACAGCCCATCGAAGCTCAAGGAGCAGTTAAAGAAGAACATCATCATCAAGTTTGAGGTTTCCTCAGTGCAAGCTGACTTCGGCTTTCTAGGACGTATGAAGGGAGTCGTTGGGTATTCACAAACAAGGAGTATTCAGACAGATACAACGTCATTCAAGGTCATGGTCACTGATGAAGCAACCTTTGCTCTGATCAGGTCAAAGCTTGAAGAGCAGGGGCTCAAGATACTTGCAGTGAACCGGGCTGAACCGACTCTGGAGGACGTCTACATAAGCTTGGTAGGCCGTGGATTTGAGGAAAGCGCAGGGTCTAGTCATGAATCGTGAGGAACTGCTGCGGAATTTCAGAGCAGCGTACGCAAGGCTCTGGGTGAGAATCAAAGGAGGAAATCGGGAGGCTCACTGGCTTGTTGCGGAGATGGTGATTCCCGTCATTACCTTGAGTGCCTACGTGTTCCTCTACAAAATGGTTAACGCGCCTCCCGAATATGCAGGGTTCGTCATCATCGGAGGAACCATGATGGCTTTTTGGGCCAATGTTCTCTGGAACATGTCCGCGCAATTCTACTGGGAAAAAGAGGTTGGGAATCTGGAGATCTACCTCGTGGCACCTATTTCCCGGATGGCGATTCTGCTGGGAATGGCTATTGGAGGGTTCGTGAACACAGCGTTGCGTGCGCTGGCAATTTTCGTCGCGGGCATTCTGATCTTTCAGGTGCCTATCATGATCCAGGAACCTCTTACAGCGATGGTGATTTTCTTCCTAACGATTGGGGCTCTCTATGCGCTGGGAATGATGTTTGCATCACTTTTCTTGCTGTATGGACGGGAAGCGTGGCACACGGCGAATCTGTTGCAGGAGCCAATTCAGTTCCTTTCTGGAACCTATTATCCGACTACGAGCCAAGTGGTTCCGCAGACGATCCAGCTGCTGTCCTCCCTGATTCCTTTGACGTTCGGGTTGGATGGAATACGAAAGGTGGCAATTCTGGGACTTGGGATTCAGCATGTGTGGGTGAATATTCTGGCTCTGGTGGTCTTCGTGCTGGTTTTGCTGCCACTGGCCAAGTTTGCGCTGAATTTTATGGAGCGGTTAGGTAAGAAGGAAGGGAGGCTAACGTTGCGATGGCAATAGGTGCAATTCTGCGAACCGTAAAGCAGGCGGTCTGGCTGGGATGGAAAGTGGAGACCAACTGGGCAGATCCACTGGTCTTCGCTATCTACTACTTGATCAAGCCGATCGCAGGTCTGCTGATTGTCGGCTTCATTTTCCTGATAGGCAGTGTGGTGTCAGGAGTGGTGGATCCAGGACTCTTCATGTTCCTGTTCATTGGCAACAGCTTCTTCATTTATGTAGTTCAGGTGATGATGACGATGAGCATGTTGATACATGAAGATCGGGCACACTATGAGGTTCTGAAACACATCTACCTGACGCCTGGGTCGCTCGAATGGTACATTGTGGGAAGGGCTCTCAATGGCGTGATGAACGCTTCCATTTCGCTGGTACTGACGCTTGGATCAGGAATCTTAGTTTTCCGGTATGGCTTGGGAATACCTGTGCAGATCAACTGGTTGGGTATAGATCTGGGATTGCTGGGTTTGAGCTTGCTGCTGGGTATAATTTGCTTCATGGCTATTGGTTTCATTCTCTGCGGAATTAACATAATGACATCGAAAGTTCAGTTCACGCTCAACGAGTACGTATCCGGAATACTCTACCTTTTCGGAGGAGTCATCTTCCTCCCAGAAATTCTTCCTCAATGGGGACAAGTCATCTCCAATGCGTTGCCGATAACACATTTTCTTAGAATCGTGAGGTTCTCATTCCTGCGTCAAGAGGGATTTGATGTACTGACAAACGTGCTGTATCTGGTTGTCACGATGATTGCCACGATACTTGTAGGCATAGTGGTCTTCAGAGTTGCGATGTACAAAGCGCGAAGAGACGGATTGATAGACAGAAAAGAAGAATACTGAACGGATTCATTCCAGTGTAGACGCGTCCCATCTCTTCCCTTCTGCATGTGCCGCCAGCTTTCTCCGAAATGACTCGATGCGATTATCAAGTTAGAAATATCTATATCTCCGTCACGCGCGCAAAACTTATGTCCGCGTGCTCATTCCAGTAGTATTCCCAAGGATTCGAACGGCAAATATGCCTCGGATTTGTATATTGAGAGTGAATTATGCGCGTGCTCTAAACGTCCGTCTTCCATGCCTGAAATCATATCAAGGATTGTATTCTTCTCCATAACTACTAGCTACGCAACTTTCCGTTGCAGCTGAGAGGGCCGGTAGATCAGCCTGGTATGATCGCCGCCTTCGCAAGGCGGAAGCCGCGGGTTCAAATCCCGCCCGGTCCACCATGCGTGAACCCGGTTTAATTTCGGTGAAGGAAGGGATTTTTCGAACTGTTTGGGAACTACGGAAGAGAGAATATGCTGATTCAACCATCACAGGGTACTCTAGAAAGCTCAAGACGCTGTCAAGGCTTGCTGATTTGAGCACTCCAGAATCAGTCAGGGCTCTAGTTGCAGGAAAGAAGTGGAGTAATGCCTTCAAAGAAGCGGTAGTCACTGCCTATGATCATTATACGAAAGTGAACCATCTTTCGTGGAATAAACCCCTGTAAAAGAGACAAAGAGGGCTTCCATACATTGCTACTATGCATGCATGCATAAATGCAAAGCAAATTCACAAATCTTGTCGCCACTGATGATCGACTTGAGAACCTCTACTCTTACAGGGTGATTCAACACAGCTTCCCAGAAGTTTTTAAAGTACCCCGCACTGCAACCACAAAAGACTGGATCAATTGGTCGATCTTCCTCCAACAACGCCTCGCGAATCCAAGGATTGTGACAGTAAAAGTATCTTTTTTTCCTTTCATCCTTTTCATGGAGAAACTCCTTTGTCGAATAAGGAATTTTCGCAATTATTACACGTTCTCCTTTTCGGATTCCTGTCTCAATAGTCTGATCGCGTTTTACATACGCAATTACTTCATCATCAATCTCTTGGGTAAAAAACAGTGTATCTTCTTTCATGTGGTTTTCTAATGTTGTAATCAGGTTTTGGTGACTTCTTCTCAGAAATTCATCAACATCGTCTGCTTCTTGATACAACTTCGTGGGTTTCTCATAAGATTGAGGATATTTATCGCGAAGGCCAATCTCAAAGAAGGTCTTACACTCCGCATAATCGACCTTGGCAAGAAATCGTTCCACCAATCTCTTGGTCACTGCAACTTTTTGCCGAGGACGAATCCCCAACGGCGGTATCTCAATACCCTCAAAAACTGCGTCTCGAAGTTCTTCCCCATATTCTTCGATTAATCGTTTAGAGAAATTCACTATCATCTCACTTCCATCCAGAATTTCCAAGAACCCAATGATTAACTTCTTGTTCTTCTGGAAATACCCAAACCTAAGGAGAGACACATAATTTTCAAACGTGTTTTTCTCTTGCTTAATCAAGTAATCCGAAAAATCGTACACATCTTCATGGGATGCATGCTCAACGGACTTCTGGTAACGCAAAAACCTACTAAATTCCTCAACAATTAGCATAGCGGCTTTGATCTGCTCAGCATCAATTTTCCGTTGTTGTAAGAAGACCTTGAAGCCATCTAGTTCCATTTTCATTCCCTTCAGTTCTACCATCATGTCCTTAATATGCATGCATTTCAATTTGGTCAAAAACATTTTATCCTATTCCGTTTGCGCGCGCGGAGTGGTCAATGTGTGCGTTGTTCAATACAAGTCGTGCACTGCTATCCTATGAGCCAGTTAGTGTCGGAATTGGTATGTAGGGTTTGGAACTGTTGCTGGATTCGTATTGATTCATAAAAGTCTCAACGCTTTTCGAGAAGTTGGGAATTAAGGTGTTGGTGATCTCTATGGCAATCTTGTCAGTTATTCTCAGGCGGGCAGTGACATTCGACAAGCAGGCAACTGCAAGATTCGCAGAAGGCACAAGTGACCAGTAAAGATCAATCCCGTTCACCCGCAGCTTGAGTAGGCTTGGAGCGGGTACTCACAGGCGTGTGCATGATTGGCACCACCCGCAGTACAGAGCAACCGGGAGGATCGGCCATAATCTAGACCTGCAGTGTGTTCCAAGGCTGTTGCGGCTTCAGCACTGGGCTTTTCATATGCGTTGCAGAAGAAAGAGTGCAAGAGTAGTCAATCGCTCTTGGCTCATTAGTCCTCTCTCTTCGAATTCCAGAAGTAGCCTTTCGTCTGTAATCTGTTCTCCCTGAGCGATCTCCTTCAAAGCTCGGATGGCTCTAGGTCTCTCCTTGATCCACGTGTAAAGCTCCTCAAGTATGCGTGCTCTCGGTACAGCTCTCTTCCAATAATGTTGAAAGAGGTCTAGACACCATGCGTGGGCTCTCTTATCTGAGGCGAGAAACCCAACGTAATCAAACTTTCCATCTGAGAGAGGGAAGCCTATCACGGCTACCTCTTTCTCTGACATGTACAAGTATGCGTCAAGTCGATCGAGCACCCTCTCCTCCAGAATTCCAGTGATCCTCGCTTGAGATATTGCCTTCCTCTTGACATCCTCTGCTAGGTAGGCTTGGTGGAATTCCAGGTCAACAGTCCAGTCTCTCGCTTCAATGTTTTCTACCTTGACCCCTCTTCCGCAGGCTTCTCCAAGCTGAAAATTCGTGTCAAAGAGGTATTTGTCGGTTATCGTGAAGATGTACTCTTCCGATTCTTGGATCATCTTCTCTATTCTGTAGAAGACGGCGCTGATGTCGTCTGAGTACGTGCTGTTTGCTAGATCGCCTATGCGGCTGACATATTCTTGTGGGAGGCGAGTTAAAGAGTGGGATGCAAAGTAGTTCCTTTGCTTTGATGTGAATTCTAGTCCTTCGGTTTGCTTCAAGACCATCTTGCCGTACATTGTGAGGTGATGAGAGCCATCAACGTTTTTCTTGGTCAATCCAGCTTCACTCATTCTGGAAACATGCCTACTGACCTCCTGTTTGGTGAGGCTTAGCTTTTTTGACAGGTTTGTAACGTTCATTGCTTTCTTGTTGAGCTGGAGGAGGATTCTGAGTCTGTCTTGGTTTGAAAGCTCAAAGAATAGATCGCAAAGTGCCTCCATTCTCCACACCTTCTATTAATCTGGATAGACTTCCCTAAATGATTTCAGTCTCTCCTATGCGCCGGCCCTGTGACCGGCCTGATTCCATCTTTCCCAAGAGCGTGCCCTGAAAACCTTCAACAATCCGTCTTGTTATCTCGAGGTGTCCTCTTGAACCCTCCTTTTTGAATGCTTTTTCTCACGGCTTTTTCTTTCCAACTCTTCCATCCCGCCTTTACGAGCTTTTCTGTATTTCTAAGTTTTTCACAACCCACGCGCGGAAGGATTGCCCGGGTGGTTGAGTTTTTATTTAGCATCGATATTTTTGGTTCATAATTGTTAAATCGACACGCTTCTTCTCATGTAGCTAGTGATGATGATGGCAGAGCGAATTAGTGACCATAGATTGGGCGCTTTCATCTATGGCTTCGTAAGTGGTGTAGGTTTGCTTATGATCATCTGGGGACTTGTTTCTATTGCAATGTTACCATCTGCGAATTTGATGATGAATATTGGTCTTGTTCTATTTGGAGTGACTCTTTTGGCATGCGGTGGTTGCCGTGAAGCTTATCTGAGGGGGAATTTATCATCAGTTCCAGAAAGGCGCATTCATGTTGAGCACAATCGACTGCCTCGGCTTCCAACTACCGATCTAATTTCAGAGCAGATAATAAGAGCCCCCGAAGAAATCGCACCGGAGAAATCTCACGAGTCCTAGCCATTGTGCAAGAAGGGAGAGAAGCGCGGAAGCTACCTACTCTTTGTTTCGATGTGCAGCGCTATTTTAAGGAATCTGCAACTCGTTTTCTTTTCCTGAATAAGATTAAGAAGTTCTCACGGAATGCAGTCTAAATTCGATGAGCAAACTTTCAAGCTAGGCCACAGCCTTGTTCACTCATCCCTAGAAAGTGGGACCAGCGCGCGCATGTAGAATACATGGGTGAATGGGATAGACAAATCAGATTCCTTCTCTATACTGATTAGTATGCTTGAGGAGTACTTGGTTTTCACTGGAAGGCCTAATGCCGGTAAGAGCAGCATCATCAGAGAAGTTGTAGGCTTAGATGTAGTAATCGGAAAGCGTCCGGGAACAACGCGAACCATATTGAAACATCCTTTAAACAGTGGCCTAGTTCTTGTGGACATGCCTGGGTTCGGCAGGATGATGGGTGTCTCTAAGCCTCTAGAGAATATGAGGAAGAATCGGATCCTCCGTTTCTTGGAGTCTAACGCTCAAAACGTAGCCTTGGCTATCCACGTGTTCGATATATCCACGTTCCTAGAAATATCGTGGCGTCTGGAAAAGAAGGGGATACTTTCGATCGATGTTGAGATGATCCAGTTTCTAGCTAGGACGTTACGTGAGTTTCCCTTGGTCGCGGCTAACAAAATGGATAAGACTGACAAGAAGGAGGTCGATGCTCACCTAGAAGAGTTCATGTACGAGGTCAGCAACGGACATGTCTCAGCTGTTGCGGAGAAAGTGTTCCCAGTGAGTGTAAAGACTGGAGAAGGATTAGGCGCCCTAAAGAGCGCGATTCATGAGAAGTTGGTCGCAAAGGGGTATAGAACACCATTTAAAATGCGATGAACTCGAGCCCTCAGTAGTATTGAAGAATCTTGGAGTGCACTCTGGCTACTCTGTAGATGACAATAGTTCGGCCGCGCGATGATAGCGAATTTTTCCACGTCTACATAGATCTTTACTTGTCAGTGTCCTTCTTGCGGGACATTTTACTGAGTCTGCGCTGCATCTTCACTTGGTGACTGAGATTTGAAGCATGCTTTCTCCATTGAGATGAAGTCTAAGAGACATGTAAAGAACATGTCACTGTCCAATGAGTCACATGGACGTGTTCTTTTTGAGGGATTTCTCGGAGCCTTGGAGAAGTTGTCGATTGTTGAGGGTGTAGTGCTGGAGATCAAGGGGACCAACGGAATTCTGCGAATAGACCTCTCGGAGGATGATCTGCGAAAGATGCTCGGGCGAAAAGTAGACCTGAACCGCCAAGTGGAAGGGATCGTATGAAGTGGAAGGATGAACATTTGCGCGCGCGCTCAGTGCTACCCCAACTCAGAAGAAAGGACGGTGATTCGATGTGAGAATCGTGATTCGATCAAACAAGTTGTCGAAACACTACGGTAACGGCGGCAAGATAAAGGCGGTGGATGAACTCGACTTGGAAGTCTATGAAGGTGAAACTTTCGGTTTGCTCGGACCTAACGGGGCAGGGAAAACGACGACTGTTCGCCTGCTAAATTGTATTGTCAAGCCCACAGCTGGCACAGCCTCCGTGAACGGCTTTGACATTCTAAAGAAGGCAAACGATGTGAAGCGGAGAACGGGCTTGCTTGCTGAGTCTCCAGGCTTGTATGAGAAACTCAGTGCCTCTGAGTTTCTAGAGTTCATGGGGTCTCTCTACGATGTTCCCAGTAACATTCTATCTGATAGGATCGATGACTTGCTAGTGCTGTTCGAGCTTCATGATCGTCGCGACTACTTGCTTGAGGGCTTCAGCCGAGGCATGAAACAGAAGGTGCTGATCGCCTCCGCCCTGATTCATGATCCTGCACTCTTGTTCCTTGACGAACCGACATCCATGCTGGATCCCCGTGCTGCCCTCATGGTTAAAGACCTGATCAAGAAGCTGGCTGAGAGTGCTGGCAAGACGATATTCATTTGCAGTCACATTCTTCCGGTTGTGGAAGAGCTGTGTGATCGGATAGGTATAATCAACCAAGGTCGGCTCATCGCACTAGGCACTGTCAAAGAGCTTGTTCAACAGACACAGACAACGAGTCTGGAAGAAGCCTTCATTGCCATCACCGGAGGAGTTGAAGAGAAGGAACTCCTCGCGTGGAGGGAGCAGAAGATTGACACCATATAAGTGGCTTCTAGTTGCGAGAAACGAATATCGCATCCGCATAAACAACCTTCGCAGGATCAGATCCTACTTTCCATACCTGGTCGTTGGTCTGCTCGTGGTCTACGTGGGATTTATTGCGCCAACCCTGGTCAGCTTCTTTGTCGACGACTTGATCGCCTTCTTTCTTTCCCAAGCTGCTGCAGCGATGATACCCCTTTTGATGTTCATGCTCTTTTTCTACATCGTATTGCTGCCAATCACCTACACGTTGCAGGGAATGCAGGCTGGTCAGGTGGAGATCTTCCTGGCCGCTCCTGTGAGACCCAGCGAAGTTCTGCTCGGCGAATTTCTGGGAGTGGCCCCTTTTTACGCAATCGCTATTACAGTGTTGGCAGGCTTCTTCACAGCAGCTCTGTCTCCGCTTGGACTCGACATGGCTCAGCTGGCGATAACCGTGCTAGTTTTTATTGTCACACTGTTGTCTGCACTCTGGATTGGCACAGTGATTGCTGCTCTGCTGCGAACCAGATTCGCGAGTAGTCGTGGCAGAGACCTTGGGAAGGCTCTCTCACTAATTCTCGCTCTACCCATGATCGCCGTAATGTACGCACTCTTCGGTGGAGGCTTGATTGAAGCCCTCACAACTCCTGGAACAGGCGGGATTATCCGAGCTGTTCTCAGCTGCTTGCCCAGTTCTTGGGGGGCCGACGTCATTGTCAGCTTCACATCCAATCCTGGGAACCTTGCAGCGTCAGGTATTGAGGGGCTCGTCCAGTTCACAGGGCTCTCCCTCTTCTTTGTCGCTGCGTTGTGGCTCGGTACCAAAGCGGCTGGTCGTGCCTACCGCATTGAACCAACCACATTTGCTGTCTCCCGAGTGAAGCCTGACGGGATCTTCTACAAGACACTTCGACATCTAGGGAGAGATGGATCCTTCAGCACCCTCCTCGTCTCTATCTTCAAGAACTATGTTCGGCGACTCGAGAACCTGTCCCGAATCATCTATGTCGTGGGGCTCCTCGCCATGCTGACCATCTTCTTCGGTGGAGGCATCCAGGATCCAGAAGTCAGCCTTATGATGCCCTTGTTCCTGATGCCGCTCCTTGCAGTGTTTGTGGTTGGTCACTTGGCGTCCGGAGGCAAAGAGAGCTTCTTCATCTACAAGAAGACTCCGTCTGGCGTGGCAAAGTTCATCAAGGCCAAGCTGCTGCAAGGATGGCTGGTGGCGATTCCCATCGGCGTCGTAAGTGTCACTGTTACGATGCTCTCCATTCCACAGCTGACCCTGTTCTCTCTGTTAGCCAACGCAGGGTTCACGGCGCAACTCCTTGCAGGCAACATTGTGATCGCTGTCGGCCTGTCCATTCTGAACCCAGTTTTCTCGGAGAACGCCCGGGAGCAGATGACTGGCCTGATCATAAACGGACAAGTAACTGCCTTCTCGTCGATGGGTGTCCTGTTCGGGTCTCTGTTGGTGTTAGATCTCACGCTGATTGAAGCCTTGAGTCTGAACTCTGCAGTGATTTGGACACTCGGTATCATAGTGCTCTTTCTGGGACACAGGAGGCTCAACCGCATTGAGTAAAGGAACAACTCCCTCCGACTCCACCGAGGCCCCTGCCTCTCTTCGAGAGAAAGCAGCCCCAACATACATGTCTGTAGAGTCCCGTCATCCAGCTTCTGCACCGCTCGCGCGCGAACTTGTGACAATGGACAAATGCATGGAGATTTGATACTCTGTCCATTTCAAAACCCAAAAAACTTCGACATTCATTCATTTCCATATGGCACTTTTCCATAAAACGTGGTAGTATTGAAATATACTGAGTGGTGGCACTTTCCATTAAAGTATGCCACCACCCTGCGCGCGAAGGACTGCATATGGACAATTTGACAAAATACTTTTGCATAGAACACGCTTCGCGCGCATAGAGTGTTCATAATGTTCTGCATTCTTTAGGTTTGTAAATGACGGCTCGAGACTCTGACCTTCTCTCAACGTGATGGAATTCACGATGTGGACGCAGCTACTATTTGGTAGACAAACGCATCTTGCTCAGTGGTAGGCCTGCTCAATGAAAGCAATCATCAGCTGAGAAACTGGTGCAGCAGTACGAGATCTACTGCACAGATGAATACAATCATGGCTGACATTGTGATGTTCACCTGACGGTACGCGTTTCTTCGTCCTGAATGCTGTTGGAGAGCAGTGATTGCGGCAACAATAGGTAGAACCGAGAGCAATATTATCAACGATAGGTCGAGATATCCGTCTAATACTCGAGACAAGTAGATGATGGTGAGGAAGACTGATCCCAGAATGGAGAGGGCGCCTGACAGATACAAACTTACCTTCTTCCCCCATTTCACAGGTATGTTTACTTTGTGCGCGATCCTGTCACTGTCAATATCTGGCAACTCCACTGCGAGTATGAAGAAGAACGCGTAGCAAGTGAGTGGGAAGAGCAAA